>CALNGU010000022.1 GCA_939800445.1 uncultured Bacteroidaceae bacterium | reverse complement strand
GCGGTGAAGAAGTGGCGGCTCACGTCGAGATGCATCCCTCGGTAGCCGAAGCGTGGCTGGTCGCTGATCTCGACGTTGCCGAACTTGACATCCATGCCCTCGGCGCGTGCCGGGATGGCCTTGCGGAGTGTCTGCACGCCATAGAATGTGCCGGCAGGCGTAGCACCGTTGACGACGATGTTTTGTTCGCTGACCTTGATGGTGTAGGCCTCGTTGTTGTCGGTGTTGAGTTGCGACATGAGGACGATGGAGTTCTCACCCTGCTTGGTCGTTGTCTCGGGCTTGTGGCCTGTGGCTTCCTCGATGTAGCCAGCAAGGAATCCGGCTATGCGCTCGATGTCCGGGTTGTTGTCGGGGTAGACAATGGTGGTGTTTGACGAAAGCACGAATGGTTTGCCTTCGAGTTTGGTGATTTGGTTGGGCAACGGGACGATGTTGAAGTCGGCTTCAACGTCCTTGTTGCCGCAGGCGACCAGTGCCGCACACATCGCGATGGCGAGTAGTTTGGATTTCAGTCTCATGATTCAGAGGTTTGTGATTATTGTTTTGAGTTGTTTTATTGTTTCCGTGTCGGTGATTGAGCGGGCATATTCATCTGCTCCGTTGCCGCCCATGCTGACGGCTTCGTTCCTGAACGTCATCAGGCTGCCGATGGTCTTGCGGGCAGAGGCGTGGAATTCGGTCGCGCCTGTCTCCACCGCTATCCTTTTTATATTATGTGGCGTGATGCCGCATCCGGGCATGATGACGATGCGCCCGTCTGCTTTGTCTACGAGTTGGCGGAGCAGGGGGATGCCTCTTTCCGCATTGGGCTGCTGCCCTGAGGTGAGGATGCGGTCGAAGCCGAGTGCTATGATTTCTTCCATGGCGGCGAATGGGTCGCGGCATACGTCGAATGCGCGGTGGAATGTGGTTGACATCCCGTCGGCGGCGGTGAGAAGCCGTTCCAATGCCAGTGTGTCGATGTCGCCGTCACTCGTCAGGCAGCCGAACACCACTCCGTCGGCACCGATGTGCCTCGCGGTCTTTATGTCGTTTGCCATTATCTCTATCTCGTTTTCCGTGTAGAGGAAGTCGCCGCCACGTGGGCGGATTATGACGTTCAGCTTCGTTGTAGTCAGCACTTGCCTTGCAGCAAGCATTTCGCCATAGGAGGGGGTAGTGCCGCCTTCGCCCATCCCCGAGCAGAGTTCCACACGGTCAGCCCCGCCGTTTTGTGCGTTCAACGCGCTTTCGGCGGAGTAGGCGCAGTTTTCAAGTAGTCGTGTCATCTCTTTCTTCATTTAATAGGTGTCGGTCAGTGTCCGTATCTTGATGCCTTTTACCACATCGTCCGTCAAGTCGTTGCCAGACAGCACCACTGTTTTGGTTTCGCCTGCCTGGAGGTCGAAATAGTTGTCGGTGTAGTCTATTCCTTGAGCCGGTGTCTCGATGAATACGTCCTTTGCCAGACAGTCAGTGGTCAAGGTGATGATGGCTTTGTCCCCGTCCCATCTGACGCTGTGTGCCACAGTCGGGCGGGGCAGGTCAAGGTCGCGTGGCTTCAGGAAATAGTGCTTGCCGGCAAACAGTGTCGTGCCGTCCTTTACCACCCGTATGTCCAGCAATGTCTTTGCTTTCATCCACTCGGTGACGATGTCTGCCATTACAAGGGTGGAGACTCTCGCTGTGGTGTTGGGGGCAATGTCGCACTCGATGTCATGCCGTGACAGGGTGTTGCCGTGGAAGTCCTCAACTGCCAGCTCGATGGTGCATCCTGCGACCGCCTCCAGTTTGTCCGAGATGGTGTAGATGTCCAGCCTTTCCCCGTCCTCGACGGCCGAAACGATGACTGGGGCGAATGCGTCCCTGGAATGGTAGTAGAGGGCTTTCTTGTTGCCATAGTAGTCTATTGCCGACCACGAGATTGCCGGCCAGCAGTCGTTCAGCTGCCAGTAGAGGCTGCCCATGCACACGGGGCGGTTGCGGCGGTTGGCGACGATGCAGTGCGCCATGCCGTGCCCCTGGACAAGCTGGCTGAGATACACGAAGTCATCGAAGTCGCGCGGCGTGTCGTAGTAGCTGGTGATGTAGTGCATGATGGTCTCATTGCCCGTGCTGCTCTTTTGCCTGTTGCGCATCACTTCGGAGTTTATGTCCAGGTCGCCGTCGGTGGCGAATGTCCTTATCGTCTTCATCTCGGGGAATGACTGGATGCCATATTCGCTGACGAATCGCAGGTCGAGCGTGTCCATCACCTCGAACAGTTCTTTGCCGTACCACAGTCCCCAGTAATGGCTGTCGCCCAGCGGGAATGTCGCCGGCCGTCCCCAGTTCGCCGTGTCGGGCGAGGTGTGTATGTAGCTCCGTCCCCCGTCCAATTCCGCCACGCGGCAGGGCAGCAGCTCCTTGAACAGACGGTCATAGTCGCGGCGCATCTTGGCATAGGTGGCATCGTCATAGCGTCGTGACCACCCCCAGTACTTGATGCCCTCGGCGATTTCGTTGTTGCCGCACCACAGCACGAGGCAGGGGTGGTTGCGCAGCCGCCGGATGTTGTCGTCGGCCTCCTCCCTCACGTTGTCCAGGAAGTCGGGAGTAGCGGGGTAGGTGGAGCAGCCGAACATGACGTCCTGCCACACCATTATCCCGTTGCGGTCGGCCAGTTCGTAGAAGTAGTCGTCCTCATATATGCCTCCGCCCCAGACTCTGACCATATTGATGTTAGCTGCGGCAAGGTTCTGGAACAGGCGTTCATAGTCGTCCCTGCCGACATTGGTCAGCGTGATGTCCTGCGGGATGTAGTTGACACCTTTGGCGAAGATGGGCTGCCCGTTGACGCGGAAGTAGAAGCTCCGCCCGATGGAGTCCGGCTCGCTCACGAATTCCACCTCCCTTATCCCGACTTGGTGGCGGTGGCGTGCCATGACGCGCCCGCCGTTGTCGGTGACGGTCGCCTCGATGTCGTAGAGTGCCGGCTCGCCCCATCCGTTTGGCATCCACAGCCGTGGCGTGTCGATGGTGAGCGGGATGCTTGCCACGTTGTCACCCGGCGTGAGGCGCAGGCTGGTGCTTGCCATCGTGACGGGCTTGCCGCCGAATGTGCATGACACGGCCACCGTCGCATCGACGGCCTGAGTGCCGTTGTTGGCTATGCGCACCTCGTTGCCGACCACCGCTGCACCGCCGACAGTGAGCGTGGTGGTCGAGTGCACGTCGTCAATCTTGCAACCGTTGTAGAAGTGCAGCCCGATGCCCCTCCACACACCGCACGTCACCAGCCGCAGCCCCCAGTCCCATCCGTAGTGGTAGGGTGCTTTGCGGGCATAGACGCTCAGGTGGCGGCTGTCCTTGTCGTTGTCTGCCGGGTAGTTGATGCCCTGACGCTCATAGTCGCTGAGCACCGCCCGCGTGGCGGAAGTGAAGCGCACCGTCACCTCGTTGCTGCCCTCGTGCAGCAGGTGGCGCACCTCCCTCTCGTGGCGCAGAAACATATTGCGCGTCCGCGCCACCTCCGTCCCGTTGACGCTCACCTCGGCGAAAGTGTCGAGACCGTCCATCACCAACGCCACGTTGGAGTAGTCCCGCAGTTCCCCGGCTGTGATGTCAAATGTGGTGGCATACGTCCAGTCGGCCTCCTCCACCCATCGGTTGCCGTATTCGTTAAGCCCCACGAATGGGTCGTCAATCAGCCCGTGCCGCAGCAAGTCGGCGTGCACCGTCCCCGGCACCGACGCGTCCCGCCACTGCCATCCGGCCGTGTCGCGGCGGAATTGCCATCCCGCATCCAGTGCCACCGTCTTGAACGCCTCCGCCGTCTGCGGGCGCATTTGCAATGTTGCCATGATGTTGAGCGCGATGAGCGCGATTAAAGCCCTGTTCATCAGGTTTCGTTCAGCTAAAGTCTTGACAAATATAGTGCAATATTCCGTGCCGCCCCCACGCCCTCCCGTTTTTCCTGCTGCGCCGCGCCGAGCTTTGCCGTTTGCCGGCGGTATATATTATATATGGTATAGGGCATCACGCGGCAGTGGCAGCGGGATGTTGACGAATGCACGGGACAATGTAGAGACGCTGCCTGCTGCGTCTCTACAATACGGTGGGGCGATGACGAATGCACGCCGGATTGTGTAGAGACGCGGCAGGCGACGTCTCTACAGCCCACGTCCTTGTGTTTCCCCGCAATCTATCCGTATGGTGTAGAGACGCATAATATGCGTCTCCACGTCAGGCGGCATGATGTCGTTGAATGTTCAGGACGTGGAGGAGACGCATATTATGCGTCTCTACAAGCTACGCTGCTGATTCCAATAAAGCACATCAGGAGGCAAACCGCGCGACGATAGACATAAACTTCCCCCTCACGCCGGGAAAAGTTCAATGTCTCGGCGAGTAAAGTATATTCAGAACTTCTGTTTATATAAACAAAACTTTTGTTTTTACTTGACTCACCGAGACATGGAACTTTTCTCGGCGGGCAGTGGAACTTTTCTCGGCGCGTGCCTGGGTTTTGTGCCTGTCGTCGTCGCCGTCACGTCTGGTGCGGGCGGTGCGGTGGTGCGGGGCGGGGTGTTGGCTCGTCTGGCGAATCGTCCTCCTGCGCCTGTCCTGGTGACAAGAAAAAGGCGGTGGGCGTGGCGCGGTGTCGGCGGCATTTCCTTACTTTGCAGGCAAAATGTTGTGAGATATGAGCAAGCGTATCGAGAAATGGAAGGTGCTGAACAGCCGCTACCTCGTCAAGCGGCCGTGGCTGACGGCGCGTTGCGACTGCGTGGAGCTGCCGAGCGGGATGCAGTTGCCTGAGTACTATGTGTTGGAGTATCCCGACTGGGTCAACGTCATCGCCGTGACGCGCGACGGACGGTTCGTGTTCGTCGAGCAGTACCGTCACGGGCTGGGCGAGGTGTCGATGGAGCTTTGTGCCGGCGTGTGCGAGAGCAGCGATGCCGACTCTCTGGAGTCGGCGCGGCGCGAGCTGCTTGAGGAGACGGGTTACGCCGGCGGCACTTGGGAGCGGTGGATGACCATCTCGCCCAATCCAGGCACACACACCAACCTGTCGCACTGCTTCGTGGCGCGTGATGTCGAGCTTGTCTCGGGGCAGCACCTCGACGCGACCGAGGACATTGCCGTGCATCTGCTGACGGCCGATGAGGTCGTGGGGCTGCTCACGTCGGGGCGCATCCGCCAGGCTCTGATGGCCGCGCCGCTGTGGAAGTATGTGGCCACCCACCACTTGCTGTGACGTGGCGTGCGGGGTGCGGCGTGCCTTGTTTAAAAATGTTAGCTAAAAGCAAAAACAGTTTATCGCTGCATCCCCTCCAGCCGTTTGCTGAATGTGCCTGGACGGGGGCAAGTTAATTAATAATAAAAACTTAGGCGGCGTGGTGGATAGGCCTTATTTTTACCTGCACCAAATGACAAGGATTGCAGGAATGGTTAGGTTTTTAACACTGTTGATGTCTGCCGCCGTGCTGGTCTCGTGCGGCGACTGCTACCACATCGAGGGCAGGTCGTCGTCTTCGCATTTCGATGGCAAGATGGCTTATCTGAGGATGCTTGACGAGGCGGGGACGGTGGTCGATTCGTCGGAGATTGTGCATGGCACGTTCAAGATGTCGGGCAATGTCGATTCGGTCATGATGCTGATGCTTTATATGGACGAGGCGTGCGTCGCGCCGCTGGTGCTTGAGGACGGCGAGCTGACGGTTGACATATCCTATGCCGACGCGACTGTCAGCGGGACGAACCTCAATGACTCGCTCTACTCGTTCCTGCGCCGCAAGAAGGACTATGACTATGAGTTCAACCGCATGGATTCGGAGATAGCGCGCAGGGTGCTCGACGGTGACAACTATGACCTGGTCAAGGATGAGGTCGGCCGTGCGTGCGACAAGCTCTGCTCTGACTACTACGGTTACATTGAGGATTTCATCACGTCCAACTATGACAATGTGCTGTCGTCGGGCGTGTTTCTCCTGATCTGCCGCTCGACACCCGAGGAGGTGTTGCCCGAGTCGTTCTTCTCAATCTTGGACGATGCTCCTGCCGCTTTCAGGGAGCAGCCTGCGTTGGCTGGCTATTTCGCCACGTATGGCGGTAGGTGAGCGTTGGGTGAAAATGACGGGGCGGCCGGTGCTTGGATGGTTCATCCAGTGGCACCGGCCGCCCCATCTTTTGTTTGTGCAGTGTCAGTTGGTGTTGGTCATCTCCATGCCTATCTTGCATCCGTCATACTTGCTGAGCAGGTTGGACACGGTGTCGAGCAGCTTGATGTCAACTGCCCCCGAGATGGCTGAGATGATGGACAACAGTTTGTCGGCATCGTAGAGCATCGTCATCGAGTTGCCTGCAGTCTGCACAGTGCAGCTTGACTTGATTGCGCCACGCAGCATCTTGAGTGTCATCTCGTGTGTTGTCGCGTCGATGGTGTAGTCGCCTTTGCTCTTGAGCTTCCTTGTCGTGGAAGTGAACGTGCTGTCGTCGTTGAAGGTGTAGGTGACGCTGCCTTGCTCAATCCCGATCTTCTTGAGCACGCCGCCCAGCTCGTCTTCAAGTTTGGCTGCTGCCACTGCGCCTCCCGCCTTTTGCAGGAAGTTGTCAGACTCGAAGACAATCTTGCATTGTGAGTAGGTCCAGGTGCCGACGACTTGCAGGTCGTTGCCCGTGGCTTTGTCTACGACTTTCTCAATTGTGTTCTTGATGTTGTCTTTGTTGAATAAATCTTTGAGCGACTGCGCACTTGCCGTTGCCGACATGATGAGGAGCAGTGCCAATGTCATGATGTGTCGTGTCATTGATCGTGGTTTTATTGGTTTTGTTGTGCAATCATCCGGTTGATTTCGTCGATGTAGTCGAGGATTTCATCGCGCCCTGTCTTTTTCTCTGACGATGAAACGAAGTGCTTGGGCAATTCTTCCCATTGTTCTGACAGCTTGTCGAGGAATGTGGTTACGTTTTCCGTGGCTTTGGTCTTTGACAGTTTGTCCGCCTTGGTGAAGATTATGGAAAACGGGATGCCGTTTTCCCCCAGCCATTCGGTGAATTGGAGGTCTATCTTTTGGGGCTCATGCCTGATGTCTATCAAGACAAAAAGGTTGGTGAGGTTAGTCCTGTTGATGATGTAGGACTTGATGATTTCCCCGATCTGTCGCAACGTCTTCTTGTCGCGCTTGGCATAGCCGTAGCCGGGCAAGTCCACGAGATACCACTCGTTGTTGATGAGGAAGTGGTTGATGAGCAACGTCTTTCCCGGTGTTTGCGAGGTCATGGCAATCCGTTTGCCGGCCAGCATATTTATGAGGCTTGATTTGCCGACGTTGGACCTGCCGATGAAGGCATACTCGGGCTTTGTGCCTTCCGGGCATTTTGCCGGGTCGGTGTTGCTCATGATGAAGTCTGCACTGGTGATATTCATAGGGCGTTGTTTTAGAACGTATTGTTGGTGATTTGCAAATGTAGCAAATTGCTTTCTATTGTCAGAACAGCTGTTGTCGGTTTTTGCCGTTGATGGGCGGTGTGGGGCTGGTTGTGTGCGTGACGTAACCTGCATATATAAAACGGGGTGTTGGCCTGATGGTTTTGCCTACACCCCGTTTGCAGTTATTCAAGGAGTATCAGTGCAATGGAATCTTGTCGATGCGCCTTTGATGCCGTCCGCCCTCAAAGTCAGTGGCGAGGAATGTCTCGGTTATCTCTTTGCCCATTTCCTTGGTGATGAAGCGTCCCGGCATTGACAGCACGTTGGCATCGTTGTGCTGGCGTGCCAGCGCAGCCAGCTCAGGTGTCCAGCACAGTGCGGCACGTATTCCCTGGTGCTTGTTGAGTGCCATGCTGATGCCATTGCCGCTGCCGCAGATGGCAATGCCCTTGGAGCATTCACCGCTCTCCACCGCACTGGCGAGGGGGTGGGCATAGTCCGGATAGTCCACGCTTTCGGTTGAATGGCATCCGAAGTCCTTGTATTGGATGCCTTTTGCAGCCAACACACCTTTTATGTATTCTTTCAATTCATAACCGGCATGGTCGCTGGCCAGACCGATGATACCTTTGTTGTTGTCCATAGTCGTGGTCATTTAGAGCATTTCTTTCACTTGGTTGTATACGTTCTCTGCCGTGAAGCCCAGCTTCTCGTCAAGCACTTTGTAGGGCGCAGAGAAACCGAAAGTCTCAAGTCCGAACACTTTGCCGTTGCAGCCGACGAGACCTTGCAGGTTGACGGGTAGCCCGGCTGTCAATCCGAAGATTTTGGCTCCGTTGGGCAGCAGCGT
Source organism: uncultured Bacteroidaceae bacterium (assembly GCA_939800445.1). Taxonomy (GTDB): domain Bacteria; phylum Bacteroidota; class Bacteroidia; order Bacteroidales; family Bacteroidaceae; genus Avibacteroides; species Avibacteroides faecavium. Next base: position 22,712 of record CALNGU010000022.1, on the reverse strand, counting down.
GTCTTGGTATTCTTTGCTCTGCGTCCTGAAGAGACCTTCTGACGGGGCGGATACTATGCGCACTTTGATGCCGTCCTTCCTGAGCAATTCAGCTCCAGCGACGAGTGTGGATACTTCCGAGCCCGAGGCGACCATTATGATGTCCGGGTTCTCGTCATTGCCTGCGATGTTGTAAGCTCCCTTTGCAGCTTGCTTGTAGTCCGTACCCTCCGGCAGGCTTGCCACATCCTGACGGGAGAATATCAAGGTGGTAGGGCTGTCGAGGTTCTCCATTGCCAGTTTCCAGGCGACAGTCGTTTCGTCGGCATCGGCGGGACGGAGGACGAGCATCGATAGTTTGCCGTTGTGGTTCTTCATCTTTTCCAAGAGGCGCATCTGAGCCTCGTGTTCAACGGGCTGGTGCGTCGGTCCGTCCTCGCCGACACGGAAGGCATCGTGCGAGTAGATGAATTTGACAGGCAGCTTCATCAGTGCCGCCATGCGTATTGCCGGCTTCATGTAGTCTGAGAACACGAAGAATGTGCCGCAAGCCGAATGCACTCCGCCGTGGAGCGTTATGCCGATGCAGATGCAAGCCATCGTGAGTTCCGCCACTCCTGCCTGGAGGAATGCGCCGCCGAAATCGTCTTTTGTGATGACCCTTGTCTTCTTGAGGAAACCGTCTGTCTTGTCCGAGTTGCAGAGGTCGGCAGACGAGACTATCATATTCTCAATCTTTTCTCCGAGCACGCCGAGTATGGTGGCTGATGCCGTGCGTGTGGCTACGTTGGGTTTCTGCTTGATGTTGTCCCAGTCTATTTCAGGGAAGCGGTTGGCGAAGAAGTTATCCAGTTTGGCTGCGAGTTCGGGGTTGTTCCTTGCCCATTCATCTTTTGCCTTGCGCTTTTCGGCAACTATGGCGAGGAGCTGTGCCTTGCGGCGGTCGTACAGCTCTTGCACTTCGGGGAAGATTTTGAATGGGTCGTCCGGGTCTCCACCAAGGTTTCTCACCGTTTCCTCATAGGAGGCTCCACTCTTGCTCAGCGGTTGCCCGTGTGTGGAGCATTGTCCCTCGAAGTTCTGATGGTCGGCCGTCACCACGCCTTTGCCCATCACTGTCTTGCCGATGATGAGTGTCGGACGCTTCGTCTCTGCCTTTGCGAGCGTGAGGGCTGCACGGATTTCGTCGGCGTTGTTGCCGTTGATTTCGATTACCTTCCAATCCCAAGCGCGGTACTTCTTTGCGACATCCTCGCTTGTTACTTCCCTTGTGTCGGTGGACAGTTGCACGTCGTTGGCATCATAGAACATGACGAGGTTGTCCAGCCCGAGGTGGCCGGCGATGCGTCCTGCGCCCTGTGAGATTTCTTCCTGTATGCCGCCGTCGGAGATGTATGCATAAATCGTCTGGTTCATTATGTCCCCGAATTTCTTGCGGAGGAATTTCGCCGCGATTGCAGCTCCCACAGCGTAGGTGTGGCCTTGTCCGAGCGGCCCGGAGGTGTTCTCGATTCCTCTCTCGACGTTGAGCTCGGGGTGTCCCGGGGTGGGGCTGCCCCATTGGCGGAAAGCTTTGAGGTCATCGATTGTGAATTTGCCAGCCATCGCCAGTGTGGCGTAGAGCATGGGGGACATATGCCCCGGGTCGAGGAAGAATCGGTCCCTGCTCTCCCAGTACGGGTTGGCGGGGTCGTATATCATGAATTCCGAGTAAAGCACGTTGATGAAGTCAGCTCCACCCATTGCTCCGCCAGGGTGTCCTGATTTTGCTTTTTCTACCATGGCTGCCGTCAAGATTCTTATGTTGTCGGCTGCGCGGTTAGTGATGATGTTGTTGTCCATGCCTGAGATTGTGGTTATTAATTAATATTAACGCAAAGATAAGGATAAAAATCCGATAGGAAGCAATGATATGCCGTCCCATTTCTCTCACCGCCTCACCGTGCGGGGCGGGAGGTGCCGTGGCTATACCTTTATATATAGGCTCAGCGGGCATCGCCAGTGGCCAGGGCGACAATCTCGGCCGGCGTGCTGACGATGTGCTGCGGTGCAAACTGCCTTAGCTCATCGACCGGGCGGAATCCCCACGTGACCCCGCAGGCCTCGACCCCCGCGTTGGCGGCGGTCTGCATATCGACGCCCGAGTCGCCTACGTAGAGGACATCGCCCTTTGCGCAGCCGGCGGCGGCCATTATGCCGAGGACTATCGCCGGGTCGGGCTTCGGGGCGACCCCCTCCTTGTTGCCCTCGGCGGCGATGAACGGGATGTCGGGGAAGTAGTGCCCGATTATCCGTTTGACCGCACTGTCGTATTTATTGGATGCTACGGCCATCCCTATACCCTTGTCGGCCAGCGCGTGCAGCATCGCCGTTATCCCGTCGTAGGGGCGGGTGAGGTCGCAGTTGTGCCGGTCGTAGTGGGCGAGGAACGATGCCCTCATCCTCGCCAGGCTGGCATCGTTGACCTTGCTGGCGGGCATGGCGCGTTCAATCAATTTCATGATGCCGTTGCCGACAAAGTGCTTGTAGGCCGCGGTGTCGTGCATCGGCAGCCCGTTGTCGCGCAGGGCGTGGTTGGTGCTGGCGGCCAGGTCGTCGATGGTGTCGAGCAGCGTGCCGTCGAGGTCGAATATCACAAGTCGTTTCATCTCTGTCAAATGTTTAAAACGCTTGCAAACCTAATGATTTTGCCCGAATGCTGAAAGCACCGTCGCCCCGCCTCATGGCGGACGCGGTGCGGTGGCATTCCAAAGGGCATCGGATGACCTGCCGGAAGTCATCCCTTGTTAGTCGCTATAACAAGGTTTGTTAATGGCACTAACAAGGTTTGTTATAGCGACTAACAAAGGACGACTTTCGCGACCCCGTCAGGGCTGCCTGCGGGCAGGGCGGGATGGGCGGCATACCTACATTTAGGTATTGTTGCCCCAGGGCGGGCAAAAAGCGTTGGTGCGTGTTGGCGTTTAGTGTCCAATCCTCTACTTTTGCGGCAAAAATTAGGGAAACAATGCGTTTATCTGAGTTGAAGAGTGGCGACAAGGGTGTCGTCGTCAAGGTTTTGGGGCATGGCGGTTTCCGCAAGCGTATCGTCGAGATGGGATTCATCAAAGGCAAGACCGTCGAGGTGCTGCTCAACGCCCCGTTGAAAGACCCGGTGAAGTACCGCGTCATGGGTTACGAAATCTCCCTCCGCCACTCGGAGGCGCAGATGATAGAGGTGGTCACGCAGGACGACGTGGCGCTCAACGACGAGCTGCTGCGCACCGACGACGGGGTTGCCGGCACGCCGGTCATGGAGGAGGAGCAACTCACGTCGATTGCCGCCAAGCAGAGGAAGCAGATAAACGTCGCCCTTGTGGGCAATCCCAACTGCGGCAAGACGTCGCTGTTCAACCTCGCCTCGGGGGCGCACGAGCACGTCGGCAACTACAGCGGCGTGACGGTGGATGCCAAGGAGGGCTACTTTGACTTCCAGGGCTACCACTTCAAGATAGTCGATTTGCCCGGCACCTACTCGCTGTCGGCCTATTCGCCCGAGGAGGTATACGTCCGCCGCCACATCGTCGATGAGACCCCCGATGTCATAATCAACGTCGTGGACTCGTCAAACCTGGAGCGCAACCTCTATCTCACAACGCAGCTGATTGACATGAACGTGCGCCTCGTCGTCGCCCTCAATATGTACGACGAGCTGGAGCGCAGCGGCAGCCGCCTTGACAACGTGCAGCTCAGCCGCCTGTTCGGCGTGCCGATGGTGCCGACGGTCTGCAAGAAAGGCGAGGGGATAGACAATCTTTTCCACACCATCATCGAACTCTACGAGGGCGCGGACTTCATCGATGCCGATGGCAAGATGAACGAGGACATAGCCAAGGGCCTGAGCGACTGGCACAGGACGTTTGTCAAGGATCACGACTATGTGCCAGATGCCGGCGGCAACGGAGGCGGCACGCGGCTGTCCCGCCATATCCACATCAACCACGGGACGGAACTCGAACAGGGCATCGCTGCCATCCAGGCGGAACTGAAGCGGAACAACTCGCTGCGCGACCGCTATTCCACCCGCTTCCTTGCCATCAAGTCGCTGGAGCGGGACAAGGAGGTCGAGTCGCTCATCATGTCGCTGCCCAACGCCAATGAAATCATCGCCGTGCGCGACAGCGAGGAGGCGAGGATTGCGGCCATCCTCAACGAGGACTGCGAGTCGGCCATCACCAATGCCAAGTATGGATTCATCGACGGAGCGTTGCGCGAGACCTACAAGGAGAGGAGACGCAACGGCCGCCAGTTGACGAAACTGCTCGATGTGGTGTTCACACACAGGATATGGGGCTATCCGTTGTTCTTCCTGATGATGTTTGTGATGTTTGAGTGCACGTTCATCCTTGGGGATTACCCGATGCAGTGGATTGAGTGGCTTGTAGGCAAGTTCGGGGACTTCGTTTCCACCACCATGCCCGACGGCCCGCTCAAGGACATGATTGTCGATGGCATCATCGGCGGCGTGGGGGCTGTGATAGTGTTCCTGCCCAACATCCTGATACTTTATTTCTGCATCTCCATCATGGAGGACTCGGGCTATATGGCACGTGCCGCGTTCATCATGGACAAGATTATGCATAAGATGGGGCTGCACGGCAAATCGTTCATACCGCTCCTCATGGGCTTCGGGTGCAACGTCCCGGCCATCATGGCGACACGCACCATCGAGAACCGCAAGACGCGTCTCGTCACGATGCTCACCGTGCCACTCATGTCATGCAGTGCAAGGTTGCCGGTGTTCATTCTCTTTGCCGGGGCGTTCTTCCCACGGCACAGCGGTCTGGTGCTTTTCGGGATGTATGTCATAGGCGTGGCGATGGCTGTGCTGATGGCGCGGCTGTTCACACGCTTCCTTGTCAAGGGTGACGACGTGCCATTCGTCATGGAGCTGCCGCCCTACCGTATGCCGACGGCTAAGTCCGTCTTCCGCCACACTTGGGAGAAAGGCAAACAGTACTTGAAGAAGATGGGTGGCATCATCCTCGTCGCCTCGATTGTGATATGGTTCCTCGGCTACTACCCCAACCATGACAGCTATGCCACCCCGTCCGAACAGCAGGAGAACTCCTACATCGGCAAGCTCGGCAAGGTCATCGAGCCTGTCATCGAGCCGCTCGGCTTTGACTGGCAGCTTGGTGTCGGGCTCATATCGGGAGCTGGTGCAAAGGAGCTCGTGGTGAGCACGCTCAGTGTCCTCTACACCGACGAGGCCGACACTGAGGGCACTAACCTTGCCTCACGGCTGGGCATCACGCCGCTCACGGGCTTCTGCTATATGCTGTTCGTCCTCCTCTACTTCCCGTGCGTCGCCTCGGTCGTCGCCATCAAGGAGGAGTCGGGCGGATGGCGTTGGGCGTTGTTCACGGTCCTCTACACCACCGTGCTGGCGTGGATAGTCACGTTCATAGTCTATCAGGTCGGTTCGTTGTTTGTCTGACCCCTATACATTATATAATATGTGGCAGGACATACTGGTATATATCATCGTGGCGGCCGCAGTGCTATTCACTGTCCTCCACTTCAGCCGCTTCTTCCGTAAGGGTGGACGACGCAGCCCGTGCGACAGCTGCCCCGGAAGCTGCGGGCGCGGCAAGTCTTGTGACTGCGGCGGGAATCAGCCTCGCCGTGACAAGGGGAAGACGGCGTGACATCGTGCCGTATGGCAACATCATTTGCAACAAAAGGTTGGCGAACCGCTGGTCGCCAACCTTTTGTTTTGCGGTGGGCATTGGGCAGCTGTAGCTTTACGCGTAGCTCACTTGATGAAATTGGAGATTTCGAGGTTTGTCACCTTGCTCTTGAATGCCCCCGCCCGTTGCAGCGGGAAGACGAGCGTGCGGACATAGTTCATCGAGTCGCGCCCGGCGTTGTAGTAGCGGCGTTGCACGTCCAGCCTCTCGACCACCTGCCCGTTGACCTTCAATGTGGTGGAAATGCTGTCCCCGCAGATGTCTATGTGCATCTTTTCGCCAGGGTAGGGACGGAAGTTGAAAGTGTTGAGGTAGCCGTCACGTGTGAAGCCAAACATCCCCGCCACCGGGTCGGAGAGGTAGAACACGGCATCCGCCGAACTGAACAGCACCGTCCCCCTTGTTTCCTCTGCCGCCACCAGGTCGAATGAGACTGTGTAGGGGTAGCCGGCGCACTCCACGCCCGTCGTCCCGCCGGCCTCGACTTCGGGCAGGCTGATAGTCTTCCTGTCCTTTGCGATACGCCCCAGCCTGTTCACCCCGGGGGCTTCGCTCAGCGTGCGGCGCATGGTCTCGAATTCCGGGTAGGGGATGGTGGGGTGTGAGTTCCAAGTCTTCACCGCGATGGTCTGGAGGGCGGGGTAGAGGCGGTGGTGTATGTCCCCGACCGAGATACCGTTGCCCACATGGTCGTTCCACACGGCGAACATCCCCCCCGCGATGGCCTCGTCGCCCTCCTCAAACACCGTGCCGCCGACGTGTGCCGGCGACCAGTTGTCGTAGAGGTCACGGGTGTCGAGGTAGTCGTGGTAGTAGGTCGCCGCCGGCACGATGTAGGTCTGCCAGTCGGGGATGCTCACCAGACGGTAGCCCTCGGCGGCCATCGCGGCTGGGTCGGCGAATGCGTTGTTCCACGCATACATGACGACATCCTCCGACTTCACCTCGGTCTCCCCGGCGGCGTGCGTCAACGCTCCCCACACGCAGGCCTGCTTGCCGTAGCTCTCGATCAGGTCTATGTAGTGGTCGGTGAACGCGCGGAACTGCTCGACTACCGCCGGGTCGCTGTTCGAGTATTCGTCAGTGCCTATGTGTACCCTCGGCCCTGTGAACACCGGGTCGTCGCCGCCGAGATATTCAGCAAAAAGGGCATCGACGAACTCGCGCGTCGCCGGGTTCGCCAAGTCCAGGTGGTCCTTGCCATAGGTCTCGCTGCCCAGCCCGTCCCTGTAATGGCTGAACGCCAGCGAATGTGCCGGCACGTCGATTTCGGGGATAATCTCCACTCCCTGCGTCGCAGCCCAACGTTGCAACTCGGCAAACTCGCGCTTGGTGTAATGCCCGTCACGCGCCGCAAGCCCCGGGTAGGTGTCGCACTCCAGGCGGAACGCGGCGTAGGTCTTGTCCCAGTCGTTGCCGAAGTACTGCTTGAACCCGTTGTCGTTCAAGTGCAGGTGCAGGACGTTCATCTTGTGGTAGGCCATCACCCTCACCAGGTCGCGCAGGTAGGCGAGGGGGATGAACTTCCGCCCGCAGTCCAGCACCAGCCCCCGCATGGCATAGTCGGGCTCGTCTCGCACTTCGCCCCTTGGCAACCGCCCGCCGCACGTCTCCACCATCTGCAACAGCGTGCTCGTCCCCCAGTGGAAGCCGGCGGCATCGCCAGCCCTCACTGTCACGCGGTCGGCTATGTCGATGGCATACTCCTCCGCGTCATCCATCCTGCCGTCGGCCAGCAGCTGCACGTCGCCGCGCCCCGCTTTGCCCTTGACGACAGCCGGGCGCGCCCCCGTCACCGCCGTCCAGCCGTCGGCCATTGCCTGCGCGGCATCGTGCAGCGCGTCGTCGCGGTAGGTTATCTTCATCCCGCTGTCGGGGACGAAGTGGCCGTCGCCCCCTTTCCATTCCTTCACCTCGGGGATAACAAACGGCTTGGCATTCTGCGCCGCCGCCCCCGTCGCCATGAGCAGTGCGCATAGTATCGCCGCCAACTTGCCTTGTCTCGGTCTGTCCATGTCTCTTTTGTTTTAAGTTAGTGTGCGGAATGCCGCCTTCCCGTCATCCCGTTAACAAATATAGGGGGAATGGCGGGGTGGGCAATCAAGATTTTGTAAAAGGCTACCAATTGCACCATAATATGTAATAGATGAAAATTTTGAAGTTGTTTTGTTTACCAATTACACTTTTTAATACATTTGCAATGCAACACGCCAATGCCCTCAGCGTTGGGGGCGGTTGGGTGGGGCAGACATAATAAGAAAGGCGTTTACTTGACGCTTTGTTCTTGACACTTTGAAACTTCGCAACTTTCTTTCCCTGTCAGAGAACAAGGCAACGGTAGATGTCCATTGGGATATGTTCAACAGACAGCCAATGTTGTATCCATGGCATTGCTCATGGACGGCATGGCTGGCATACATATCGGCGTGGGCTTCTGCGTTGCTCGTTCTGACAGGGTGGGCAATGCGAAGGCCTCAAAGTGTGGGACGAGTAACAGTGACAGACTCCCGCGCTTTTCTTTTTATGCCAATCCCAAACATTTGAACAGTCCGGTTCTGGGGGGTCTGCGGACGCAATATGATTTGATATGAAAAAAATTATGGTAATGGCTTGTGCACTGTTGTGTGCGGGCTTCGTAATGACGAGTTGCGGTGGCAGCAAGCAAGTCGCAAGCACATCATCGCAGAAGTACACTAATCCGTTTGAAGCGGGTGCTTACGAATTGCCGTGTGCAATCTATGACGATGATGAGTATTTTGCAGCAACAGGCATGGCTTCTGGTTCTGCAGGTGAAAAGGACAAACTTCAAGTCAATGCCCTTAAGAATGGGCAGGACATAATTGCCATGAAATTGCAACACGCGGTGGAAGGTGCCATGATGAGTTTTTATGAGACCGAGAGTTCTAATGGAAATACTGACATTGATGGGCAGACCACAGGAGGAGTGAACAATATCATTATGGGAATAGTGAACAACACTTCCCATTGTTGCCTCAAATTTTCTGGTGTGGATGAAAAGGGAAATTGTGAATGTTATATAGGTATCAAGATCAGCAAACAGAAAGTAGCTGATGCTGTGGCAGACAATCTTTCACAAAGTAAGAAAGAGGATATTCGCAATCGCGCCGAGGAGTTCAGAGGACAACTGTCCGAAATGTTGAAAGAGTACAAAGAACAACAATGATGAAACATTCTTTTTTGTTATTGATAGTCTTGTTGCTCCCGCTGGCATTGTGGGGGCAGCAAGTCTCATCCAAGGAACGTCCGTCGTGGGTCGATGGCTATTTTGATGACCTTGGCAATTCCTACATTAAGATGACGAGTGCTTCGGCGTTTTCTGAGACGGAAGCCTTTGATAAGGCTGTTGCCCAAGTCATAGAGGCGCGTTCTCAAGAGTCTGGAATGCGTGTGAATGTCCATGTTGAGGGCGATGGGCGCATCACAGTCAAGGGAAGTGACAACGTGACAGTCAAGGCGAGGGTAATCGACCAGTACGTTGAATTTGTCAGCGGTCAATATCGTGTTAGTGTTTTGGCTCAGGTGGCCAAGCATCCGCAGTACAACTTTGAGCAGGTGAAAGTGACCAATGAATACGGTTTCTCTCCATCTGCGTTTGTTCCTGGTATGGCTCAGATACAAAAAGGCAGCAAGGGCAAGGGTGCATTCTTCATTGGTGCTGAAGTGGCATTCATAGGTGGAATTGTTGTCGCCGAGTGTTTGCGTTCATCGAATGCCTCCAAGGTAAACTCTACGCACAATGTCGCTGACCGCAAGGTCTATGCCGACAATGCCGATGTCTGTGCCAATGTGCGGAATGTCGCTATTGCAGGCGCAGCGGCAATCTATGTGTGGAACATCATCGACGGCATTGCTGCCAAAGGCAAGAAACACATAGTCGTTGCGGATAACAAGATTCTTGACATCAGACCCTATGCAAGTTTTGATGGCGGCGGGCTTGCTTTGAGTTTCACTTTTTAATTTGACAGACAACCATGAGACAAATTACGACAATCATTTTGTTAACATTGTTTTTCGTCTTGGCAACATCTTGCTCGAAAACGGAGGAAAACTTTTATTCAACGCTCTTTGGCATTGTGAGTGACAATGAAACGGGCAATCCAATCAATGCCGCGACCGTGGTGCTCAGTCCCAGCGGCAAGACTACGGTGTCTGGTGCTGACGGACGTTATGAATTCAAGGACTTGGAAATCATGCAATACACAGTCACAGTGCAGAAAGCTGGTTATCTCACCAACCGAAAGACTGTCACTGTCGTATCTGGCGAAAGCGTGCAGGCGGATATCCCTATGACAAAAGAAAAGTAACAACGTAAATAATGAAAGACAAAGCTATGAACAAACTGTATTATGTAATAGGTATAGTGACTCTCATTCTGTTTGGTTGCTCCAAACCAGAAGAAGAGTTGGTTGAAGAATCAAATATAGCCGCCATCCACGGCACTGTTGTCATAAATGGTGAACCGGTAAATGCTGCGGCAGTGTTGCTGACACCAGGAGGTGGTGTGAAAGTCACAGGCAGTGACGGGATGTATGATTTCTCTGAATTGACTCCAGGGCGTTATGAATTAAAAGTGTTCAAGGAGGGTTGCCAGAGTTTCAACAAGAGCATCGATCTCGTTGCAGGCAGAGATGAGGAGTTGGCAATCACCATGTCGCCCAGTGTGGGCAATCTTACAATCAATAAGAGCTATGTGGACATGGGCAGCAATGAGAGCAACAATGTGGCAGGTTTCACTATCATGAACTCGGGTGACGCAGAAATCTCATGGGAGACTTCCAATGCCGCAGCGTGGATTAGCATGATTGACCCGGCATCGGACACTGTCCCTGCTGGAGGTGCGCAGGCTGTCTCGTTCACCATCAATCGTGCCAAGCTAAGCACCACGATGCTGGACAATTATGCTACGCTCATCGTCAAGTCAACCACTGCTGGGGACGGCTCTGTTGCTGAACTCCTTGTGACTGTCTTTGGTAACGGTGATGGCACAAATACAGCTAATGACAATTCTGACATGGATTATGTGATGCTTGGAGACCTGTATGTACAGACAAAAGACCTTTCATCCGAGGAGGGACTTAACTGGGAAAGCGCGAACAGGCTCTGTGAAAACTCCAATGTGGGTGATTTCAATGACTGGAGATTACCTACCATTGATGAGTTGGCGATGCTATACACCAATAAAGATGTGATAGGTGGCTTTGATGAAATTAATTATTGGAGCGGAACAGGTGAAAGCAAAAACTATTATTGTTTGAATTTTAATACAGGCAAGCAAAACTTATACACAAAGTACACAGAACTTGGAGTGCGTGCAGTCCGTAAGAACACAGTTCCGGTCGTAGGCATTTTGCCCGTGACAAACATCACGGAGGAATCAGTAACCTTTAATGGCAGTATAATGAACGAAGGTTCTCCAGCTTATACTGAACGTGGCTTTGTTTACTCGCAATCTCATCTGCCGACAGTCAATGACACGAAAGTCATTTCTTATACCTCCAAGAGTTTTGCCAATTACAGTGCTGAAGTTAAAGGGCTGGTCATAGGTGAAGACTATTTTATCAGGGCATACGCGATTAACGATATAAACACGGTATATAGCGATGAAATAGGATTTTCACACGAGACCAGATTGCCATCAGTCTCAACACTGCCAGTGACAGACATAACCGAAACGACGGCAGTGCTGCATGGGAAAATAGAATCGGTCGGGATACCGGCTTACACGGAGCGTGGCTTTGTCTATTCGTCAGTATTTTACAACCCGACAATCAATGAGGAAAAAGTGGTTGTCGCGGGCAATGGGACGGGAGAGTTCAGTGCCAATCTGTCCGGATTGCAGGATAGCGTGGCCTATTATGTCCGTGCTTATGCCATAAGTAGTGAAGGGATTGTGTATGGTAAGTCGCTCTCTTTTATGCCATGTGAACCTAACTATGTAATATTGCCAAGTGCCGGCATTATGGTTCAAAAAAATGATATAAATGCTACTAAATTGGATTATGATGAGGTTGAAACGTTGTGTAAGAACTCTACTGTTGGAGGTTTTGTGGATTGGAGAATACCCACAATAGATGAATTAGCGATATTGTATATTAATAAGGATTTTATTGGAGGGTTTAAATATGATAGTTATAAAGAGCATTATTGGAGCAGTAGTAAAAGCAGTAGTTCCAATTATTGGTTATTATGTTTTTGGGATGGTACGAAATCAACTTCATACAGCTATTCTAATAACTATGCCCGTCTTGTAAGAACAATAACCGAGTAAAAATCATGGATAAATCGGAATTCAATCAATCGATTAAACGCCTTTCTTGTCACGCAATCTGCCTTTTGTTGCTCATTTTCGGCAGTGTCGCAGCTTTTGCCCAGTCTCCTGACGACATCACCCTCTTCCGCCAGAAGCAAAAGGCGCAGTTGGAGCAGTTTAAGCGCAGCAAGCAGGAGGAGATGAAAAACTACCGTGACTCGATAAACAAGGCTTACACCAAGTTTCTCGAGCAACAGTGGGTGACTTTTCAGCTGTTCAAAGAGGAGAGAGGGTTCAAGCCCATGCCTGAGCCTCCTATCTGTGATCCAGTCGCGCAGCAGCTCGATGCCGATGACAAGCCGCAGCAGCTGATAGACATACGCCCATTGCCTCGCAATGAGCCTGCACCGCTCGACATTGTGCCTGAATTGCCAGAGCCTGAGGTCACTCCCGTCACGCCGCAACCGAGAGTGCCAGCTACGTTTTTCGGCACACGGCTGCTGTTGCAACCGTTGACAGTGCAGTTACGCAGGCTTGCCAGTGTGTCAGAGCAAGGCATAGCTGATTACTGGAACCAACTCTCGGCAATGCCTGTCGCCGAGATGGTGCAAGAAGTAGCGAGGGTGGCGCAAATGTTGTCGCTCGACGATTGGGGGACGTACCAGCTCATCAACACCATGTTTGATGCCTATGTTCCTGACGGCACAGACAATGAGCGGGTGGTGTTCAGCGCATTCATGCTCAACCAACTCGATTATGGCGCGAAGATAGGGAGGGCGGACGGCTCGCTTTTTGTCCTGCTTGCCACGCACGAGGAGTTGTCAAACACATCTTACTTCATGTTCAACGGCAATGACAAAAGCAAACGGTTTTATGTGATTAATCCGCAACACAAAGACCTGACTACCATCCAGACGTGCAACGGTGTCTATGGCATTGGCGGAGCTCCTATGCGTTTGTCAGTCTCGGTGCTGCCCGTCTTGACGGACGATGTTTGCGTGAGGGAGTTGCAGTTTGATGGCAGAACGTATGAGATAGATTACAATAGAAATCTCATTGATTACTACGCCACGTTCCCCTATCTGGAGTTTTCCACCTATGCCAATGCTCCATTTGACGGGACGATATGGGAGAGCATCAGAAGTGAACTCGCCCCGCAGGTCGCAGGCAAGTCGCAGGAGGATGCTGTCAATTTCCTGCTGCATTTTGTCCAGAGGGCGTTCAGCTATAAGACAGACCAGGAACAATACGGTTATGAGAAGTGGAATTTCGCCGACGAGACCCTCGTCTCGTCCTACTCGGATTGTGAGGACAGGGCTGTCCTGTTCGCGCAATTAGTTAAGGGGCTGCTGGCGATGGACGTTGTTCTTGTGCATTACCCAGGGGTGCATCTGGCTGCCGCCGTGCATTTTGACAATCCGCAGACTACTGGGACGTTTGTGATGGTCGATGGTCGCCGCTTTTTGATATGCGATCCGACCTACATCAACGCCAATCTCGGTATGGCAATGCCGCAGTTGGCTGGTACTGGGGTGGAAATAATAGTCTTGTGACCGCCCATCTCGGCCAGGCCTCAAGGTAATGAGGCCGCTTGCCCGGGGCATAAACCCGATGACACGCCGAGCAAAGTTCCACCACTCGCCGAGAAAACTTCCTTTGCTCGGTGAGTAAAGTAAAAACAAAACTTTTGAATATACTTTACTCGCCGAGACATGGAACTTTTCTCGGCGTTGAGGGGTAAGTTTATGTCTATCGTCACGCGATTTGCCCCCCATTGTGATTGCTTGAAGGGCGGTGCAATGGCTGTGGAGAAGCATAATGTGCGTCTCCACCACGCCCCGGGCATTCCACGACACCATGCCGCCTGACGTGGAGACGCATATCATGCGTCTCTACACCATACGGATAGATTACGGGGAAACACAGGGACGTGGCTGTAGAGACGCTGCCTGCCGCGTCTCTACATAATCCGACGTGTATTCGTCATCGCCCAACCGTATTGTAGAAACGCGGCGGGCAGCGTCTCTACGGCGTCCCGCGCATTCGTCATCGCCCAGCCGCCACTGCCGCGTGATGCCTTATACCATTATAATATATGGGCGGCAGTGCGTGCCTCCGTGCAGTGCGCCGCCTGCGCGGCGGGCTGTGTCGGGCGCGGCGGCACGGGGCAGATTGTGGCGGCGATGTCATTGTTTGTTAGTGTGATTTGCCTATATTTGTCCCGACTAACGGGGGCTGCGGCCGCGTCGCCAAGCCGTCCCGTTGATGAGAGCGAAACCAATCAAAACGTATATGAAATTTACAATATCAAGCACAGCACTCCTGGCGCGCCTGCAATCGGTCAGCCGGGTGATTGCGTCGAAGAATGCGATTTCGATACTCGACAACATCCTCTTCGAGTTGAATGCCGGCAGGCTGAAGGTGACGGCATCTGACAGCGAGACCACGATGGAGACCTACATCGATGTCAACGAGAGCGACAGCGACGGGGCGTTCACCGTCTCGGGCAAGAGCATCCTCGACGTGCTGCGTGAAATCCCCGAGCAGCCGATCTCTATCGAGATCAACACTGAGACCTTTGAGATGAAGGTCAACTACATGAACGGCGTGCTCAGCCTCGTGGGGCAGAACCCGTTGGAATATCCCAAGACGCCCGAGATAGCGCGTGACGATCAGGTGGTGGACATTGTGATCCCTGCCCCCGTGCTGCTCAACGGCATCGCCAAGACGCAGTTTGCGACGGACAACAACGAGTTCCGCGCCACGATGAACGGCATCTACTTCGACATGACGGGCGAGGACATCACTTTCGTGGCGAGCAACGGCCACATCCTCGTGCGCTGCAAGACCAACAAGGTGCAGAGCGACGGCAAATCGGCGTTCATCCTGCCCAAGAAGCCCGCGCTGCTGATGAAGAACATCCTGCCCAAGGAGGAGAACGATGTCAAGGTGACATTCAACAGCCGCAACGCCGTCTTTGCCATGAGCGACTACGTGCTGACCTGCCGCCTGACGGAGGGACGCTACCCCAACTACAACTCGGTGATACCTAAGAACCCCACCAACAAGATAACCATCGACCGCGCCACCCTGCTGGGAGCCTTGCGGCGTGTCTCCATCTGCTCGTTACAGTCGGGCGGGTTGATACGCTGGACGCTGGGCAATGCCGACTTCATCAAGATGTCGGGGCAGGACTTCGACTTCTCGTTCTCCGGCGAGGAGACCGTGCCGTGCTCTTACGAGGGTGTGGAGATGGAGATAGGGTTCAACTCGTCGTTCCTCATAGAGATGCTGCAAAACATGGACAGCGACCAGATCCTGATAGAATTGGTAGACCAGACACGCGCCGGCATCATCACTCCCGTGGAGCAGGAGGCGGACGAGGACTTGCTCATGCTGCTGACCCCGATGATGTTGTGATGTGATGGACGGCGGCAACCAGAGGACATACTGAACAGACACGCGACGTAACAGCTAAGCCCCCAAGGATGACGGCGGGGCATAGCTGTTACTTTTCATAAAAATCAATCCGACATGAAACTGAATCTAAAGAACCCATTGATATTTTTTGACCTCGAAACGACCGGGATCAACATAACGAGCGACAGGATAGTCGAGATTTCCTACCTGAAAGTCTACCCCAACGGCAACGAGGAGGCCAAGACGATGAGGATAAACCCCGAGATGCACATACCCGAAACGGCGACCGCCGTGCACGGCATCAGTGACAGCGACGTGGCCGATTGCCCCAAATTCAAGGAAGTGGCAAAGAGCATAGCACACGACTTCGAGGGGTGCGACATAGCCGGCTTCAACTCCAACCGTTTCGATGTCCCCTTGCTTGCCGAGGAGTTCCTGCGTGCCGGGGTTGACATCGACCTGGGCAAACGCAAGTTCATCGACGTGCAGGTCATCTATCACAAGATGGAACAGCGCACGTTGTCCGCCGCCTACAAATTTTATTGCGGCAAGGATCTCGAGGATGCCCACTCCGCATTGGCCGACACCCGTGCCACCTACGAGGTGCTCAAGGCGCAGCTGGATAAATATGACGGGCAATTGGTGAATGATGTCGATTTCCTGTCCAATTACTCCAGCTTCACCCGCAACGTAGACTTTGCCGGGCGGATAATATACGACGACAAAGGTGTAGAAGTGTTCAACTTCGGCAAATACAAGGGGATGCCCGTCAGCGAAGTCCTCAAACGCGACACTGGCTACTATGGCTGGATAATGAACGGGGACTTCTCGCTCAACACCAAGAACGTCTTGACCAAACTGCGCTTGCGCGAATTGACAGGAAAGAAATGAGCGGTATCCTTGAAGGAAAGAAGATAGTGCTGGGCATCACCGGCAGCATAGCAGCATACAAAGCAGTGGTGCTTGCCCGTGAGCTCATCAAGCGTGGTGCGGAGGTGCAGACGGTCATCACGCCTGCGGGGAAGGAATTCGTGACCATGCTGACCTTGGCAACCCTCACACGGCGGCCGGTGATAAGCGAGTTTTTCTCGCACCGTGACGGGACTTGGAACAGCCATGTCGAGCTGGGGCAATGGGCTGATGCCATGCTGATAGCCCCCGCAACGGCATCGACAATCGCCAAGATGGCCAACGGGGTGGCTGACAATATGCTTGTCACCACCTATCTGTCGATGAAAGCTCCGGTTTTTGTAGCCCCGGCGATGGACCTCGATATGTATGCCCATCCATCCACTCAGCATAACATCGAGCTGTTGCGTTCATACGGCAATCACATAATTGAGCCAGGGACAGGCGAACTGGCCAGCGCGCTCGTCGGCAAAGGCCGTATGGAAGAACCCGACAACATAGTCAAACTGCTTGAAGCGCACTTTGCAAAGGCTCAATCGTTGACTGGCAAGAAAGTCCTTGTCACTGCTGGACCGACTTATGAGAGGTTGGACCCGGTGCGGTTCATCGGCAACTACTCTTCTGGCAAGATGGGTTTCGCCCTTGCCGAGGAATGTGCCGTACGAGGGGCGCAGGTGGTGCTTGTCTCGGGTCCTGTGTCGATGCAAGTCCATAACTCGAATATAAAGCGTGTGGATGTCGAGTCAGCCGAGGAAATGTACGAGGCAGCGACATCAGCATTTGCCGATATGGATGCCGCCATCCTTTGTGCCGCCGTTGCCGATTACAAGGTTGATCATTGCGAGGCAAATAAAATAAAGCGCGATGGCAACACCTTGTCCTTGAACCTCGTCCCGACCAAGGACATTGCCCGTGCCTTGGGAATGTCAAAACGAAACGGCCAGTTGCTCGTCGGCTTTGCCTTGGAGACAGACAATGAGGCGGTGAATGCTGAAAAGAAACTCAAAGGAAAGAATTTGGATTTCATCGTTTTGAACTCCTTGCGCGACAAGGGGGCAGGATTCAAGACGGACACCAATAAAATCACTATCATCGGCAGCAAAGGAACGGAGGCATATCCATTGAAAACCAAGCGTGAGGTGGCTGCTGACATAGTGGATATGCTGGAATCATATATGCACGATAAGGAATGAAGCTATTCAGAAGATTGATTGTGGCATTTTTGTCCTTTGTGGCTCTGGCATCAGCAGATGTCATGGGGCAGGAACTGAATTGCCGCGTCAGCATAAACTCTTCTCAAGTGCAAGGCACGAATACGCAAGTCTTTACAACTCTTGAAAATGCCTTGATGGAGTTTATCAATGAGACGGAGTGGACGACGGCGCATTATTCGTATGCCGAAAGGATTTCCTGTAATTTCAGTGTGGTTGTCAAGGAGTACTCGGATGATGGTACGTTCAATTGCGAGCTGACGGTGCAGTCCACGAGGCCAGCGTTCAATTCAAGCTACAACTCAGCTGTCTTGAACTTTAAAGATGAGAATTTCGCCTTCAACTACATTGAGTATGACCCGCTGGAGTTTCGCGAGGACTTGATTGACAACAATCTGACGGCTGTCATCGCCTACTATTGTTATCTGATTATCGGTCTTGACATGGACACTTTCAGCCCGATGGGCGGCACTGATGTCTTGCAAAAGGCTGTGGACATAGTAAATGCGGCTCAGAGTTTGTCTGAGACAGGGTGGAAGGCTTTTGAGGATTCACGCAACCGTTATGCCATCATCTTTGATTACATTGACGAAGGCATGAAGCCCCTACGCCAGTTCATGTACGACTATCATCGTGTCGGACTTGATGAAATGGCGCAGAACGCTGAGCGCGGCCGTGCCTCGATTGCTGCTTCGCTGAACCTTTTGCAGGAGGCCAAGTCCAACCGTCCCATGTCTTCCGTTCCCGACATCATAGTGGCAACGAAGAAAGAGGAACTCTTGAACGTCTTTTCAAAAGGCCCTCAAAAGGAGAGGGAGACTGTCTATGACTGCCTCATGAAACTCAGCCCGGCCGATGTCAACGACTGGGACAAAATTAAAGAAGCTAAACCTTGAGTTATGTTGAGACATCTGCACATAAGGAACTATGCATTGATAAAGAAGCTGGACATTGACTTCGACAAAGGTTTCTCAGCAATCACGGGAGAGACGGGTGCCGGAAAATCAATAATGATTGGTGCACTCAATCTCCTTGCCGGTCAGCGTGCCGACACCAAAGTCTTGTTGGAGGATGCTGAGAAGTGTGTCATCGAGGCGACCTTTGACATTTCATTGTATTGTTTGAGTAAGCTTTTTGAAAGTCTGGACTTGGATTACAGTGACGAGTGTGTCATTCGCCGCGAGATTTCACGTTCAGGCAAGTCTCGGGCTTTTGTCAACGATTCGCCGGTGCAACTGTCGGTGATGAAGGAGGTTGCCTCACATCTCTTTGACATACACTCGCAGCATCAGAATCTGCTCCTGAACGACCCCTCATTTCTTCTCGGTTTCGTCGATGCCATTGCTGGCAATGACAAGGAGAGGGAGGACTACCGCCTTGCCTATAATGATTATCTCAAGGCCAAGCGCGAATACGACAACTTCATCAAGAATGCTGGCAAGGACAGCGGTGAGGCGGATTATTGGAGATACCAGCTTGAGCAAATCAGCAATGCTAAATTGCGTGACGGCGAACAGGAGGAACTGGAGGAAGAACTGAATGTCCTCACCCATGCCGAAGAGATAAAGACAGGAATATACTCCATCAGCGAACTGTTTGACTCCGACGATGGGGGTATACTCACCGCACTGAAGAAGCAGGTAGGCATTGCTTCGTCATTGCAGCAATTGTTCCCGCAGGCCAATGCTCTTGGCGACCGTCTCGAGAGTGCTTACCTTGAGTTGAAAGACATAGCTTACGAGGTCTCGGGACTGGCCGATGATGTCACCTTTGACCAGGAACGCCTGGAGAATGTCAATGCGCGGCTGGATTTGATATACTCATTGCAACAGAAGTTCCATGCCGCCACGATAGCCGACTTGCTGCATCTTGCCGATGACATATCAGCCAAATTGTCGGCCATCGAGAATTATGACGAGCAAAAGGAGTTGTTGGAGAAGCAACTGGCATCAGCACACGCTGAAGCCGAGAATGCCGCATCAGCGTTGGGCAATAGCCGCTCCACTGTCTTTGAAAGCATCTCCAATGAGATTGAGACGGTGTTGCACGGGCTTGGTATGCCCAACGGCAAGGTTAAGATAGTTTCCCAGACCAAGGCGGAACTGTCCCCGAGCGGCAAGGATGAGTTGTCCATGCTTTTCACCGCCAACAAAAACCGTGAATTGCAGGATGCCTCGCAAGTGGCATCAGGCGGTGAACTCGCAAGGCTCATGCTGGCCGTCAAATCCATCATCTGCCGTGTCAGGGTGCTGCCGACAATCATCTTTGACGAGATAGACACTGGTGTCTCGGGAGAGATAGCCGCCAAGATGGGCGACATGATGAAGGAGATGGGGCAACGTATGCAAGTGCTCAGCATAACCCACCTGCCTCAGATTGCAGCAAAGGGCGCGAGACAATATAAAGTTTATAAGGAGGACGACGGTGACAGCACCGCCACCAACATCCGTTTGTTGGATGACGGGCAACGGGTGAACGAACTGGCACTGATGCTCAGTGGCAACACCATCACCCAGGCCGCAATAGATAACGCTAAAGAATTGTTGAGAAATGAATAACAGCAAAGAAATGATATTCGGCATCCGTGCCGTGATAGAAGCAGTCCAGTCGGGCGCAGAGATAGACAAAATCCTCATAAAAAAGGACATCCAGAGCGAACTGTCCCGTGAGTTGATGGAAGTGCTCCGTGGCAGGCACATAACGACCTACCGCGTGCCGGTCGAGCGTCTAAACCGCATCACCAAGAAGAACCACCAAGGCGTTGTCGCCTACCTCTCCCAAATATCTTACACGAGCCTCGGCAACCTTGTCCCCACGCTTTATGAGCAGGGCAAAGTCCCGTTCATCGTCGTGCTGGACGGCATAACCGACATCCGCAACTTCGGCGCGATAGCCCGCACTTGCGATTGTGCCGGTGTCGATGCCGTTGTCATCCCTGCCCGGAATAGCGTGACGGTCAATGCCGATGCGGTGAAAACATCGGCCGGGGCGTTGATGACGCTGCCCGTGTGCAAGGAGCAGAACATCGATGCCACGCTCGACTACCTGCACAACTCGGGTTTCAGGATTGTGGCGGCGACCGAGAAAGGCGACACCGACTACACCGCCGCCGACTACACCCAGCCGACCTGCCTGCTGCTCGGGGCTGAGGACAAGGGCATACCCAACGAGCATCTCCGCTGGTGCGACGACCGCGTATCCATCCCCCAATTAGGGACAGTCGCTTCGTTGAATGTCTCAGTCGCTGCCGGCATACTCATCTATGAAGCCGTCAGGCAAAGGAGGCAGTCATGAGTAACACACCACGCATCATCGCCCTGTGCCTCGCAGTCGCCCTTGCATCGGCAGCTGCGGCACAAAAAGCCCCCTCGTGGGCAAAGAAAGCCATGAAGTCGGTCTGCGCCATAATGACCTATGGCAGTGACGGCACATTGCGCGAGAAAGGGCAGGGGGTCTTCATCGCCGACGACGGGACGTGCGTCACCGACTACCGCTTGCTGGCCGAGGCTGACTCGGCGGTGGTCGTCACGAGGGACGGGAAGACTTGCCCGGTCGCCTATGTGGCAGGTTGCGATGACATATACGACCTCGCCAAACTCCGTGTCAGCGTCAAGAGCAGCACGCCGTTGCCGCTCGCGCCGTCGCCAGCCACGGTGGGCGACAAGGTGTATGTCATGCTCTACTCGGCTTCCAAGACCCCGCAGCTCAAGACGGCCGAGGTCACGGCTGTCGAGGATGCCCGCGACGGCGACAAGTACTATACGCTCAAGACACGCACCAAACTCCAGGCACGCAGCTGCCCCGTCATCAATGCCGAGGGTGCTTTGCTCGGCCTCTTCCAAGGCGGGGACAATGACACCACGGCCTATGCCTGCGGGGCACGGATGGCAGCGGGGCTGTCATTCGACGCATTCATGTTCCAGGACGTTGCCGCTTCGGCGATACGGCTGATGAAACGCCTCCCGGACAAGGAGAGCGACGCGCAGGTAGCCCTCGTCATGGGTTGCCCGTCGATGGATGATGCCCGCTACGCCGCCTATCTGGAGATGTACAAGGGGCAATTCCCCGACTCGCCCTACGCCTACGAGCAGCTTGCCGCCCTCTACGTCGCGACGGACAAGGATGCGGCGATGGACGAAATCCAGGAGGCCTACGCCAGGTATGCCAATGAGGACGAGGGGCGCTACGCCCTTGCCAAATTCAAGTTCGCCGCCATCGACTCGCTGGGCGGCGAGAAAGGTTTCTCTTTGCAAGATGCCCTCGCCGACGTGCAGCGTGCCATCGAGGTCAACCCGCTGCCCCTCTACCACCAGCTCAAGGCGCAGGTAGAGACGGCACTCGGCGACTACGGCGCGGCACGCGCTTCCTACGCCAAGGTGCTTGACTCCAACCTCTGCTCCGTCGCCACCATCAACGAGTACATCCAGCTCAACGCCTTGGGCGGTGCCGGTGACAGGGAGCAGATTGCGTTGGTCGATTCGCTCCGGTCGCGTTACAACACGGCGTTGGGCAAAGACTCGGTCGAGCTGCTCTACACCAAAGCCGTCTACCTCGACCGCGTCGGCGACTACAACGACGCACTGCGTTGCCTGTCGGTCTACTCGGCGGCCTATGACGAACTGATGACCGATGCCTTCTTCTACTACCGCGAGCAGGTGGCGATGAAGGCCAAACGCTACCAGCAAGCCATGGACGACATCAAGCGGGCGTTGCTCATCAAGCCCGACGAGATGGCCTACCTGCTCGAGTACGCCGGTCTCAGCATCATCGCCAACGACTATGACAACGCCCTCGCCATCCTCGAGCGGTGTCATGCGATGGACAAGGGCAATGCCGACATAAACCGCCTGCTCGGCCTCTCGCTCCTGCAACTCGGGCGCAAGGACGAGGCGCGCACCTACCTGACGCTCGCCAAGGATGCCGGCGACGACGTGGCGGCTCGGCTGCTGGAGCAGTATGCCAACTGACCCCGTCCCCGCAACGCACTCACATATAAGTCTTAATCATAGATGAATGCCCGGCCGTCAAGGTCGGGCATTCGTTTTGTCCCTGCCGCACGGTGTGGGAATCTAAGGCGGATGATGCTGCGCCTTGCCACCCGTGTTGCGCGATGGCACATCGGGGGACAAATCATGTGACAATAGACATAAAGTTCCATCACACGCCGATAAAAGTTCCTTGTCTCGGTGA
>CALNGU010000021.1 GCA_939800445.1 uncultured Bacteroidaceae bacterium | reverse complement strand
GTTTATATATTCAGAACTTTTGTTTATATAAACAAAACTTTTGTTTTAATATTCAAAACTTCTGTTTTTACTTTCCCTTTAGGGATATGCAACTTCTCCCCCGTGGCAAGTCGACTTTTCCCCAGATCCGACACCATTTTTCCCCCAGCCACACCATCCCGGGCATCTCGCACGGCATCGTGAAAGCGGGCGTGGGGGCGGCACGAAGGCTAATTCATCGGCGCGGATGCACCGACTTTGCGTCCTAAGACCTACCTTTGCAAAAAATCGAAAGCATGAGAATAGACATCATCACCATATTCCCCGAGATGATCGAGGGTTTCTTCAATTGTTCGATAATGAAGAGGGCGCAGACCAAAGGGCTTGCCGAAATCCACCTGCACAATCTGCGCGACTGGACCACCGACAAGCACCGCCGCGTCGACGACTACCCATTCGGCGGCACGGCCGGGATGGTGATGAAGGTCGAGCCGGTTGACCGCTGCATAACGTCGCTCAAGGCGGAGAGGGACTATGATGAAGTCATCTTCCTCACCCCCGACGGCGAACAGTTCAACCAGCCGATGGCCAACACGCTGTCGTTGGCGACCAACGTCATCATGCTGTGCGGGCACTTCAAGGGCATCGACTACCGCATCCGCGAACACTTCATAACCAAGGAGATAAGCATCGGCGACTATGTCCTCACGGGAGGCGAACTGGCTGCCGCCGTCGTGGCAGACTCGATCGTGCGCATCATCCCGGGAGTTATCTCCGACGAGCAGTCGGCTTTGTCAGACTCGTTCCAGGACAACCTCCTCGCGCCGCCGGTCTACACCCGCCCAGCTGAATACAAGGGGTGGCGCGTCCCCGACATCCTGCTCTCGGGCCACGAGGCCAAAATCAGGGACTGGGAACTCCAGCAGGCGTTGGAGCGCACCCGCGCCCTGCGTCCCGACCTGCTGGGCGAGTGACATCAGCGCGACGGCTTGAGGACAAACACGTCGAAAGTGTTGTCGTCGTAGAAGACACGTATCTCCGCAATCCTTTTTTCCTTGACCTTGACGGTCTGCGCCTCTCTGGCGTTGCCGCCGCTGGGCTGCACGTTTTCTTCGTCGCCAAACGGTGTGCCGCCTTTGCCTCTTATCAGCCAGTCCATGCTGACTTGGGGATAGGCGCGGGCTATCTGTATGGCGATGTTGATTGACGGGTCGTTGCGTCCCGTAAGGATGTGCGAAAGCGTTGCCGGCTTCATCTTGATCTTGTCGGCAAATGTGGCCTTGTCAATCTTCAGGTAGTCGATGAATTCGAGGATTCTCTTCCTCATCATCTCCTTTTCGTTGGCTTCTTCGTTGTTATTTTCCTCTTCAAACAGCATAGCACGGGGTGTATATTGTTGTAACTGCAAATATACATAAATACAATATACAATGATATACACAAATACATCCGACGCTCACTATACATTCATATATTCCCGTATATCACAGGGTAAATGAAATACAACATTAACGGGCAAGTTGCTGGTTTTAGACGCATTAAGATTGATTATAATGCCATACACACCGCCTTTAGGGCGGCAATCCCCCACTCTACAGTTTTTATGCCTTGCATTGGTTGTTACAAAGGTTCAATCATCCGCGTTAACTATATTGGTTATTAGACGATTATATAATATTCATCAGGTTGGTTGCTATGCTGGAATGGTCTGATGTACAATTATAATCGGCGGCATATATTGATATATTGTAATATACATCCTTGTCATTGAATGGTGGTGTTATTACGTATAATATATCATGATATATTGATTTGGCAGGGTGATGCCGATTTTAGGATGTTGTCGTAAGGAGTGTTATGCCAGACCTATGGGAAATGTATGTCTGGTTGCATTGATGTTATCCTCTTATCCTATTCATCGGATGGTTGCACGCTGTTGCAAGGGGCATAAGATGCTTTTGCCATTTGCATCCTATGCTTCCGCAGATTATTCACAGCTGTTGCCAGGACGCATGGTGTGCGTCCTGAAGAAATTGTGCGTGACGTTGGTGCTTTTGCCCGACCTTGCGGCCGTGTCAATGGAGGATGAAGTAGACGAGGTCGCGCAACGCGTGCTCCACCGTGCCGCCCTGTCCTTTGCTGCGTGCATCGGCTTCACGGATACGGTCGATTATCTGCATGGTTTTCTTGCCGGAGAAACTGCGCATCCCACGCTCGTAGTCGCGGGCTTGCCATTCGCTACGGAGCTTCAGGTAGGAGGCTATGGCTGACGGGGACTTTTGCGGGGCGTAGTAGGCCAGCATGAGATTGGAAAAATAGCTGAACAGCAACGCCAGGATGGGCTGGACGGGGAACGTCTTGGTGTGTTCCTCCATGTAGGCGGCAATGATGTTGGCGCGACGGATGTCCTTGGCTATGAGGGCTTCCCTGAGGTCAAATGGGGTGAAATCGCGGGTCATGCCGATGCCAGATGCAACCATGTCACGGGTGATGTTGCCCGCCGTGGCGCGTATCAGGAGCTTGTCCAGCTCGTTGGTCACTTTGCCGAGGTCGTTGCCTACGTATTCTGCGAGCAGCGTGGCTGCATCTGCCTCAATCGTGGCACGGCGGCTGCGGACGTAGGTGTTGATGAAAGCTGGCAAGGCTGCCTCCTTTATTTTGTCGGAGACGAAGACCATGCCGGCACGAGACACCTCGTCTGTGATTTTTTTCCGCTTGTCGATGTTGCCGCCTTTGTGGCACAGGACGAGGATGGTCGTCGGCGCAGCGCGGCGGACATAAGGGATGAGTTTGTCGGGGTCGTCATCCATGCCTTGCATCTCCTTGACGATGACGATTTGCCGCTCGGCCATGACAGGATAGCGTCGCGCCTCGCCCATTATTGTCTCGGCGGTCACGTCCTTGCCGTAGAGTATGGTGAGGTTCATCTCGCTTTCCTCATCGGTCAGGATGCCTTTTTCAAAAAGTGCGCAAGCCTTGTCGATGTAGTAGGCCTCTGCCCCCATGAGGAGGTAGACAGGGCGGTAGTCGTGCGTGGAAACCGACTTTGCCAGTTCGTCAAAGGTTGCCGTTGCCATGTCACCAGTCGAATTTGAGGTGCTTGACCGTCTTCTTTTCGTCAATGATCATGCGCAAAGCCTCAATGCCTATCTTGACGTGGTCTTCGACGTAGTTGCGTGTCACCATGTCGTCGCTCTTGTCGGTCTTGACTCCCTCGGGTATCATCGGCTGGTCGGAGACGAGCAGCAATGCCCCCGTGGGGATGTGGTTGGCAAATCCGACGGTGAAGAGCGTGGCCGTCTCCATGTCAACCGCCATGGCACGTGTCTTGACGAGGTAGTCCTTGAACTGCTGGTCATGCTCCCATATCCGGCGGTTGGTGGTGTAGACCGTGCCTGTCCAGTAGTCGCGTGCATGGTCCCTGATGGCAGATGAAACCGCCCTCTGCAACATGAATGCGGGCAGCGAAGGCACTTCGTTGGGGAAATAGTCGTTGCTTGTCCCCTCGCCACGTATGGCAGCAATGGGTAGGATGAAGTCGCCTATCTTATTCTTGCGGTTGATGCCGCCGCATTTGCCGAGGAAGAGACAAGCCTTGGGACTGACCGCGCTGAGCAGGTCCATGATTATGGCCGCGTTGGGGCTTCCCATGCCGAAGTTGATGATGGTGATGCCCTCCGCGCTGCATGAAGTCATGTTGGCGTCACGACCGAGGATAGGCGCACCGAAAGTGTCGGCGAATATCTCCACGTATTTATTGAAGTTGGTCAGCAGGATGTATTCGGTGAACTCTTCCAACGGGCGTTTGGTGTAGCGTGGCAGCCAGTTGTTGACTATTTCTTCCTTGGTTTTCATGTTTTATCCCTAATTTTGCCTTTATAGTGATGGCAAATATAATATGATTGCATTGAATCTTCCCAAGGCTGACTTCAGATTTAGACGCGAGGGGGACGGCATATATGTCTTTGACGCATTGCGGCGTCGTTACGTGAAATTCACTCCTGAGGAGTATGTGAGGCAGAGTTTCGTCAATTTCCTTGTGGTGCACAAGGGTTATCCGCGCGGATTGATGAACAATGAGGTCGCCATTGAGATCAATTCAGTCAAGTTGCGTTGCGACACAGTTGTCTACGACCGCGACATGAGACCGCTCATGATAGTGGAATACAAAGCTCCTACGTGCGCGATTGACGAAACTGTGCTGCGGCAAGCATACGTTTACAACATGGCTTTGAGGGCGCACTATCTGGTGCTAAGCAACGGGTTGGCGCACCATTGTTTCCACGTTGACTACGTCGCCAATGAGATGCACAGGCTTGATGCCCTGCCCGACTATCAGGACTTGTGCTTGAATGTGTAGTTTTTGTTTACCACGAAATTCGTGCCGCCAAACACTACGAGGCTGACAAGGTTTGCCCAGTATTTATTTACCCCCACCACTGCTGCCAAAGAATAGAATGTGATGAATTGCAGCGTGTAGGCTATGAGGAATGTCAAGGTGAACAGGATGAATTCCTTGAACACCCCGCCGTCAGACGGCTTGAATATCCAGGCACGGCTCCAGATGTAGCTGTGCACGAGGACGAGCAAATAGCCTATGAAGTTTGACATCGGGACTGACAGCCCCACGATGTGTGAGAAAAAGAACAGAGAGAGGTATGTTATGCCCCCGTTCAGCATCCCGATGATGCAGAACCTTATGAGTTGTCTGGGGCTTTCCTTTTTCATATTATATAAGATTGGGGGAACGTTGTCCCCCAATCGTTTTTATTGGTGCTTCAAGTCAACCTTGATTTGCAGTTCTTCCAATTGCGAGTCATCAAGCACAGACGGTGCGTCAAGCATCACATCACGCCCCGAATTGTTTTTGGGGAAAGCGATGCAGTCCCTGATGGAATCAAGCCCTGCAAACAGTGAGACAAGCCTGTCCAAGCCATACGCCAGACCTCCATGAGGGGGGGCACCATACTTGAATGCATTCATCAGGAAGCCAAATTGCTCTTGCGCCCTTTCTTCGGTAAAGCCGAGGAGCTTGAACATCTTGTCCTGCAACTGGCTGTCATGTATCCTGATCGAACCGCCACCGACCTCTACACCATTGATGACCATGTCATAGGCATTGGCACGCACCTTGCCTGGGTCAGTGTCGAGGAGTGGGATGTCCTCAGGTTTGGGTGAAGTGAACGGGTGGTGCATTGCATAATAGCGTTGGTCTTCTTCATTCCACTCAAACAGCGGGAAGTCGATGACCCACAGGCACTCGTATTTATTTTTGTCTCTCAACCCAAGCTGGTTGCCCATCTCAAGGCGGAGTTCACAGAGTTGCTTCCTTGTCTTCATGGCATCGTCCCCTGAGAGGATGAGAATCAAGTCTCCAGGTTCAGCACAAAACTTGGCCTTCATGGCCTGCAATGTCTCTTGTGAATAGAATTTATCCACGCTTGATTTCACATTGCCATCAGCCTCGATGCGTGCATAGACGAGTCCTTTGGCACCGACTTGCGGACGCTTGACAAACTCTGTCAGTTGGTCAAGCTGCTTGCGTGTGTAGGTCGCAGCACCTTTGGCGCAAATGCCACCGACGTAAGCAGCATTGTCGAACACAGAGAATCCATGTCCTTGCATCACATCCATCACTTCGACGAACTCCATGCCGAAGCGCAAATCCGGCTTGTCGCTGCCGTAGAGGCGCATTGCATCGTTCCATGTCATGCGTCTGAACGGTTCGTTGAACTCTATGCCCTTGATTGTCTTGAATAGATGTTTCGCCATTCCCTCAAAGAGTTGCAGGATGTCTTCCTGCTCGACAAAGCTCATCTCGCAGTCTATTTGCGTGAATTCCGGTTGACGGTCGGCACGCAAGTCTTCGTCACGGAAACATTTTACAATCTGGAAATAACGGTCGAATCCCGACACCATCAGCAATTGTTTCAGCGTCTGCGGCGATTGAGGGAGTGCGTAGAACTGTCCGGGGTTCATCCTCGACGGAACGACAAAGTCCCTTGCACCTTCAGGGGTCGAGTTGACAAGCACCGGGGTCTCCACTTCGAGGAATCCATGCTTGTCGAGGTAGGAGCGCACTTCGAATGCCATCTTGTGTCTCAACTCCAGATTTTTGCGCACAGCTGCGCGGCGCAGGTCGAGGTAACGGTACTTCATCCTCAAGTCATCGCCACCGTCGGTGTTGTCTTCGATTGTGAATGGCGGGACTATCGATTGATTGAGCACCGTCAGTTTGTCCACCAGCACCTCGATGTCGCCAGTCGGGAGATTGGCATTCTTGCTGCTGCGCTCATCCACACGGCCTGAGACTTGCAGCACGTATTCACGTCCCAGTTTGTTAGCCTGGTCGCAGATGCCAGCTATGTGCTCATCATTGAAAACCAACTGGGTAATCCCGTAACGGTCTCTCAAATCAACGAAAGTCATGGCACCCATTTTCCGGATTCGTTGCACCCATCCTGCCAGAGTGACGTTTTTATTTACATCTGACAGGCGGAGTTCTCCGCAAGTATGTGTTCTGTACATTGTTGTTAGCTTTAACTAAAATTTTGCGACAAATATAACAAGAAAGTGCAATGCCGTGTGCAATCAGTCACAATATTCTTTCCAAATGCCTGTGACCTTGAACCCGGCCGTCGAAATGTCTGACAGGAAACGTGGGTAAGACTTGCCGACACACTCTATCCCTTTCACCTTGACCTTGCCATTGACTGCCGCCAAAGCGAAAGCCATTGCGACACGGTGGTCGCCGAATGAATCGATGACAGGCACGGCATCAATGCGCGTCAACCTTTCCCCCGACCACGAGAGTTGTCCAGTGCAGTCGTCCCATTCCACCCTATAACCGAGGGCGGCAGCATTGGCGACGATTGCCCCTATCCTATCCGACTCTTTTATCCGCAAGTGTCTTATGCCACCGATTTTGAAAGTGACATCGCTGAGCAGGCATGAGACGACGAATGGGATCACGATGTCCGGCACGTCACCCATCATCACATCCAGATGACGCTCGCCAGCATTGCCACGGCTGATGACGCAGGCACTATCCTCCCATGAGGTCGTCACTCCCAGCCGTGCAAACAACGTCATTGCCGCTGCATCACCCTGCAAGCTTTCTCTCCTCAAGCCATGCAGTCTGATGGACTGACGGGCGGAGATGGATGCAAATTCGTACCAGAATGCCGCAGCACTCCAATCCCCCTCCACCTCGCATCGATGTGGCAAAGTGTAAGTGCCGTGGCCGATTGCCACTTCATCTTCCCGCACAGCGACATTGATGCCATGCCTGCGCATCACCTCGGCTGTCATCTCCACATAGGGAAAGGAGAGCTTCGTCGCAGGCAGCACAATCCTCAATCCGTCGTCGAGCATGGGGGCTACCAGCATTAATGACGAGATGAATTGCGAACTGACCGCCCCGCCGCTGAAATCGACCACACCGCCCCGCCGGCTAATACCTTTTATTATATGCACCGGGAGGAAACCCTCACGTCCAAGGAATTCAAACTCAGCCCCCAGCGACCCCAATGCGTCGAGGAGCTGTGCCACGGGACGCTCGCACAGCCTCGTGCTGCCCGTCACGGTGACAGGCTTGCCCACGTAGGAAAGGTAGGACAGCAAGAACCGCATCGCCGTGCCCGACTCCCCGACATCGCAGTGATCGCCGCCGCACGCCAACGCATCGACAATCACCTTCGCATCCTTGCTGCTACTGGCATAAGGGCGTAACGATTCTGCTTTGCCGCACAGCGCATGGATGACGGCCAGGCGGTTGAGCACACTCTTTGACGGCGGGGGTGTGATGTCGCACTGCTGCAAAGCGGCGGGGGTGACAAACTCAACTATGGCATCCATCCTGCTTCGCCTTGTAGCGGACGACACACGAGTTGTCCTCGGTGAGGCTACCGCTTATCACGTCGGCAATCTGCCGTGCCGTTGTCGAGTCATAGGCCTCCACCTCGTCATTGATCCATCCGGCATCGCCCAGCATCTCGTAGTAGGCGAGGCTGTAGGCAAGGTTCTGGTTGTTGAGGTTGGAGAAGAGGAAGTTGCTCTCAAATTTATTTCTGACCTTGGCCATCTCATCCTCCGTTATCGGGTCGGTGAGCAGGCCGGCAATCTCCTCACGTATCTTCCTCTCTGCAAGGTCGAAGTCCACGCCGGGGTTCATCTTCCCGTCGATGTGGAACAGTCCCGGGTCAACGCAGCCGTCGATGTAGGCATCGATGGATGAGAACAAACGGTCACGCTTCACCAGGTTGTTGACGATGCGGCTCGACTTGCCGTTGGAGAGTATGTCCGAAACCATGTCAAAGGTATGGAACTCTTTGCCCAGCCTGCCGCACATGGGGAATGCCATGTAGATGGTGTTGACCGGCACGTTCCTCTCCACCGTCACTTCCCTCCTGCCTCGTTGCCGTTCCTCGGCGGGAAACGCCTTTGCAGGATGGTCGCACGGGGCGATGCCGCCAAACCATTTCTCGGCCAGCCCGACCACCGTCTCAAACGGGATGTCGCCCACCACCGACAGTATTGCATTCGACGGGGAATAGTAGGCATCGTGGAATGCCCTCACATCCCCCTCGCCGAGAGCCTCGATGCCCTCCAGGTTCCTGCCGATGGTCGGCCAGCGGTAGGGATGCCGCTCATAGCACAGTCCGCGCAGTATGTGCCCGATGTCGCCATAGGGGGCGTTGCACACACGCTGCTTGAACTCCTCGGCCACCACCTCCTTTTGCGTCTTGATGCTGCGGGTATCGAGGTTGAGGAATGCCATCCTGTCGGACTCAAGCCAAAACGCCGTCTCGATGTTGCACGACGGCAGGCTCATGTAGTAGTTTGTCACGTCGCAATTCGTCCATGCGTTGCATTCGCCGGCCGCGTCCTGCACACGGGAACTGAAGTCATCGACATGCCGCGAACCGTTGAACATCAGGTGCTCCAGCAGGTGCGCCAGCCCCGTGTGTCCCTCGTCCTCGTCCCGCGACCCGACGCGGTAGAGCACATCGACCGCCGCCAGCTGCGTCCCCGCCGTGCGCGAATGCACGATGCGCAGCCCGTTGTCCAGCGTGTGTCGGTCAATCCTGAGCATAAGCCTCCACATCGATGATCCTGACATCCTCCAGCGGGCGGTCACGCTTGTCTGTCGCCACGCCCTCGATGGCATAAACCACGTCCATGCCCTCGACCACTTCGCCGAAGACGGTGTACTGCCCGTCAAGGAACGGCGCACCCCCCACCGTCACGTAGTCGTGCCGCTGCTCCTCGGTGAAGGCGAAAAGCCCGCTGGCACGCACCTCGTCGATGGCACGCTGCGTCAGCTGACGCTCAAGCTCTTCCAGTCCGGCGCGGTCGCGTCGCATCCGCAGCTGCTTGATGAGGTCATAGTGCTTGCGAGCCTCGCGGTTGAACACCTCGGCGACGCGCCCGTCGTTGATTTGGGACTCAAGCTTCTTCAGTTCCCTTTCCGAATATTTCTTGCCGGTCACGATGTAGAACTGGCAGCCCGACGACCTCCGCTCGGGGTTCACCTCATCGCCCGTCCGCGCGGCAGCCAACGCCCCGCGCTTGTGGTAGAGGGCGGGGGCGGCAATCTCGGCCTCCAGCGTGTAGCCCACGTCCCCCGACCCCAGCGGCTTGCCAGCCGGAGCCGACTTCGACTCGGGGTCGCCTCCCTGCACCATGAAGTCCTTGATTACGCGGTGGAACAGCGTGTCGCGGTACGTCCCCTCGCCGACCAGCCGCAAGAAGTTGTCCCGGTGCACGGGTGTCTCGTCATAGAGGCGGACCTTGATGTCGCCCTTGCTAGTCTTGATGTTGACAATCATTGCTTTGCATTTACGTTTAACTGCGGCAAATATAAGACTTTTAGCCATACGCCCCCATCCGCCCCCCGTGTCGAGCCGCGAGCAAAGCACGCGACGCAGGCGCGGTGAAGTCCAGGGGAAACCCTGATGACACGCCGAGAAAAGTTACATGAAGCACCGAGAAAAGTTACTTGTCTCGGTGAGTAAAGTAAAAAACAAAACTTTTGAATGAATAAACAGAACTTTTGTTTATATAAACAGAAGTTTTGAATATATAAACAAAACTTTTGAATATACTTTACTCGCCGAGACAACCAACTTTTCTCGGCGAGAGGGGGAACTTTATGTCTATCGTCACGCGATTTGTCCCCCGATGTGATTGCTTGAAGGGCGGCGCGTCAGCCGTAGAGAGGCATAATATTCGTCTCCACCACGTCCCGCGCATTCCACGACGCCATGCTGCCTGACGTGGAGACGCATATTATGCGTCTCTACACCATGCGGATAGAAAACAGGGAAAACACTGAAGCGCGGCAGTGTGAATGCCTGATATGCCCCGTGCCGCCTCCCGCGCTCGCCCCGCGCCGTCGCCGCCACCCTGCGGCGACGGGCAGTGCCGGGGGCGTGTTGATGGATTGTGGATACAAGGTTTTGAATTAACGTGGGCGAAAGCCTACTTTTGCCACACCGTTTCATTCCTAACAGACAACACATGACGAACATCGTAAGGAAGCCGCGCAACGGCGCGGCCGCACAGACCACCGCCCTGGAGGAACTGGGGCATATCCCGCCAAGGGCAGTCGAATTCGAGGAAGCCGTGCTGGGTGCGCTGATGATTGAGAAGGATGCCTACTCGCTCGTGAGCGAGATTCTGAAGCCGCAGTCGTTCTACGAGATGAAGCACCAGAAGATCTACCAGGCCATCCAGAACCTGTCCATCGAGCAGAAGCCCGTGGACATAATCACCGTGACCGAGGAACTGAGGAGGATGGGCGACCTCGAGATGGTCGGCGGCCCGTTCTACATCACCCAGCTGAGCGGCAAGGTGGTGTCGTCGGCGCACATCGAGTACCACGCCCGCATCATCGCGCAAAAGCACCTGGCGCGTGAGCTCATCAGCTACACGAGCCGCATACAGACCAAGGCTTTCGACGAGACCATCGATGTCGATGACCTGATGCAGGAGGCCGAGGGGCAGCTTTTCGAGATTTCACAGCAGAACATGAAGAAGGACTACACGCAGATCAACCCCGTCATCGACTTCGCCTTCGAGCAGCTGCGCAAGGCCGCCGCCCGCACCGACGGGTTGAGCGGGCTGGAGACGGGCTTCACCGAACTGGACAAGATCACGTCGGGCTGGCAGAATTCCGACCTCATCATCATCGCGGCACGCCCTGCCATGGGCAAGACGGCGTTTGTGCTGTCGATGGCCAAGAACATCACGGTCAACTACCACCAGCCTGTCGCCATGTTTTCGCTTGAGATGGCCAACGTGCAGCTGGTCAACCGTCTCATCTCTAACGTCTGTGAAATCCCGAGCGAGAAGATAAAGAGCGGGCAGCTGGCACAGTACGAATGGAGCCAGCTGGACATCAAGTCCAAGGAACTGTACGACGCGCCGCTCTACCTCGACGACACGCCGTCGCTCTCGGTATTCGAGCTGCGCACCAAGGCGCGCCGCCTCGTCAGGGAACACGGGGTGAAGCTGATCATCATCGACTACCTGCAACTGATGAACGCCAACGGCATCAAGACGGGCAACCGACAGGAGGAAATCTCGACCATCTCACGCTCGCTCAAGGGGCTTGCCAAGGAGTTGAATATCCCCGTCATCGCCCTCTCGCAGCTTAACCGTAACTCTGAGGCACGCGAGGGCATCGACGGCAAACGTCCCCAGTTGAGCGACCTGCGCGAGTCAGGTGCCATCGAGCAGGATGCAGACATCGTGTGCTTCATCCATAGGCCGGAGTACTACAAGATTTACGAGGACGAGAATAAGAATGACCTGCGCGGCATGGCCGAGTTCATCATCGCCAAGCACCGTAACGGCGCGGTGGGACACATCCTGCTGAGGTTCAAGGGCGAGTATATCAAATTCACCAACAAGGACGACGACAGCTACCGCCCCGTGCCCGATGCCAATGGCAATATGGTCATCGAGTCGAGGAGCAACTCGGACAATGACATCTACGTGCCGGGCAGCCCTGGCGACGTGCCGTTCTGACATCGGTTGCCATTGGCTCAAAACGTGAAGCCGCAGGAAAAGCTGAGGACGTTGTTGCGCCTGTCGAGGGTGATTTCGGTGTTGGCGACACTCCCCTCATTGATTGAGCGGGAGATGTTGCTCAACCCGATCTCGTAGGCGAAATCAAGGAAGAGATAGGATATCTTGACGCTCACGCCGAGCTCAATGTTGACGCAAAAGGGATTGATGGTCTCGTTCATCGCGTCGGAGAAATTCAAGTATTCGATTCGTGACTTGTCGCGCCAGATATACTTAAGGGTTGGCCCTGCAAAGATTGACAATCCGTACGGCTTGGCATCTATCAGGTTGTAACCATACAGCAAGTGGACGTTGAAGGTCTTCAAGTGTGTCTCGATGGTCGCAAAGTCCGGCACGACATCGGGGTGCTGCGATGCCTTTTTGTCGAATGTGATTTCGCTGTTGATGATTGAAAACTCTGGCGTCAACTGGATGAAGTGCCTGTCAAGGTTGAAGCGGGTGAAAAGAGCCACGTTGTAACCTATCTTGTAGTTGTTTTGCATCTCCTCTATCGTCGTGCCGTTGACGCGGAAGTTGTCGATGAGGAACATCGACGAGTTGAACCCTCCCTTGACACCATAGTCAATGTAGAATGCCTCCTTGATGTGCTGCCGTCTGCTGATACGCACGCTGTCACCGCCGGCAAACGCAGAAAGGCTGATGAGGAACAGGAGAAGGAACGTTATTTTTTCTTTTCCACCGACCATCCGAACTTACCTATCGATTCACCAAGAGCATAGTAATGGCCGTGCAGATAGACCAGCGGGTTGCTTTTGTCCAACTCAAACCGCCCGGTCTGCTCGTTGATGTAGCGGCTGTCGGCGCGGACGTTGAGGACTTCGGCTATGAACATTTCGTGTGAGCCGAGAGCTATCACCTCTTTGACACGGCACTCTATCGACAGAGGGGATTCCTCGATGATGGGGCAACCGACCATTTTG
Organism: uncultured Bacteroidaceae bacterium; assembly: GCA_939800445.1. Lineage (GTDB taxonomy): Bacteria > Bacteroidota > Bacteroidia > Bacteroidales > Bacteroidaceae > Avibacteroides > Avibacteroides faecavium. The sequence continues at coordinate 18,493 of CALNGU010000021.1, read as the reverse complement.
GCTTTTGCTGGGGTCAGTCCCATCTCTTTAAATTTATCAAACTTCCTGCCAGACCTCACGCCGCACCAATCGGTAGCGCGGGCAAGGTCGGTGGTGGTGAGATTGATGACAAATTCCATCGTTTGCTTGATGATGTCGTAGGAATGCCGCTCGGGACGGACAGAAATGTAGCACATCGGTGGGTCGGTGCATATCGTCCCTACCCACGCGACAGTGATAATGTTGGGCGCATCCATCGTGCCGCACGTCACCATGACGGCTGGCAGAGGGTAGATCATAGTCCCGGGTTTCCAGTCGAGTTTCATAGGATTACAACGTCCTCTTTGTTCTGCTCTTTTTCACAGTAATGACATTTCAATATGCCCTGTTCCTCGTCTATCAAGGTGAAGCGGGTTTTCATCGGCTCGTTGTTGGTGATGCATTTGGGATTGTTGCATTTGACGATGCCGACAAGCTCGTGTGGCATATTGATGGACTTCTTCTCGATTATCTTGTAATCTTTGATTATGTTTATGTGGGCATGGGGGGCGACGAGTGAAATTTTGTCCAGCTCCTCTTCCTCGAAGTATTTCCCGGCGATTTTTATGATTCCTTTCTTCCCGATTTTCTTGCTGTCAAGGTTGAAACCGATGGTTATGTTGTTTGGCATCTCCGCCAGTTTCAGTATGGAAACGACAGAGAACAGTTTGTCAGCTGGTATATGGTCTATGACTGTGCCGTTTTCAATGGCTGCCACTTGCAGTTCTTTCTTGTTTTCTTGCATGGTCTTTGGTTTATTTATTGTTCCTCACTTCATCCAACGTGATGCCGAGCACGTCGCAAATGATGGCTTGGCGGGCATACAGACCGTTTTTCGCCTGTTGGAAATAATATGCCTTGGGGCTGTTGTCAACGTCGTAGGCTATCTCGTTAACCCTTGGGAGCGGATGCAGGATTTTCATCGTTTCTTTTGTCTTGTGCAACATCTGCTCGTGGAGGATGTAGACATTCTTCACCTTTTCATACTCCATAAGGTCTGTGAACCTCTCCCGTTGGACGCGGGTCATGTAGATTATGTCTGCATCGGCAATCACATCCTCGTTGAAGTCCCTGTGCTCCTCGTATCGGATGCCGTTTTTGCGGCAGTAGAGCTTGTATTCGTCAGGCATTTTCAGCTCATCCGGCGCGACAAAGTGGAATGTGGGATTGAAGTGGCGCATCGCCATGAGCAATGAGTGCACCGTCCGCCCGTATTTCAAATCCCCTACCATATATATATTGAGGTTTTCAAGTGTCCCCTGCGTCTTGTATATGGAGTACAAATCGAGCATCGTCTGCGAAGGATGTTGGTTGGCACCATCGCCCGCATTGACGATTGGGACAGGAGCTATCTCGCTGGCATAGCGTGCAGCCCCTTCAAGATAGTGCCTCATGACAATCACGTCGGCATAGTTGCTGACCATCATTATGGTGTCCTTGAGTGATTCACCCTTTGTCGAGCTTGTCACTTTGGGGTCAGTGAAGCCTATCACCTTTGCGCCGAGGCGGTTGGCTGCCGTCTCGAAACTCAGACGTGTCCTTGTCGAAGGCTCGAAGAACAGGGTTGCGACAATCTTGGAATCGAGGATTTTCCTATTCGGACACTTCTCAAACTCTTTTGCCATTTCGAGCATATACAGGATTTTCTCCTTGCTATACTCCTCTATTGCGACTAAACTTCTGTTTGCCATTGGTGTAATTCCTTTTGTTTCCGCACGTAAAATTAATCATTTAGGATGAAACATCATCAATGCCCCATATTATTGATGTGTGACAACAAGTCGGCTACCACGAAACAACTGCCGCCGATGAAGACCATGTCCCCGCTCTTTGCCAATGACAAGGCACGTTCATAAGCGGAGGGTACATCCCTGGCGGTCTCACCATGCAATCCTTTTGCTGCTGCCATCTGATGCAATTGGTGTTCGTCAAGAGCCCTTTTGATGCTGGCCTTGGTGAATATATAGTGTGCATCCTTTGGCAACAGTCCGAGCACTCCGTCAATGTCCTTGTCGCCCACCATGCCTATGACGAAATAGAGTTTGTCGTGTTTGACAGAGCTTAATTGTTCCGTCACCCATGCTATACCTCCCACATTATGTCCTGCATCGCAAACGACGAGCGGGTCTTGCCTGAGTGTCTGCCACCTGCCGTAGAAACCTGTGATGCTGCAAACATCCTTGAACCCATCTTTCACCGCCGTTGACGGCAAGTCATATCCTTTGTTCTGTAACATCCGGAGTGCCCAAAGCACTGTGTTGGTGTTCTTGACCTGGTAGTCTCCGGCAAGTCCCCCAAAGATTTCCCCGTAGTCCTGGCAATGGTAGGTGTACCTGCCAGAAGCCCTTTCCGCCGATGTGACCATCGGCACATCTTCTGCAAAGACAATTTCAGTGCCGGTCTCTTTTGATTTCGCCTCAAAGACAGGATGCGTGTGTTCATTTGCTTCGCCAATAACGACGGGAACGCCTTTTTTGATTATCCCAGCTTTCTCCGCCGCTATTTTTTCGAGCGTGTTTCCGAGGAATTGCACGTGGTCAAGACTGATGTTTGTGATGATGGCAAGGTCTGGCGTGATGATGTTTGTGCAGTCCAACCGTCCTCCCATCCCTACTTCGATGACGGCGACATCGACACTCATGTCTTTGAAATAGGAAAAAGCCAGAGCGGTCGTCAGCTCAAAGAACGAGGGTGTCAACGTCTTGAAGAGGTTTATGTTGCTTGAGACGAAGTCGGTCACGTAATCCTTGTCAATCATCCTCCCGTTGACCTTTATTCTCTCACGGAAATCAACGAGGTGCGGGGATGTGTAAAGTCCCACCCTGTACCCCGCCATTTGCAGGATGGCTGCCAATGTATGTGAGCAAGACCCTTTGCCATTCGTCCCTGCGACATGGATGGTCTTGTAGGATTGATGGGGATGGCCGAAATGTTCATCCAACGCGTAGGTGTTGTCCAACCCTTCCTTGTAGGCCGACCCTCCTACTTTCTGGAACATAGGCACTTCGTCAACCAAATATCTTATTACTTCCTGATAATCCATTTCCTTTGTTTTTGTCGCGGCAAATGTAGCCCAAAAGCCTTGTATGGCAACTCACATGAACGAAAAAAGCCCGCAGCGTGGGAATATTGCCATGCTGCGGGCTTGGTGTGTGAAACTGTTTCAGTATGTCTTCACTTCGTAAATGCCGGTAAGCACGTTGTATGCATTCTCGGCCAACGCCCCGAGTTCGTCCTCGCCCGGGTAAATCTTGATTGGGGCTAAACGGTCAATGTAGGAAGCGAGCATATCCATCAGATATTTGCTGTGTGCCATTCCGCCGGTCACGAGTATCGCGTCCACTTGGCAACGCAGCACTACAAACATCTCTCCGACCGATTTGGCGACACCATATATCATCGCCTCGTTGACCAGCCGCGCCTTTTCGTCGCCGGCGAGTGCCGCGTCTTCGGCCACACGGCCGTCGTTGGTGCCGAGATGGGCGACCATGCCGCCTTTGCCGCACACCATCCGTTTGACCTCCTTTTTGTCATATTCTCCGCTGAAACACAAGTCAACCAAAGCCCCTGCCGGGAGTGTCCCGGCTCTCTCTGGACTCAATGGTCCCTCGCCGTCAAGCGCGTTGTTGACATCGATGACACGGCCGTGGCTGTGCGCCCCGATGGAGATGCCGCCACCCATGTGGACGACGATGAGGTTCATGTCCTCGTATTGCTTCCCCACCTCCTTGGCATAGCGGCGGGCGATGGCTTTCTGGTTAAGTGCGTGGAAGATGGAGACTCGCGGCAGTTCCGGCAACCCCGACAGGCGTGCCACGTCCTGCAACTCGTCCACGACGACCGGGTCGGCGATGAAGCTCCTGCATCCGTCGATTGACGAAGCGATGTCATGCGCTATGATTGCCCCGAGGTTGCTTGCGTGTTCGCGTTTCGCCGTTTTCAGTTCGTCCAGCATTTTTTGGCTGACGGCGTAGACACCGCCTTCGAGCGGCGAGAGCAGCCCCCCGCGCCCTATCACTGCCTTGAAGTCGTTGATGTCGTAGCCTGCCGCGCCGAGTTCCGACAGAATCAAGTCCTTGCGGTAGGCGTACTGGTCGCTGACGCACTTGAATTCCTTCAATCGGTCGGCATCATGGTGTATGTTGTTTTTCCAAAGGAGGGTCGTGTCCTCATAGACCCCTATCTTCGTCGAGGTCGAGCCTGGGTTGATTACCAATATTTTCATATGCTGTTATGTTTTCAAGTCATGAGATTGCGCAGGCAAGGGCGATGCTGCTGTACTTTGAGACTATCGAGTCGCCCCTCGACGCTATCACCACCGGGCACTGTGCCCCGAGGACGACCCCGGCTATCTCGGCGTGGCAGAAGTAGGTCATGGTCTTGTAGAAGACGTTGCCCGACTCGATGTTGGGGAATATCAGCCCGTCGGCATCGCCACCGAGCGGCGAGTTGATGCCCTTGATTCTGGCGGTCTCGTCGTCAAAAGCCGTCCGCACGTCTATCGGTCCGTCAAGCACGCAGTCGCCAAACTCCCCGTCCCTTGCCATCGCGGCCAGCTGTACATAGTCTGTCGAGTTGGGGAACTTGGGGTTGACCTTCTCGGTGAAATGTATCAGGCCGAGCTTGGGACGCTCAATCCCGAAGTCGCGGCAGCACTTGAGCACGTACTTGATCATTTGCTGCTTCTGCTCGAAGCTGGGGTATGGGATGACGGCCACGTCGCTCATGAAGATGAGCTTCTCCCTCCCCGGTACCTCCATCACCGTCACGTGCGACAGCACGTTGCCCTTGGGCAGGATGCCCTGCTCCTTGTTGAGGATGGCCTTGAGGATGTTGTCCGTGTTGATTGAACCTTTCATCAGGATGTCGGCCTCGCCGTCCCTGATGGCCTTGACGGCGAGTGCGGCGGCACGGTCGCAGTCGGGCTCGTGCACCATCATCACGGGCAGGTTGTCAAAGCACCCGAGTCCCTTCATCTTGGCCTCGTCGCCAAAGAGGGTGAATGTCGCTATCCCACGCTCGGTAGCCAGCTTGATGGCATCGGCCGAATGGCTGTCGTGGGGGCAGGCCACAGCGATGCGCTTGCGCTTGCCGTTGTCGATGATGTGTTGTGTCAGTTGGTTGAAATTGCGTATTGCTTCCATGGTATTTTTTTTGTAAATGTACAAAAATGCTGGGATTTCCATCGATTCCCCGACTTTATTTCACCAATCAGGACATATTTAGGGTGAAATAGAATATATCCTCTGACACTTTGTCAAGTGACAAAATAATGCCGAATGCCCCCGTCAGCCTACGATATTGCGACCATCGCACCGTTGCCACATCATCATGCAACCTCGCGGGGCGTTGGCGATTGCACATTGCCACCCACCACACGCCGTCTGATGTCTGGCGTGTTTGTCACACGAATGAAACATCCCGCCTCCTCCACCCGCCGCCGGCGGCACTTAGCAGGCATGATGCGGCGCGACGCGCAGGGTGACGTGACAGATAGCGGCGGGCGCGAAACGTGGCAGGGTGCGGCGTAAAATCCGACACCGGTAAGCCTGAAGTTGCAAGTGGACGAGCCAAAAGTTACAGGTGGCTAACCCAAAAGTTCCATAAGGTTAGACCTAAAGTAAAAACAAAACTTCTGAATATTAAAACAAAAGTTTTGAATATTAAAACAAAACTTCTGTTTTTACTTTAGGTCTGACCTCATGGAAGTTTATGTCAGACGAAAAGGAAGTTTGTCCCTGATGACCCAAAAAGAAACGTCCGCCACCAGCCGCGTGATGGCCGGTGACGGACGTGTGGGATGCTTGTGTGCCTCTGCCGATTCACCGCGCAGCCCTGTCGAGGTGCTTGTCCGCGCGGTAGGAGGAGCGGACGAGCGGCGCGCTCTCGACCTCCTTGAAGCCTTTGGCAAGGGCTGTCGCCTTGTAGGCTTCGAATTGTGCGGGGGTGACATACTCATGCACGGGGTGGTGGCGGTGGGTCGGCTGGAGGTACTGCCCGATGGTGATGATCGAGCATCCGTTGGCGAGCAGGTCGTCCATCGTCTCCTCGACCTCGGCGACCGTCTCCCCGAGCCCGACCATGAGGCCCGACTTGACTGTCATGCCACGGCTGGCGAGGCGGGCGAGGACGTGCAGGCTGGTGGCGTAGTCGGCACGGCTGCGCACAGTCGGTGTGATGCGGCGCACGGTCTCGATGTTGTGCGAGACGACGTCAGGGCGTGCGTCGGCTATCATGTCAAGCAGTTCGTCGTGGCCTTGGAAGTCGGGTATCAGCACTTCCAGTGCCGTGGCGGGGGCTGCCGCCTTTATCTCCCTGATCGTCGCCACCCAATGCGCCGCCCCGAGGTCTGGCAGGTCGTCGCGGTCAACCGATGTGACGACGGCGTAGCGCAGCCGCATCAGGGCTATCGACCGCGCCACGTTGGCCGGCTCGGCCGGGTCGAGCGGCATGGGACGGCCGCTCTTGGTGTTGCAGAACTTGCAGGCGCGGGTGCAGATGTCGCCGCCTATCATGAACGTGGCCGTGCCCCTCCCCCAGCATTCGCCGATGTTGGGGCAACGCCCGCTGCTGCAAATGGTGTGCAGGCAATGGCCGTCCACAATCTTCTTGGTCTCAGTGTATCTCTCGTTTGCTCCAAAGTTGACTTTGAGCCACTCGGGCTTTCTCACGTGCTCGGTCATGGTGTCGTTCAGAGGTTTTCTTTCACGTAACGGGTCAGTTTGTCATAGAGGTGGTTGCGGGTGTTGCCCCCTGCGATGCCGTGGTTGCGGTTGGTGTAGACCATCATGTCAAAGTCCAATCCCGCTTGCACCATCGCCTCAGACAGCTCCATCATGTTGCGCAGGTGGACGTTGTCGTCCGCCGAGCCGTGGACGAGGAGCAGCTTGCCGCTCAGGTTGCCGATGCGGGTGAAGACGGACGACTTGTCGTATCCCTCCTCGTTCTCCTGAGGTGTCCGCATATACCTCTCGGTGTAGACCGTGTCGTAGTAACGCCAGTCGGTCGGGGCAGCTACTGCTATGCCCATCTTGAACACGCCTGCCCCCTGGCACAAGCTCATCAGCGTCATGTAGCCGCCGTAGCTCCAGCCCCAGATGCCTATCCTGTCGCCATCGACATAGGGCAGCGACGCGAGATGGCGGGCTGCCGCAACCTGGTCGTCGGCTTCCTTGACCCCGATGCTCATGTAGGTGCACTTCTCAAACGCCGCGCCGCGTCCGCCAGTCCCCCGGCCATCGACACAGGCGACGATGTAGCCCTGCGTAGCCATGTATGTCTCCCAGCTGATGCCCCACGCATCAAGGACGAGCTGCGACCCCGGGCCGCTGTACTGGTACATCAGCACGGGATACTTCCGTCCCGCGTCGAAGTCAGCCGGCTTCATCATCCACCCGTTGAGCGTCGTGCCGTCGGGGGTGGTGAATGTGAAGAACTCCTTCTGCGGCAGTCCCATCGCCGCCACCTTGTCACGCAGCCCGGCATTATCGACCATTGTGCAGAGGACCTTGCCCCTGTTGTCGTTGATGGTGTAGACCGGCGGCACCGTCACGCTCTGGTAGGAGTTGATGTAGTAGTGGAAGTTGCGGGAGAACTGCGCCGCGTTCATCCCACCCTCGCCCGACGACAGGCGGGTCTTGCGCCCTTTGGCATCGACGCGCCAGACCGAAGTGGTCAGAGGGCTGCCCTCGTTGCTGAGGTAGTAGAAGTTGCCGTTCTCCTCATCCCAGCCATAAAGCCGCTTGACCTCATAGTCGCCGTCGGTCACTTGCTTGACGAGAGTGCCGCCGAGCGTGTATAAGTAGATGTGGGGATAACCGTCACGCTCGCTGACTATGGTGAAATGGTTGTCGTAGAAGCGTATGCTCTCCAGCACATCCGTCTCCAGGTAGCAATCGTCCTCCTCCCTCAGCACCAGGTTGCAGACACCGGTGCGGGGATTGGCGTAGTACATATCCAAACGGTTCTGATGCCTGTTCAGCGTCATCACGGCCAGCTTGTCAGGGTCGCGGGTGAACTTTATGCGAGGCACGTAGCCGTCGCCGTCCATCGGCAAGTCCATCCGCTTCGTCACCTTGCTGAAGATGTCGAATGTCATGACAGACACCTTGGAATTCCTCTCCCCCGCCACGGGATACTTGTAGGAGTAAGCCCCCGGGTAGGCGGCATACTCGTCAAGCTCGGGAGCCATCCCACGGTACAACGGGAAGGTGAAGGCAGGCACATCCCCCTCCTCCCACTTGACATAGGCAATCATCTTGCTGTCGGGGCTGAACTCCAGCGCGGAGTTGAACGAGAACTCCTCCTCATACACCCAGTCAGGTGCACCGTTAATTACCCTGTTCAGCTCGCCGTCCTTGGTCACACGCGACTCGGCGTAACCGTAGAGGAACTTGATGAGGTATATGTCATTGTCCCTCACGAATGCCAGCTGGTTGCCGTCGGGCGAGAACGTCGGGATACGCACAGCCCCCTCGGTCAGAGGCTGCATCTTGTTGTTCTCAATGTTGAAGAGATAGTAGACGGCAGTGAACGAGCGGCGGTAGATGGGCTTCGTCTCCGTCTGAATCAAAATGCGCCGCCCGTCGGGCGAGAAGACATAGCCGTCAATCGACTCAAGGTCGCACTCGCGCGCCGTGTTGACGTCGAAGACCACATCCACCGCCTCGCCCGTGCGGTAGGAGTACCTGACAATCTGCGTCCCGTCGTCGCTCAGCTGCGTGTAATGCTCGCCGTCCGACATCGGGACGACATTCCTGATGCCCTTGGGGGCATACGCCCCGCCGTTGATGTCGTGCATCGACAAATCCCCTGCTGCAAACATGGTAGTGGATATTAGCAATGAAAACAATAGTGATAACCTCAATTTCTTCATAGTGTTTCGTTTAGTTGCCCACAAAGATAACGCATCGCCCCAATCCGCAAAAACAAACACCCCCTTTCGTCGCCGCCGCCACGTCAGGGGACAAACCTGGTGAAGTCAGGAGAAAACTTCCCCCACACGCCGAGAAAAGTTGGTTGTCTCGGTGAGTAAAGTAAAAACAAAACTTCTGAATATTAAAACAAAACTTTTGTTTATATAAACAGAAGTTTTGAATATATAAACAAAACTTTTGAATATACTTTACTCACCGAGACAACCAACTTTTCTCGGCGTGAGGGGGAACTTTATGTCTATCGTCACGGGATTTCTCCCCTATCGTCATCGGCAGGATGCCGGCGTGCGGTGCGCGGGATGTCCCCACCTATATATTAATAATGTATAGGCATGGATGCCGTGGCGGGCGGCGCGGCGGGCGTGAAACAACAATGCCTGCCAGGGATTGTCCTGGCAGGCATTGCCTGAGTGTCTATGGCGCGGTGCCTCAATCGGCATCAACGCCCCATTGCTGGCGTGCGAGACGCTTGTAGTTGTTGTACCTCCAGCGTGCGTTGTCCTCGGCAGCCTGGAAGAGCTCCTCGGCCTCTGCGGGGTACTGCTTCATGACGGATGCGTAGCGCACTTCGCCCTTGAGGAATGTCTTGAACGCGCTCCAGTCGGGTTCCTTTGAGTCGAGCGTGAAGGGGTTCTTGCCTTCCTTTTCCAACTCGGGGTTGTAACGCCACAAGTGCCAGTAGCCGCAAGCGACGGCTGCCTTTTCCTCGGCTTGGGACTTGCCCATGCCTGCCTTCAAGCCGTGGTTGATGCACGGTGCGTAGGCGATGATGATAGATGGTCCGTCGTAAGCCTCGGCTTCCCTGATTGCCTTGAGCGTCTGGGCCTGGTCTGCGCCCATTGCCACCTGTGCTGCATAGACGTAGCCATAAGTGGAAGCGATGAGACCAAGGTCTTTTTTGCGCACTCTCTTGCCGGATGCGGCAAACTTGGCTATTGCGCCGATGGGGGTTGCCTTTGATGCTTGACCACCGGTGTTAGAATAGACCTCCGTGTCGAGTACGAGGATGTTGACGTTTTTGCCAGAGGCAAGCACGTGATCCAAACCGCCAAAGCCTATGTCGTATGAAGCGCCGTCACCGCCGATAATCCACTGTGAACGTTTTACCAAGTAATGACTCAGCTCGACAATGCGTTGGCAGACATCACAATCGCAGGACTTGCAGAGCGGGATGATCTGATCGGCCAGCTGGCGTGAGCGGTCTGCGTCGTTGCGGTTGTCGATCCATTGGCGCATGAGGTCTTTCAACTCGTCTGAACAGCAGGAGCATGACAGGCCTTCCTCCATATAACGGACGAGGCGGTCGCGCATCTTCTCGTTGGCGAGCACCATGCCCATGCCAAACTCGCAGAAGTCTTCAAACAGTGAGTTTGCCCATGCGGGACCACGCCCTTGGTCATTGGTGGTATATGGGGTAGATGGCACAGAGCCAGAGTAGATTGACGAGCAACCTGTGGCGTTGGCCACCATCTCGCGGTCGCCGAAGAGTTGGGTGATGAGTTTGACGTAAGGGGTCTCACCACAGCCCGAGCAAGCTCCTGAGAACTCGAACAACGGGGTTGCGAACTGTGAGTTCTTGACGTTGGACTTGATGTCAACGAGCGACTGTTTGGACTTGACGTTGTTGACGCAGTATTCCCAGTTGGCAGCTTCTGGCAGCTGTGACTCGAGGCCGACCATCGTGAGGGCCTTGTTGCCTTTGAAGCCCGGGCAGACATCGGCGCAGTTGCCGCAGCCGAGGCAGTCGAGGACATCGACTTGCATACGGAACTTCATGCCCTTCAATGCGGCGGGTGCTTTCACGTCGATTGTCGCAAACTTAGCTCCTGCCTGCTCGTTCTCGTCAAGCACGAATGGACGTATTGCGGCGTGAGGACAAACGTAGGCACACTGGTTGCACTGGATACAGTTGTCGGGATTCCAGACGGGGACGAACGCTGCTACGCCGCGTTTCTCGTATTTCGCCGTGCCCTGATGCCAGGTGCCGTCCTCAATGCCCTTGAATGCTGATACAGTGAGGAGGTCGCCATCCTGTGCGTTGATGGGACGCACGACGTTGTTGATGAAGTCCGGGTCGTTGTTTGCCTGCACCTCGTCGTCCGGGAGGTTAGCCCATGAGGGATCGACGGTCAGCTGCTTGTACTCACCGCCACGGTCAACGGCTGCATAATTCTTGTTGACGACATCTTCGCCTTTCTTGCCGTAGGACTTGACAATGAACTTTTTCATCTGCTCGACCGCCAAATCTACCGGTATCACGCCGGTTATGCGGAAGAAGGCTGATTGGAGGATGGTATTGGTGCGGTTGCCGAGGCCGATTTCCTGCGCGATTTCGGTAGCATCAATGTAGTAGACGGTGATGTTGTTCTGAGCAAAATACCTCTTCACCTTGTTGGGCAGGTGTTTTGCCAGTTCGTCACCACTCCAGACTGTGTTGAGCAGGAATGTGCCATTCTTGCGCAAACCACGTGTCACGTCATACATTTTCAGGTAAGCCTGCACGTGGCAAGCCACGAAGTTTGGTGTGTTGACCAGGTAGGTCGAGCGTATCGGCGTGTCACCAAAGCGCAAATGCGAGCAAGTGAAGCCTCCCGACTTCTTGGAGTCGTAGGCGAAGTAGGCCTGGCAATATTTATTGGTGTTCTCGCCAATGATTTTGACAGAGTTTTTATTTGCTCCGACAGTGCCGTCCGCACCGAGACCGTAGAACTTGGCCTCGAACATACCTTCACCGCCAACAGCGATTTCCTCTTTCTTGGGCAGTGACGTGAATGTCACATCGTCAACAATGCCTATCGTAAATTGATTTTTAGGCTGCGGCAAAGAAAGGTTCTCGTAGACAGAGAGTATCTGAGCCGGGGTTGTGTCCTTTGACCCGAGTCCGTAGCGGCCACCCACGATGAGCGGGGCATCCTCTACGCCGTAGAAGCACTCCTTCACGTCGAGGTAGAGCGGTTCGCCGTTTGCTCCAGGTTCTTTTGTCCTGTCGAGGACAGCTATGCGCTTTGCAGTCTTTGGCACAGCGGCAAGGAAATGTTTTGCGGAGAACGGGCGATAGAGGTGCACTGCCACCAGACCGACCTTCTCGCCCTTGGCTGTCAAGTAGTCGATGGTCTCCCTGATAGCTTCGGTGACAGAACCCATGGCGATGATGACCCTCTCGGCATCCTCGGCACCATAGTAATTAAAGAGACCATAGTTACGGCCGGTTATCTTGGATATTTCCTTCATGTAGTCCTCGACAATTGCCGGAACGCTCTCATAGTACGGGTTGGACGCTTCCCTGTGCTGGAAGAAATGGTCAGGGTTTTCCGCCATTCCCCTTGCGACTGGTTGTTCGGGATTCAAAGCCCTTGCCCTGAACTCGGCCAACGCCTTGCGGTCGATCAACGGAGCAAGGTCGTCGTTTTCGAGCATCTCGATCTTCTGAATCTCATGGGAAGTCCTGAAACCGTCAAAGAAATTGAGGAACGGCACCCTGGACTTTATGGTTGACAGGTGAGCCACGCCAGCCAAGTCCATCACCTCTTGCACTGAGCCTTCGCACAACATTGCGAATCCCGTCTGACGGCACGACATCACGTCCTGGTGGTCGCCGAAAATGCACAGAGCGTGCGACGCAAGGGTACGTGCCGAAACGTGGAAGACGCACGGCAGCAACTCGCCCGCAATCTTATACATATTGGGTATCATCAGGAGCAAACCCTGCGACGCGGTGTAGGTCGTCGTCAGAGCCCCTGCTTGCAGAGAGCCATGCACAGCCCCGGCCGCTCCGGCCTCGGACTGCATCTCTTGAACCAAGACAGTTTCACCAAAGATGTTTTTACGCCCTGCCGCAGCCCATTCATCCACATACTCCGCCATGGTAGACGACGGGGTGATGGGATAGATGGCAGCCACTTCCGAGAACATATAGGAAATGTGCGCGGCAGCTTGATTACCATCACAAGTAATAAACTTCTTTTCTTTAACCATAAATCTAATATTTAGTTGTACTATATGATTCTTGCTTTTCAGTCAATGAACCCGAGCAGCCACAACGGCATTCTCACACTTTCGCCGTTGGCCCTGTGGGTGAACACTGCGTCGCAATGCGTGGACTTGGCGTTGCCACCAGCCTTGTCGAATGTGAGCAGCCATGTGTTGTCAATGATGTAGCCGGCCGCCCTCTTATCCTTGTTGATGAGATGTTTGGACGACAGCGCGTTGACGGCGAATATCTCATTGGCGACATTCTGCCTGCTGCCGTGGCAGATGGCATACTGGATGTTGGGGTTTCCTATCATGATTTGCGAGGGCTTCTTGGGATACTCGTCGTATTCGGAATAGAGCATCGTTATCAGCCCCGCATCGTCCATGTATTTCAGATAGTTCATCACCGTAGCCCTTGACGCTTGCACCTCATCGGACAGATGGCTTATGTTCACAGGCGCGGCACTGTCGGCGGAAGCCAGTTTGTAGAGCAAGGCCCTAATCTTTGCCAGATATTTCATCTCTATCTGCCGTGCCAGCAGGATGTCAACCTCTATCATCATATTAACTGCCTTGAGGAGCGTGGCCGAGTGGCTCTTCTTCTCCATCAAGAATGGGAAATAGCCGTGGTGCAGGTAGTTTTGGAAAAAATCAAGCGGCTCGATGCGGCGCGTAACGTCGGCGATGACCTTGTCATGGTCTGCCAACAGAGTGTCGAGGCTGCACACCGTGTGTTTGGCGGCAGTCACGAGGTTCAGGTATTCACGGAATGTCAACCCGCCCAAGGTGTAGAGCTTGGCGATGTCGTTTATCTCGTGGCAATCTTCGTCAGCATCAAACACCGGGGACACGGCACAGACAATCCGCAATGAGGGATGTTTCTCACAACAAGCCTTGACGTCTCTGGTCCACCCGGGGTATTTGCCCGCACCGTCTATCAACAGCACAGTGCCGCCCTGTGCCACGAATGCGTCGGCAAAGTCTGTCAGGCGATTGTGGCAGAAGTAGAAGTTGTCAAGGTTGACATAGAGGCACTTTTTGCTCCTCCCGAAAAATTCCTTGGCGTAGTGTAAAAGAAAAGTAGTCTTGCCAACACCTCTGCATCCTTTTATGCATATCACCCTTTCGTCCCAATCAACCTCATCCATCAATGTCCGCCGCACAGGATTGCCCAAGAGCTCAAGCAGATGTGAATGTGTTTTGTAAAAAGCTTCCATCCTACTCGTTTTAGCAGAGGCAAAGTTATTACTTAATTATATATTTGCAAAACCATGGATGCATTAGAATGCTATTTTTGTGCAATGCGGGGCAACGGCATACGGCACAAGATGCCATCGCGGCAGCATACGATGCCGGATGCAACAGCATACGATGTTTTCCGGCTTAGCATACGATGTTTTCTGCTTTAGCATACAATGCTTTCAGCCTTAGCATACGATGTTTTTGACAATATCATGCAATGTAAACCAGACCACGCGCCATGACGACAGCACTCGCATTGCTCAATCTTGACCACGACCTCGCGCTAAGGAGCGGCGCGGGCAACTACATCCCAGGCAGGCACGTGGCCCGGATGATGGACGACCTGGCCCTGCTCCCCTATTGGTTATTCAACGGCTGCGTCATCGTCTCGCCCAAGAGGTTGCCGCCTGCGATGAGCGATGCCGCCGCATCGCTTGGCATCGACAATTGCGTTGCCCGGTGGGACGAGTTGCATCAGTTGTGCCGCGACCTGCCCATAAGACCTTGGGGGTGGAACATGACGATAGCCAGACGTTTGTCGGCACGGGGATTCACCGCCGTCCCGTCATCAGAAGATCTGCATCACATCAGGCGGCTCTCGTCACGCGAGGCAAGCATCCCTTTGCTTGAACGTTTGAGGGAAGCAGACGGCACTGTCGGGCAGAGGACACTCGTCACGTCGGTCGCTGACATGGGCGGCTACACAGATTTTGTAGCCAAACCCCTGTGGTCATCCTCAGGCAAAGGCCTGGTGTGGAATGACGGCGCACCCACGGCATCCACCCTGTCACAAGTGGCGGCTGAAATCAAAAGATGCGGCGGCGTGGTCGTCGAACCGCTGTGCCGCGACAAAATCCTCGACTTTGCAATGGAGTTTGAGATAGGCATGGACGGCCGATGCGGGTTCTTAGGTTACTCTGTCTTCGAAACCGACAGCCACGGCCGATATGAACGAAATCTGCTTGGCAGCGCGACAGATGCCTGCGTGGCAGCATTGTTGCCAGACAGCCTGACCGACCATGTGAAATCAACTGTCACTGGTTACGCCGAAGAGAATCTCTCACCATATTATAAAGGGCCTTTCGGCATCGACATGATGGTCTGCCGCGATGGTGACGGCATCAAGCTGCACCCGTGCGTGGAAATCAACTTGAGGATGAATATGGGAATCGTGGCGTTGCACCTCTCACGCCTTGCTGGGGACGGGCGGAACGGACACTTCAGCATAAAGCATTGCCGCGACGCAGGCTCACTCCGCTTGTTCCATGAGCAAATGTCACAAGAAAATCCCTTGGCCATCATCGACAAGAAGATAGCCAAGGGATATTTGCCACTCACCCCCATTGGTGACGACACACAGCATCTGGCCTATGTGGTCATCAGTTGAGCATCGTTAGGCGTGAGGTTCATTGTATGCCTTTCTCCCTCAGTTTGAGTTGCCATTTCCATGCGGAAAGCAGGGTGTCCTCGACAGATGTCCCGGCTTTCCAGCCCAGTTCCTCATTGGCTTTCTTCGGGTCTGCCCAGACTTTCTCGATATCCCCGGCACGGCGGCCAGTTATCTTGTAGTTCAGTTTGACTCCCGTTGCCTTCTGGAACAAATCGACCAGCTCGAGGACAGACAGCCCCCTGCCAGTGCCGATGTTGAACACTTCCACACGTTCCTTCTGATTGTCATTCAGGATTCGGTCAATGGCGATGACGTGTGCTTTTGCCAAATCGACCACGTTGATGTAGTCCCTGATGCATGAGCCATCGGGGGTGTCATAGTCGTCACCAAACACGCTCAACTGCTCACGGATGCCTATCGCCGTCTGGGTGATGTATGGCACGAGGTTTTGCGGCACGCCGTTGGGCAATTCGCCGAGCAAAGCCGATGGATGTGCGCCGATGGGGTTGAAGTAACGCAGCAAGATGGCGTTGACACCACCCTGTGCCTTGACAAAATCCCTGATTATCTCTTCATTGATTTGCTTTGTGTTGCCGTAGGGGGACGTTGCCGGTTTGATTGGTGCATCCTCCGTCACTGGCAGGACATCAGGCTCTCCATAGACGGTGCAAGATGACGAGAACACCAGCCCTTTGACCCCGTATCGGGGCATGAGCTCCAGGAGATTCAACAATGAGACGATGTTGTTGCGGTAGTAGAGCAACGGCTTCTGCACCGACTCACCTACAGCCTTGCTGGCTGCGAAGTGGATTATGGCCTCAATGCCCGCATATTTTTTGAAGACCCCCTCCATCGCTTCGAGGTCGGTGCAGTCCACTTTCTCAAATGCAGGCTTGATGGAAGTCACAGCCTGTATGTTGTCAACGACATCTGCCCTCGAATTGCTGAGGTTGTCCACGATGACCACTTCGTAACCGCTTTGTTGGAGTTCTACCACCGAGTGCGAGCCGATGTAGCCTAATCCTCCTGTTACCAAAATCCTTTTCATGATTAACAGCTTATTTTAAATATTTGACTTATACATAGACTTAGGGGAAAAGAAGTGGTTAAGAGGGCCGTTGCCCTCGCCGACCACCACGTCTTTGCTTGCAAAAATAGCTTTTTTTACATAGCATTCTGCATTTTCCACAGCTTTTGCCAATGGTTGGCCATAGCACAAGAATGCAGCTATCGCCGAGGACAACGTGCAGCCAGTGCCGTGCAAGTTGCGTGTAGCGACCTTGCCTGACTCAAAAATGACTGGAGGCTGCCCCCCCATCATCAGCACATCGGCCAGATGATCGGCTGGGAGGTGCCCGCCTTTGAGCAACACATTGCGGCATCCCATGGCGAGCAAGGCGCGTGCGGCTGCAATCATGGTGCTGACATCATCGATCGTCATGCCAGTGAACTTTTCTGCTTCGGGAATATTGGGCGTCACCAATGTGACGCTGCGCATCAGCTCCATGATGTCACCACCGCTTGCACCGTCAAGCAGGGAGCTGCCAGATGTCGATTTCATCACCGGGTCAAGGACGACAGGCACGGCGGTTGGCATCTTTTTGACGAAGGCAGTGGTTGCACGCACATTGCCTCCACTGCTGAGCATACCAATCTTTATTGCAGATATGTCAAAGTCGATAGTGATGGCCTCCAATTGTTCGTCCAGAAATGATGGGGGCACGTCAAGAACAGTCTTGACCCCGCGTGTGTTTTGTGCGGTCAATGCGGTGATGGCCGTCGTTGCATATACCCCGAGGGACGAGAATGTTTTGATGTCAGCCTGTATGCCAGCTCCTCCACCACTGTCTGAACCGGCAATTGCCAATGCGATATGGAATTTTTTCATGTCGGCAAAGATAAGCCGACATGAGACGCAAAGGCATAAAAAATTGTCGGAAATGCATGACAGCATCTCCGACAACTATTATTCATAACGACCTTTGACTTGGTCAGGCGTTGTGCACGGTCAATTGAGGGAATGGGAAAGAGATGTTTTTCTCATTGAAACGCTCATATACCTTCTTATTCACATCGAAATAGACTCCCCAATAATCCGCATTCTTCACCCACACCTTGAGTGCTACGTTGACGCTGCTGGCAGCAAGTTCCGTGAGTGCGATCAGCGGGGCGGGATCTTTCAATATGCGCGCGTCCTCGTCTATCAGTTCTTGTATGACGCTCTTGACGTAGCTAAAGTCCGTGCCATAGTCTACTCCAAAGACAAAATCCACACGTCTCAACTCCATTTTGCTGTAATTGACTATCGTTCCGCTGCTCAATGCTCCATTCGGGATGTAAATTACCTTGTTATCAGTCGTGACTATGATGGTGTTGAGGATTTGTATCTCCTTGACTGTGCCGCTCACGTTTTGCACTTCGATGAAGTCGCCGATACGATATGGCTTGAACAGCAAGATAATCAATCCGCCCGCGAAGTTCTGCAAATTACCCGACAGAGCCATGCCGATGGCAACGCCCGCCGATGCCAGCAAGGCAGCAAACGACGTAGTGTTCACGCCGAGCGCACCGATGACGGATATAATCAATAATATGGTAAGTAGGATGTTCGTAAGGCTGAAGAGGAATGTCTTTACGCCTTCATCCACATTCTTGCGGGACAACAACCGTTTGAGCAGCCTGTTGATCAGTTTGATGAGGAGTTTACCTACGATGAAAACGATGATGGCCACTATTATCTTTTCCCCTGCTTGGATTGAAAAGTTTATTAGCTTGTCCATCAACAGCGACAATTTGTCGAGTGTTGCTCCTTCTGTTCCCATGTCTCGAATAGTTTTATCGGTTATGCTTAATAAAAAAGGGCTGCATCGCAGCCCCGCAGAGCGGAAAACGAGACTCGAACTCGCGACCCCAACCTTGGCAAGGTTGTGCTCTA
>CALNGU010000020.1 GCA_939800445.1 uncultured Bacteroidaceae bacterium | reverse complement strand
AGAGCATCTGACTACGGATCAGAAGGTTACAGGTTTGAATCCTGTCGGAGTCACAAGACGGTGAAGGTCTTTCGCAAGAGAGGTTTTCACCGTTTCTGTTTTTACAGACTTATTTCCCTATTGGTCGCACGGCCGCGTGTATGTGGCGCGATGTGGTTTGATGTCCTTATATTCTCCGTCCATATCGTTTGTCGGGTGCGATGTTTTTACTGTTTGCATACGATGTTTTTGTTGTTTGCATACAATGTTTTTCCTTGTTTCATGCAATGCTTTTGCTGGTGGCATACGATGCTTTTAGTCTTTGGTCCTGTGCCTTTCCCATGCACGCACGGGATGTTCTGTCATTGTGATGCCGGGCTGATGTGCGTTTGTCAGTGTGGTGAAAAAAGAGGGGGCATCCGAAACGGATGCCCCCTGCATTGGTCTTGTCCTGATGTCGTGCGGCTCACTTGACGACGATGACTGCAATCCTGTTCCAGTCGTTGTTGTCGTAGATTTGGCTGTCTGAGCCGTAGGCCGTGCTTGTGATCCTGTTGGAGTCGATGCCGTAGTTTTCGGTCAAAATCTTGACTATCGTCTCGGCACGTTTCTCGGTCAGGTATTTATTACGTTTGGCACTGCCGGTCTTGGCATCGGCATAAGCCTTGATGTCAACGTTTGTCTCAGGATTCTCTTTCAACATCTGAGCCACGTTGTAGAGGCTGACGAGCTGTTCCTTGCTGACATCGGTCTTGCCGATTCTGTAGGTGATGACGACTTCATTCTTGAGTTCGGAAGCTTTGTTCTTCTCACTTTCCGCAAGTTTCTGGTTGAGGGCTGCGTTTTCGTTCCTGTAGTCCTTGAGTTGGTTCTTGAGGTCGCTGATTTCCCTCTCGTTGCCGTCAATGACACTCCTTTGCTTGTTGATTTCATCGTTGAGCGATGCGACAAGACCAGACTCCACCACTTCGCCGAGTTCAAACCCGCGCTTCTTGAATTTGTAGGCCACGCCTGCCATCGCGTTGACATAGCCTGCGAACTTCCTGTTTGAGAGCATGAAAGAGTTGTCGATGAAGTTGCCGGACACCTCAAGGTTGACATCGACGGCCTTTGTGACATGGAATTGTCCTTGGAGGGCGAGCTTGGTGTTGACGAAGTTTTTGCTGCCGCCGAGCTTGTCGCTTGCCAAGGCATAGTCCTCAACGCCATTGACAAACCCCAAATGCCTCATGTAGCCTATGCCCAAGATGCCGTAGAGGTCAAACTTCCTGTCAACTTTGACTTTCCCGAAAGCGTTCATCAAGTTGAACATCAAGTCGAAGTTCGTTTGAATGAAGTTTGCCTTCAGAGGGTCGTCGATGTTGCATGAGTTGCTGTTGAATTTATTTTTCAACTGCCATGCACCGACCTCAACCCTTGCGCCGATGACGGGGTTGAAGTATTTGCCGAATGCCAGACCCACGTAGGGGGAAGTAACGTCCTTTAGGGCTGAATCAAAGTTCCAGTCGGAGGCGAGGAACATCGATGCCCCGACTTTGGCTTCAAGGAACCAATTGTCTTTAAACTTGCTTTGCTTGACGGCATACTCCTGAGCGTTTGCCATGGTCATGACAAACAGAGCCGACAAGGCGACTAAGATTTTTTTCATAAAAAGTATGTTTTAATAGTTTCTCTCCAAACTTTACGCAAACATACTACTTTTTGTTGTCATTGAATGCTGCTCTGGTAAAAATAATAGGTATCTAAAGTTTTTTTCACCAGTCTGTATGTTTCATTTCCATTAAAGCTGCCGTGTTTGCAGGCGGGGTCGTTGTAGTAGCGTTCCTCGTTTTTGAGCATGAGATACTTGATGACATCGTCCCATGATGCGGGGTTGCCTCCGTGGCTCCGTGCCAAGGCAATGGCATCCTGTATGTGCCCGATGCCGGAATTGTATGCGCCGAGGATGAATTTAAACCTCTCGTCGGCAGGTATCTTGGAAAAATATTTTTGCAACGTTTGTATATACAACGAAGCTATGTGCAGGTTTTGTTCTGGTTTGAAGAGGTCTTCTTTTCTATATCCATGCGCTTTGGCGGTGATGGGCATCAGTTGCATAAGCCCGATTGCTCCCGATGGTGAGACTTGCTCTGGGTCGAAATTTGACTCAGAGTGGGCGAGGGCGGCAAGGAGCTTCCAGTCCCAGCCAATGCGCTTTGCATATTTTTTGAACAGATGGTCATAGGGCGACACCCTGCCTGCGCGTTTGTCCATCAGCCTGAAGTCGCTTTTGCCCGAGTTGGCAATGCAGGCGTAAAGGCACTCCGTGCGTGTGGCTCTGCCTCTTTTTTGACCGAACCATTGGTCTACAAGGTTTGCCAGCGAATCATCAACCGCGCACCATGCCATGTTGAACGGGAAGGACAACGTGGTCGATATGTCAAGCTCAGGATATATATATAGGTAGGGGATGGCCATGAAGTCGTGGCAGGCGAGCATCTCTATGTCCCCACTGCTTATAGCTTCAAAGGCATCGTCCATGCCACCTTCAAATGGCGTTGGCTTGAAGTCCAGACCCGTCTCTTCGCGGTAGGCATCCAGCCTCTTCCGTTGCGTTTCATATAGGTAGTGCACCGTTTTCCCCTCCAGCCATGTGGGCGGTTCCGCATCATCAGGTGTGCCGTGTCTGACGATGACGAGCGATGAGAAGATGCTGTCGCCGCAGGCTTGGTAGCCCGCGTGCGGCATGATGTCATAGGCGGCGAGTTGGCAAACGCCGTTGTCAAGCAGGTGGTAGATGGAATCGACCGACGAAGTCCTGACCACCTTGAGCGGCAAGTGGTGCTCGTCAGCGAATCCCGTGAGCAAGTCGAGATGATAGTCGCATCCTGCTGCTCCGATGTCGTTCATGAAAGCCGGTGGGGCGAATGTCACGACCGTCAGCGTCAAGTCGTCTTTGGGCGTCGCACCGCCTTTTGCCTTGTCGCTCCTGCCGCATGATGCCGACAGCAGCATCATGACGAGCGGCAGGAGCAAGGCATAGGCTTTCATCACTGATTGGTTTTCAGGTTTCTTTCTATGTATTGGCAGAGGATGTCAACAGCCACCTTGTTGTTGCCGCCCTCTGGGATTATCAAGTCCGCATAGCGTTTTGTCGGCTCGATGAATTGCAGGTGCATCGGCTTGAGCACGCGGGTGTAGCGTTCCATGACCGCCTCGGCTGTCCTGCCTCTCTCAATGACGTCCCTTTGGATGACGCGGATCAACCTTTCGTCGGAGTCGGCATCGACAAACACTTTCAAGTCCATGAGGCTGCGCAGCCGCTCGTCGCTCAGCGCGAGTATCCCCTCGATGATTATGACATCTTTCGGCTCGATGTGGGTTGTTTCATTTTGGCGCGTGCAGGTCAGGAAGGAATAGACAGGCTGCTCAATCGGCTTGTGTTCTTTGAGCAGAGCCAGGTGTTCGTACAGTAAATCCCAGTCAAAGGCATTCGGGTGGTCGAAGTTTATGCTTTGCCTTTTCTCGGGCGGCACGTTGCTGCTGTCCTTGTAGTAGGAGTCTTGCGGCAGCACGACGACTTCGCCTGCCGGGAGTTTCTCCACGAGGTTTCTTACTACGGTCGTCTTGCCGGAGCCAGTGCCTCCGGCGATTCCTATTATGAGCATGATTTCATCAGTTTATGCTTGTTCACAAAGTTAGTGTTTTATCTCAAAACCAGATGTCTGCTTTATTTGGCTTGCAGGGTGCAGCGGTAGGAGTCCTCCAGCCTGGTCTTGCCATCCTTGCCCCTGACCTCGATGGTGTTTTCACCGGGCTTGAGTTGCACGTTCTCCCACCGCACGACGCAGAGGCTGTTGGCCTTTGCCTTGCCTTGGCTCTGCCCGTTGACTATGAGCTCGGCTTCCGGAAGGTTGGTGAATGCCATGAATTGCTGCATGGCTTTGTTCCTCGTCGTGCACCGCTTCCCTGCAAGGTACAGCATTGGCTCGGTCTCGTCCCAGTTGGCTTTGTAGAAGTAGTATGCGTCTTTCTTCGTTTTCCTGTCAAAGGTCACTAGCCCTTTGTCGTTTATCCCCGGGCGGTCGCCCTCGTGGCGGTGTGCTGCGCCGAAGTCGAAAAGATTCCAGATGAAACTCCCCCAGACAAACGGGCGGGAAGATATTTCCCTCCAGCTCTCGATGTGGTAGTGTGTCTGCCAATTCTCCGGATGCCACCAGCTGACGGGCGCAGGTTTGACCAGCGTGTCCTGTTGGTGATAGATGCTTGCCCCTGCTCCGTATTCGCTCACGCCAATCCTCAGCTGCGGATGCTCGGCGTGTGTCTTGTCCAGCCATTCCCCCAACTGTGCCGGAGTGCCGCCGTACCACCCGTCATAACGGTTCCAGGCCATGAGGTCTGTGATGAAATTGATTTCGCCGTCGCAGTTGGACGCCGCTGTGGTCGGACGTGTCGGGTCTTCGGCATGGGCGAGGTCGTTGAGTTCTCTTACGTAATCGGTCGGATCGTCGCCCGTCATCGTCAGCTCGTTGAACAGTCCCCAGACGCAGATTGATGGATGGTTGCCGTGCTGTCTGATCATCTCGCGCAATTGCTCCTTCCCGTTCTCCTTGAACTCGGTGGTGTTGACAAAACCTTTGCCGTTGTAGCCGCCCGGCCCTACGAATGGTATCTCCGCCCAGACGAAGATCCCGAGGCTGTCCATCAGGTCATAGAAACGCTCAGCCTGCGGGTAGTGGGCGGCACGCACCGCGTTTGCCCCTATGTCGGCGATGATTGCCGCGTCCTCGTCGTGATGTGCGGGCAGCAGGGCGTTGCCTCTCTCGGCCCTGTCCTGATGCCGGCAGACGCCCTTCAGTCGCAAATGGCGGCCATTCAGGAAGAATCCCCTGTCAGGATCTATGTCAAAGTAGCGCAGTCCAAGCTTTTGCCTCACGGCATCTGACACCGCGCCATTGACGAGCAACGCCACCTCGACCGTGTATAGGAATGGATCCTCGCGCCCGTCCCACAGATGCGGGTCGCGCAGGGTGAAACCTATCTCATGGGACTGCGCCGCCCCCTGCTCCATGCGGATGGCGGTGTCCTTGCGCAGCACCTCCTCGTCGCCGTCGAGCAGCCGCAGGCGCAACACCGCCTGACGTGCCATGTCGTTGGCATTGGACACATCGACGATGGCTCGCACCCTGGCGAAGTCATGCCGCACGCTGTCTTGCATGAGGCGCACCCCCGGTGAACCGTGGTCGAGCGGCGACAGGCAGGCTGGCGGGGTGACGATGACTTGCACGCCACGGTAAAGCCCGCCATAGAAGTTGAAATCACCCGTCAGAGGCATCACTTCGAGATTTTCACCATTGTTGACACGTGCGAGCACGGTGTTGTCCTGCCCGTATGCCACCTTGTCCGTCACCTCGACGACGAATGCCCCGTAGCCCCCCTTGTGGCGTCCCGAGTGGATGCCGTTGATGAAAATGTCTGCGACACTGTTTGCCCCCTCAAAACGGAGGAATATCCTCTTGCCTTGCCATTCATGCGGGACGTGCAGCACCTTTTCATAGTTGCCTATGCCACGCTTGTAATCGATGCGCCCTGCCAGCGCGTCCTGGGCATTCCAAGTGTGCGGCAGGTCCACGCGGCGTGCAGAGAGCCGCTCGACATCTTGTGAGAGGTGGAATGTCCAGTCCTCGTCCATGGGGATCTGTATGCGTTGGGCGGAAACACCCGTGGCGTGCAGCGCGAGCATCGTGGCCAGTAGCAGTGTGGTCGGTCTCAAATCCATCGGCATCGGTTTAATGTTTGTTTGCAAATATAACCCAATCCCCATCACTGGCAAGCGTCGCGCGGCGAAAGGGTGGTGATGCCGTCACTTTCACCTTATGTGTCGAGCACAAGCATTGGATGTATTAGCCGAAAACGCCCTTTGTAAGTCGCACTTGCAAAGCACTCCGCCGCGCCGGTCTCCCGGAGTGCCTGGAGAATGCCCTGGACGCACCGCTGGAAAACATACGATGTAATGCTGGAAATCATTGTATGCTATAGCCTAAAACATTGTATGTTTTGGTCAAAATCATCCTATGTTTCTGGTGAAATCATCGTATGCTAATGTCAAAAACACGGCGTGTCTCTGGCCGGGACGAAGTGCCTTTGCCGCACGGGGCTTGTGCTCGCGCGTCCCGGCCTGCGGCCTGCCGTCCCTCTCAATGGAATGTGATGTCGTCGATGACGTGCGCCCCGACGGCGGCATTGAGCCTCTCGACGAGGATGGAGCGGTTGTAGACGAGCGAGTTCCTCAGCGGTGCGGATGTCACCTGGACGTGCAGTACGCCTCCCCTGATGGCCACGGCTTTGCTCCTCTCTGCGACTGTCCTGCCCACCGCCTCGGGCCATGCGGCGATGAGCCTGTGTTCGTTGAGCGGTGTCTCAAGCCCTTCCTGGCGCAGGAACTTGCGCAGGGCGTCGCCTATCGATTGTGCCTCTTTGCCCATGTCGTGTCACTCCTCAGGTGTTATGTCGCCTTGGCTGACATTGAATGTCTTGTAGTCCTTGTCCAACTTTTCGAGTATCGGGTCAAACCTTCTCCTGTCGGTGTCGGTGATGAAGATCTGTCCGAATGCGTCGCCGGCGACGAGGCGCACGATCTTTTCGACCCTTGTGCCGTCAAGTTTGTCAAAGATGTCATCGAGCAGCAGCAGCGGCTTGGTGAGCCCTTTGCGGTCGAGATAGGTGTATTGGGCGAGTTTCAACGCTATGATGAATGTCTTGTTCTGGCCCTGCGACCCCTCCTTCCTGATGGGGTAGACGCCGAGCAGCATCTCAAGGTCGTCACGGTGCGTGCCGCGTGTGGTGAAGCCTATCAATTTGTCCCTCTCCCTCGTGTCCGCGAGCTGTTGCTTGAGGTCTCCTTCCAGGCAGTGTGAGGTGTATTTGAGCGAGACCTCCTCGTTGTCCGACGAGATGTAGCTGTATAGCTCGTTGAAGTAGTCGATGAATTCGCCGATGAATGCCGAGCGTTTGTCGCTGATGGCCTTGCCATAGATGGCCATCATCTCTTCCCATATCTCATAGTCGGCATCTCCCGCCTGGACATCCGCCTTTAGCATGGCGTTGCGTTGCATGAGAGCCTTCTCATATCGGATGAGGGCGTTGAGATACTGCTTGTCGTGCTGTGAGATTACCATGTCGATGAACCGTCTCCGCTCCTCGCTGCCGCCGGCGATGAGCATCCCGTCTGCGGGGGAGATTATCACGAGGGGAATCTGGCCGATGTGCTCGGAAAACTTCTTGTACTCCTTGCCGTTGCGTTTGAAGATCTTCTTGTGCCTCTTCTTCAACCCGCAATAGATGTCCGTCTCGTTGCCTGCGTCGTCGTATGTGCCGTTGATCATGAAGAAGTCTGCGTCGTGCTTGATGTTCTGGCTGTCGATGTGGTTTATCGAGCTTTTGCAAAACGACAGGTAGTAGATGGCATCGAGCAGGTTGGTCTTGCCCATGCCGTTCAGCCCGAAGAGGCAGTTCAGCTTGGGCGAGAAGGTGATGTCTGCTGTGGTGATGTTCTTGAAATTGAGTATTGACAGCCTTTTGATAATCATCGCGTGCCTGTTTGGTTGGTGCAAAAATAGGATGATTGTCATCGTATCTCCAAATGCAACCGCTGCTAAACGTCGCCGCGCGGGGATTGGCATCACCCCGGCGGGGATGTGGCGGGACAATGCGGACGAGGCATGGCATCCCTTTGTTAGTTCCTTGTTTTTTAGCTTAATTTGCAACGTGGCACAATCAAGCACAGAACAAAAAGACATCATAATGAAGAAGACATCCACAATCATCATCGCATCGCTGTTTGCCGCGTTTGCCAGTGCGGCACCGGCGGACAGGACACCTTTCACAGTGCTTCAACCCGATGGCAGCAAGCTGACATTGGTGCTGACGGGGGATGAGCACGCGCACTACCTCAGTACGGTTGACGGCTTGCCGGTCAATGTTGACGGAAGCGGCTGTTACCGGTACATAACTGGATATGCCGGCGCGGGGGAAGTGCTGAGCCCCATGCCGGCGAGCAATCCCCAGTCACGTGACGACGCCGAGCAGGCATTCGTCAAAGGCCTGCTTGAGGACGGTGTCGCCGTGCAGGCAGCCGAGTGGCAGCAGATCAAGAGGGTGAAGAGCTTGGCTAGCAAGTCGGTTAACAAAATCCCGGCTTTCCCCAACGAAGGCGAGGTGAGGGGGCTTGTCATCCTTGTGGAGTTCAACGACAGGAGGTTTGAGAGCGGCAACGACAATGCGCGGTTTGACAGTATGCTCAATGAGGTGGACTATTCGGGCGAGTCCTATGGCAGTGCCTATGACTATTTCTTTGCCCAGTCGCATGGCCAGTTCCAGCCGCATTTTGATGTCTATGGCCCGGTCACTTTGTCCAATGACTACAGCTTCTACGGGCGCAACGACAGCTGGAGCGGTGACGACCTCAATGCCGACTTGATGATCAACGAGGCCTGCACCCTCCTTGATGACGAGATAGATTTCGGTCAATATGACCACAATGATGACGGGATTGTCGATCTCGTGTTTGTCATGTATGCCGGCTATGGTGAGAACAGCGGGGCTGACAGCAACACCATCTGGCCGCACGCTTCGGATTTGCGCTACTATTTTGACAATCCTGTCGTCAAGGACGGCAAGACCATCGGTCCTTATGCCTGCTCGTGCGAGTTGCGGGGCAACGAGCACAGTTCTGTCGTGAGCACCGCCGGTATCGGGGTGTTCTGCCATGAATTCTCGCATTGCCTGGGGCTGATGGATATGTATGACACCAACGGTTCAAACGGGGGGAATGGTCGCGGCTATGGGAGCTACAGCATCATGGATGTCGGTTGCTACAACAATTCAGGATATACGCCATGTTCTTATACGGCTTATGAGAGGATGGTCATAGGGTGGCTTACCCCGACCGAATTGGGTGATGAGTACCATGAAAATCTCAGCCTGACCGACCTCAATGTCAGGAATGAAGCCTATGCTATCTACAATCCCGATAACCGTGACGAGTTCTTTGTCTTGGAAAACAGGCAGCAGACGGGGTGGGATTCGGCTTTGCCTGCCAGCGGAATGCTCATCAGCCACATAGATTACAAAGCGGAGGATTGGGAAACGAATGTCGTTAATTCTTATTTCGAGGATGAGGGGGCATTCATTGTCCCGGCGAACAACAATTATTCATCCATGACGGAGGAAGACCAGCTGTACCCGACGGCAAACAACAATTCATTTACCAATCAAAGCACTCCAGCCGCACGGTTCAAGGACGGTACTTACACAGACAGGCCGGTGTCAAACATAAGGGAAACCAACGGGGTGATCTATTTCACCTACAATGAGCTTTCGCTGGCAAAACCAGTGGCTCTGCCTGCGACACAGGTCACTGACGATGCGTTCACTGCCAATTGGGAGTATGTCACCAATGCGGAGTCTTACATCTTGACAGTGACGGATGAAGGGGTTAATCCGAGCCCAGGTGCCGTCATATTTGAAGACTTCTCTAAGTTCACAGGAGGAAGCGAGGACAGCCCGTCGAATTCCGACATTTCGTCACGCCTTGACGAATACATGGGTGTGACTGGGTGGAGAGGCAGCAAAGTCTATCAGGCTGGCGGCAAATGCAAGTTGGCGACATCGACAGCGATAGGCTATCTGGTTTCGCCGGAGATAACTTTGCCGAAAAACTTTGCTGTTTCGGTGGATGCGAGAGCCTACGTTACGTCTTCTGGCAATGCAGACAACTGTACATTATATATAGGTGTCGGGAAGAAAACCGAGACAGGCGAAGGTGGTGAGTGGATAGCTTACCAGGAGTTCCATCTGACAGAGGATGTGGAGACTTGCACGCTGCATTGCGACCAAGGTGGGCAGCCGTTGTGTTTTGAGATTGGGACGTTGTCAAGGCGGGCTGTGATAGATAATATTTCGGCTGGTTCATCGGCCGCAAAAGCACCTTTGGCGGAATCATCCCAGGTTTACACTGACATCTATGACAATTTCTATCGTGTCACAGGCTTGGACAAGTCGCATAATTATTCCTACACAGTCAAAGCTGTGGCGGGAGGACTTGAATCAGAGCCGTCTGATGCGGTGTCTGTCAATATGTCGTTGTCAATTGTTCCAGAAGAATTGGCTGCGCAGCTGAGGGTCGTTGATGGCCAGTTGCTGATAAACCCGACAGCGAAGTGCAACGTCATCATTAGTACAATCGATGGGGTGTGCATATATAACAGTAGCCTTGATGAGGATGTTGCCATATCCCTTGAAAAAGGTATCTATGTGGTGACGTTCAATGGGAAGTCGCAGAAAGTGAAAATCTGATACCATCCAGGATGCTCAGTAAAAGCAAGATAAAATTAATCAAATCGCTTGACTCCAAAAAGGGGAGGGAAGAGACAGGCCTGTTTGTAGTCGAAGGTGGAAAGTCCGTACTCGACTTGATTGATGCCTTTGGCTGCGAATTGGTGGCCGCAGATCCTGGATGGCTTTCAGCGAATGCCGTGCGGCTCGGCTCTTGTCGTGAATTGGTCGAGGCTTCGCATGATGAAATCAGGAAAGCGAGCCTGCTGAAGAACCCGCAGGATGTGATAGCATTGTTTCGTAAACGTCCGGCAAATGATGGCGTGTGCATAGGCCAATTGTCCGGACTGACCCTTTTCCTCGACAATGTGCAAGACCCAGGAAATCTCGGTACAATCATCAGGGTTGCCGATTGGTTTGGCATAGTCCATCTGTTTTGTTCCGAGGGCAGCGCCGATGTCTATAACCCGAAGGTGGTTCAGGCCACGATGGGGTCGCTTGCAAGGGTCAATGTGCATTATTGTGCGGCCAAGGAATTTTTCCCGGCACTGCCCGAAAGCATGAAAGTCTTCGGGACTTTCATGGATGGGGATAATGTATATGGTAGCGAATTGCCTGATGACGCTGTCATAGTCATGGGCAATGAGGGAAACGGAATCTCTGCCGAGACGCAGTGCTTTATTGGCGAAAGGCTGTCCATACCGCTTTCCCCCCATGATGGTTCGCGTCCCGAGTCGCTCAATGTCGCCATGGCGACAGCTATTGTCTGCTCGGAGTTCAGGAGGCGAATGTTGAAGGCCATTTGAGAGTAACTGTAAAGATTTGAAATGTTATGCAGCAGATTATGACATGGGAGAGGTTGGTCTCACCCGTCCGTTTCGGACTTGAGGAATTCCATGAGGAGAGGGCGGACAACCGCTCGGAATTCCTTCGTGATTATGACCGTCTCATCTTCTCTTCTCCTTTCCGTCGTTTGCAGAACAAGACGCAGGTGTTTCCTTTGCCTGGCAGCATTTTCGTTCACAATCGCTTGACGCATAGTCTTGAGGTTTCTTGTGTGGGACGCTCGCTCGGCAACAATGTGGCTCTTGCTTTGACGGCCAAACGTCCTGAGCTTGCCACTCATTCCTATCTGTCTGAGGCAGGGCATATCGTCTCTGCGGCTTGTCTGGCGCATGACATGGGTAATCCTCCTTTTGGTCATTCGGGAGAGAATGCCATCGCTTCCTACTTTTCTGAAGGCAAAGGACTTGAGTTGCGCGAATTCTTGAATGGTGAGCAGTGGGCTGATGTGACGAATTTTGAGGGGAATGCCAATGCTTTCCGTCTCTTGTCCCACCGTTTCAAAGGCAGGCGGCCTGGCGGGTTTGCCCTTACGTATTCTACCCTGGCATCGATAGTGAAGTATCCTTATCCTTCATCATCCATTACTGATAAAAAAAAGTTCGGTTTCTTCATAAGCGAGCGTGAGAATTATGAGAAGATAGCCACTCGCCTTGGCATAGTCAAGCTTGATGATGCGACCGGTCTTTATGCGCGGCATCCATTCGTATGGCTGGTTGAGGCGGCTGATGACATCTGCTATCAGATAATGGACATAGAGGATGCCTTTAAGTTGAAGATATTGTCGTTTGACCAGACCCGTGACCTGTTGCTCGCTTATTTTGATGGCAAAAGGCTCGACAGCCTCGTCAAGAACCTGAAAATTGTGGATGACGAGAATGAGAAGATTGCCTACCTCCGTTCCGCCACCATAGGTAAATTGATAGCTGAATGTACCAATGCTTTCCTTGCCAATGAGGAGAAGATTCTGAGTGGGCAATTGTCCAGACCGCTCATTGATATAATCTCTGACCGTCCCTGCATGGCGTACAGGGAATGTACCAAGGTGGCGTATGCACGAATCTACCGTGCGAAGCAGGTGTTGGATGTCGAGATGGCGGGTTACAAAGTCATATACACTCTGCTCGAACTTTTGATTGAGGCAGTCACACATCCCGACAAAGCATACTCTAAGCTGCTCATAAAGCGTGTGTCCGAACAGTATGAAATTGACTCCCCGACGCTTTATGGCAAAGTGATGGCAGTCCTCGACTACATATCCGGTATGACCGATGTCTATGCTCTCGACCTCTATCGCAAGATAATAGGCAACAGTCTCCCGTCGGTCTGATTGCCTATGCCGTGCCGGGTGCAAAGCAAATCTTTTGGTTAGTCATTTAAGTAACTTCCTTTTTTATATATCTTTGCACCGACATACGTATGGCAAGTATGATAATTGGAGATATCCTTGATGCCCTTGAGAGATTAGCTCCTTTGTCCCAACAGGAATCCTACGACAATTCTGGCATTCAGGTTGGATTAACAAGGACTGAAACCGCAGGGGCTTTGTTTTGTCTTGACGTGACCGAAGCGGTCATTGACGAGGCGATAGACGAGGGCTATAACCTCATAGTGTCCCACCACCCATTGATATTCTCACCAGTCAAGAAGATTACGGATACGACCTACGTCGGCCGTTGCCTGATGAAGGCTATCAGGAATGGCATCACCATATATTCCGCCCACACCTGTCTTGACAATGACCCGAGAGGTGTCAATGCCATGATTGCGCAAAAGATGGGTTTAAGGAATACGGAAGTGTTGCGCCCGATGGACGGCACGTTGATGAAACTCGTCACATTCGTCCCGAGGGCTGCTGCGGACAGCCTCCGCGCGGCGTTGTCGGATGCCGGTTGTGGCCGCATAGGCAACTATGACTCATGCTCCTTTTCCCATGACGGGATAGGAACATTCCGAGCCAAGGATGGTGCTGACCCGTATGTCGGGAAGGTAGGGGAATTGCACCGCGAACCCGAGACCAGGCTTGAAATGGTCTTCCCGGCACATCTCAAGGGAAAGGTGCTTGGCACGCTTTTGTCCAAACATCCCTATGAGATGCCTGCTTATGACATCTATCCCATTGACTCTTCATCCACTGGCATAGGATCAGGGTTGGTCGGTTGTCTGTCCTCGCCAGTTCCGGCAATGGACTTCATGCGGGGGCTGAAGGAGACATTCGGCGTGCACACCCTTGCCTATTCCGGTGACACCGCCCGCATGGTCAGCCGGGTGGCGTTGTGTGGCGGGGCTGGTGCGTTCCTGATAGGCGACGCATTGCGTGCCAAGGCTGACGTGTACGTTACCGGGGAAATCAAGTACCATGAGTTTTGCGGCAACGAGGACAAAATCATCCTTGTCGAACTGGGACACTACGAGAGCGAGCAGTTCACACAGCATCTGCTTCGCGACTATTTGTCCCGCCTCTTCCCTTCGCTCAAGGTGAAGTTGGCTGAACGAGCATCAAACTTAAAAAAATATATATAAAATGGCGAAAGAAGCAAAGAAAGACATCAACGATTATTCGGTTGAAGAAAGGTTGAAACATCTCTACGAGTTGCAAGTCAAGCTGTCAGCCATCGACAGAATCAAGACTTTGCGCGGAGAGTTGCCACTCGAAGTGCAAGACCTGGAAGATGAGATTGCCGGGCTGACGACGAGGATTGAAAAGATAAAGGCCGACATGGCTACGCTCAAGGACAACATCAACGCGCAAAAGGGCAAAATCGCCGAGTCAAATGCGCAGATAGCAAAGTACAAAGAGCAGCAAAACAACGTCAAGAACAGCCGTGAGTTTGATTTCCTGACCAAGGAGGTCGAATACCAGACACTCGAAGTCGAGCTTTGCGAGAAGAAAATCAAGGAATTCACAGCCGAGGAAGCCGCAAAGTCCGAGGAATTGCAAAGGAGCATGACCGCCGTCGATGAGAGGAGCAAAGACCTTGAGGTGAAGAAAAAGGAACTGGATGAAATCGTGGCAGAGACCAAGCAGGAGGAAGAGAAACTGCGCGACGAAGTCAAGGAACTCGAGTCGAAGATTGAGCCGCGCCTGCTCCAGGCGTTCAAGAAAATCCGCAAGAACTCGCACAACGGTCTCGGTATCGTCGATGTCCAGCGTGGTGCTTGCGGCGGATGCTTCAACAAGATTCCGCCACAGAGGCAGCTCGACATCAGGATGAGAAAGAAAATCATCGTCTGCGAATACTGCGGACGCATCATGATCGACCCCGAGCTTGCAGCCGAGGTGGAAGACAAGGACAAGAAAAACGAAGTTAACCAATAACAAAGAAAAATGTACCCCTTAAAATTCAAACCCATCCTCAAACAGACTATTTGGGGCGGTGACAGGATAATCCCGTTCAAGGGATTGGACAGTGATTTGAAGAATGTCGGCGAAAGCTGGGAACTCTCAGGCGTGCCAGGCAACGAGTCGGTCGTGGCCAACGGCGAGTTTGCCGGCATGACACTGCGTGAGCTCATCAACGCACAGCGCGAGGACTTGGTAGGCGAGAGCGTGTTCAAACGTTTCAACACGACATTCCCCCTGCTCATCAAATTCATTGACGCGCGCCAGGACCTGTCAATCCAGGTGCACCCCAATGACGAACTGGCAAAGAAACGCCACAACTCGCTCGGCAAGACCGAGATGTGGTATGTCATGGACGCTGCCGACGGCGCGAAGCTCCGTTCTGGCTTTGCCAAGCAAGTGACCCCGAGGGAATACAAGGACAGTGTCGCCAACTCGACCATCACTGACCTGCTCAGCGAGTACGAGATTCACCCGGGCGATGTCTTTTTCCTCCCAGCTGGCCGCGTGCACAGCATCGGGGCAGGTGCGTTCATAGCCGAGATACAGGAGACGTCCGACATCACCTACCGCATCTTCGACTTCAACCGCAAGGATGCCAACGGCAACACGCGTGAGCTCCACACCGAGCTGGCCAAGGATGCCATCGACTATGAGGTGCAGGACGACTACCGCACTCACTACACCCCCGTCAAGAACGAGCCTGTCGAGATAGTGGCTTGCCCCTATTTCACGACCTCCGTCTATGACCTGACCGAGCAGATAACCTGCGACTACTCAGAGCTTGACTCATTCGTCGTGCTCATCTGCATGGAGGGCAAGGCGACGATAACCGACAACGAGGGCAACGAGGTGAGCGTCCACGCCGGTGAGACAATCCTCCTTGCGGCGACGACGCAGGATGTCACGATTGTCCCTGACGGCAGTGTCAAGATACTTGAGACCTACGTCTGAGCATCGACAACCGACCAAGAGATGATGGAGGTAGCGCGCTGACGGCCGCTACCTCCATTCTTTTTGTGTGTATCCTGTGGCGTGATGACTGGGGATATGCACTGCTTTTCTGTGAAATATGCTTTGTCACAGACGGGAGCATCCATTGCTTTTCCGGCAAGCAAGGCGTGTCTGGAGACGGGGCATACGCATCTTTTGCCCATGCCATCGGATGATGCCGTCGTGGCTCGCCTTGTTAGTCCGACTAACAACGCTTGTCATGGCGGCGGTGTCCTGACGTGCTTGCCGTCATCGTGCGTCCAGTGCCTTGACCGCGCCGGACGATTCGCTCATGCGGGCTTTGATGAAGTTGATTTTGTTTTCCGCCTCTGTCCTCTGCTGTGCGATGGTGTGCAGGTTGGCGAGCACGTTGGCGAGCTGGTGGACTGACGCTATGGCGTCTTTTTCCTGTTTGGTGAGCTGCCGTGTCGCCGTCCTTGAGCCTTGGCACTCGATGGTGAGGGGTTTGCCTTGGTTGGCGAGGATGAAATCGACGAGGCCTCCGTCGGTGCGCCCGACTTCAAACTCGGCTTTCTCGGTGACAACGCCGAGATGAGTGGAGGTGTAGTAGAGGTCGCTGCGCCGTGTCTCGGCGAATGTCCCGTCTGCCCTGAGCGTCACCTTGAGGACGTGGTGGTCGATGGGGCGGCCGACGAGCACTGATGTGAGGCGCATCACTCCATCCTCGTCCGTGCTGGCGACGAGCATGGTGCGGTTGTTGTTGCGGGCGAGGTCCTGCGACGGGACGATGAATGTGCCTTTGTCCTGGTATTCGGGGTTCTTCCTGTACAGGTATCTGCCCTTGATTTCGTCAAATGCCTGCTGCCACACGCTGGCGAGGCTGTCGAGGTAGGCGACGGAGCGTTGCTGCTCGGCCAGTTCGACGCGTTGCATCAGCCCGATTGCCTTCTTGCGTGTGTCGAATGCCTTGGGACAGGCCGTCTTGATGCTGTCAATCATGATTTTCGCCGCGTTGTAGTCCTTTTGTTCAAACAGCGTTTCCGCCTCGCGGTAGAGTGCTTCCGCTTGCTTGTCCTGGTTGTTGCACGATGCCATGGCGAGCATTGCCAGCACCGCGAGCATGATTGTCGTCCTCATTGTCTTGGTGTGTTAGGTTGCCGCAAATGTAACATTAATATGGTTTGCCGTCGCCGCCATTTCCACTTATTATGTATTTTTGCGCGTTATGAGCAAGATGAACCAGATGTTAGACAAGATAGCCAAGGCTTTTGACAAGCCCGTCTTCGCCGTGATTTCCGAGACGGCCGACAGCCTTGGTTATGAGTGTTATGCCGTCGGGGGCTATGTGCGCGACATCTTCTTGCGCCGCCCGTCATGCGACATCGATGTCGTGGTGGTGGGCAGCGGCATAAAGATGGCCGAGACACTCGCCAAGAGGCTCGGCAAGGGTGCTCACCTCTCGGTTTTCAAGAACTTCGGGACTGCGCAAATCAAGTACAAGGGTCTTGAACTGGAGTTTGTCGGTGCACGCAGGGAATCCTACCAGCGCGACTCCCGCAAACCCATCGTCGAGGACGGCACGTTGGAGGAGGACCAGTACCGCCGCGACTTCACTGTCAATGCCCTGGCCGTGTGCCTCAACAAAGAGCGTTTCGGCGTGCTGGTTGACCCGTTTGACGGGTTGACCGACTTGGAGGACCGCGTCCTGCGCACTCCTGCGCCGTCGGAAGTCACATTCTCAGACGACCCGCTGCGCATGATGAGGTGCGTCAGGTTTGCCACGCAACTCAACTTCACCATGGATGACGAGGCGTTTGAAGCCATCAAGACCAATGCCAAGCGCATCGAGATTGTCTCTATGGAGCGTGTCATTGACGAATTCAACAAGATAATGATGGCACGCACACCGTCCATCGGTCTCGTGCTGTTGGACGAGACGGGGCTGTTGGATGAGATTTTCCCTGAGCTGAAACGCCTGCAAGGTGTCGAGTCGCGCAACGGGAGGGGGCACAAGGACAATTTCTACCACACGTTGCAGGTGGTGGACAACATCGCCAAGGAGAGCGACAACCTGTGGCTGCGCTGGGCTGCCCTGCTCCACGACATTGCCAAACCGCAATGCAAGCGGTGGGACAACGTGGCGGGGTGGACATTCCACAACCACAACTTCATAGGTGCCAAGATGGTGCCGGGGATATTCAAGCGGTTGAAACTGCCGCTGAACGAGAAAATGAAGTATGTCCAGAAACTCGTCGAACTGCATATGCGGCCGATAGTCCTGTCCGAGGACAAGGTGACGGACTCTGCCGTCAGGCGGTTGCTCTTTGAAGCAGGCGATGACATAGATGACCTGATGACACTCTGTGAGGCGGACATCACGTCGAGGAACGCTGAGAGGAAGAGGAAGTTCTATGCCAACTTCGAGCTTGTCAGGCAGAAGCTGAAAGACATAGAGGAGAAAGACCACATAAGGAACTTCAAACTGCCCATCGATGGCAATGACATCATGCTGATGTTCGGCCTGTCGCAAGGACGGATGGTCGGCGAACTGCGCAGTGCGGTCAAAGATGCCATCCTCGACGGGAGCATCCCCAACGAGCGTGAGGCGGCTCTGGACTTCGTGACCCGCCTTGCCGAGGAGAAGGGGCTCAAACGCGTTGCCGATGACAAGCAATAGGCGAGTCCTTGTCGGCATAAGCGGCGGCATCGACAGCACGGCTGCTTGCCTTATGCTCAGGGAGCAAGGCTATGAACCCGTGGGCATGACCATGAGGGTGTGGGATGACGGGGCGGATGCCGTGCAAGAAGCCGCAGCCCTTGCCGCACGCCTTGGGATGGAGCACCACGTGGTCGATGTCCGCAAGGAGTTTGAGGAGATGGTGGTAGCCGATTTCATCAACGAATACCTTGCTGCCCGCACGCCGAATCCCTGCGTGTTGTGCAACCGTTTGTTCAAATTCCGCCTGCTCATCGACTGTGCTGACCGGCATGATTGCGCGATGATAGCCACGGGACACTATGTGCGCTTGACCACGGTGAACGGTCATTTACACGTGAGGCGCGGTGCTGACGGCAGGAAGGACCAATCCTATTTCCTCTGGCGTGTGGATGAGGGTGTGTTGAGGCGTTGCATATTTCCCCTTGGCGATTACCGCAAGGATGAGGTGCGTGACTACCTGCTCAGCCGTGGCTTTGATGCCAAAGCGAAGTCAAAGGAGAGCATGGAGGTCTGCTTCGTGCCTGGCGACTACCGGGATTTCCTAAAGGGTCATTGTGATATGCAGAACATAAAGGAGGGATGGTTCGTTTCCCCGGACGGCAAGAAGCTCGGTATGCACAAAGGCTTGCCGTTTTACACCATAGGGCAGCGCAAGGGGCTCGGCATCGCCTTGGGCAAGCC
This sequence comes from uncultured Bacteroidaceae bacterium, assembly GCA_939800445.1. Taxonomy (GTDB): domain Bacteria; phylum Bacteroidota; class Bacteroidia; order Bacteroidales; family Bacteroidaceae; genus Avibacteroides; species Avibacteroides faecavium. Next base: position 14,544 of record CALNGU010000020.1, on the reverse strand, counting down.
TGCGTATGTCCTCAAGTTGAACAGCACGTCAAACACTGTCATGCTCGGTGACAAGGACGGGTTGCGTGCTGAGTATATGCTGGTCGAGCGTTGTTGCAGCAGTGACCTGGACTATCTGTTGCGTGGCGACAGGCGGTTGTCGGTGATGATTCGCTATCACGGCCAGCCCATCCCATGCCAGATAGCTGAAGCGGATGATGGTTGCATTGTGGTCAAATTCCTGGCAGAAGCAGAGTCGGTCACTCCAGGGCAGTCGGCTGTTTTCTATGAAGGCGACACAGTGCTTGGTGGTGCTTATATCGCGAACCAGAGGATGCTGGGGAAGTACTTGAGCAGTGAGTATGTCGATAAATTACAGTTCAGATGAGTAGGTTGTTGCTTGCGGTGCTGCTGTTTGCCGCATCCTTTGTTTTTGCAGTTGAGGTGCAGGCTCAGGTGGAAGACCGCTACGTGGTGTTTCTCCGTGACAAAGGTGGAAAGGCCGGTGATGTGGCTCACCCGGAAGATTTTCTTTCTGACAGGGCACTGGCAAGACGTGGCAGGCAGGGCATAAAGGTCGATTCGCTCGATGTCCCCGTCTATACCATGTATATTAATAGAATGGCTGAAACTGCCCGTATTGTAGGGAAAAGCAAGTGGCTCAACGCCGTCATGGTCGGTGTTGCCGGCGGAGATGAGGCTGTCAGGGAGATAGAAAAACTTGATTTCGTCGTCGGCATCCAGCGTGTCGGTAGTTATGAAAAGGAAGAACTTGCCAATGCTTCCGCCGATTGGGACTTAAGCGGGGACAGGTCAGACGACCCGTGCGGAGTGTCGCGGCCAGTTCTCTCGGTCAATGGCATCGTGAGTTTGCATGACGATGGTTTCACTGGCCAAGGGATTATGATAGCCGTGACCGATGACGGCTTCTGCAATGTCGATTCGCTGCAAGGCGGGTGGCAGGACAGGATTGTCTGTGCCAAGGATTTTGTGAACAATGCTGACAGCCTCGTCTACGACATCGGCAGTCATGGCGTGAGGACATTCGCCTGCATGGGTGCGGATGTCGAGGGTTGTGTGATGGGGGCAGCACCTGGGGCGGATTATGTCTTGCTGCGCACGGAGTATCTCAAAGGCGAGCAGCCCGCCGAGCAATACTATTGGGCATTTGCTGCCGAATACGCGGACAGCATCGGTGCCGACATCATCAATGTGTCATTGGGCTATAATCTTTTTGATGACGAATATCCGAGTTTCACCTATGATGACCTCGATGCTTCATCGCCCATGTCGAGATGTGCGGACATTGCCGCCACGAGGGGCATGGTCGTCGTTTGCAGTGCGGGGAATGAGGGCAGCAACAGTTGGAAGAGGATTACCGTCCCCTCGGATGGCGTGAACGTCCTGGCAGTCGGTGCATTGGCTGCCAACAGCAACAGCGAGAAGGCTCATTACTCCTCAATCGGTCCGTCGGCCGATGGCAGGGTGAAACCTGACGTTGCCGCCCCGGGCACAGTGCATTCCATCAACCGCAACGGGGTGGTGGTCTCGGGCTCAGGAACGTCATTTGCCGCTCCCGTCATGGCTGGTGGCATCGCCTGCCTTTGGGAGGCGTTGCCCGAAGTGTCAGCCGCCGGGATGATAGACATTGTGCGCCGCTCGGCCGGCAATTATGGTAATCCGGACAATCAATTGGGCTATGGCGTGCCCGATCTCTACAAAGCCTATCTGGACAACCGTGGTGTTGACGGGCTCATCTCGACCTGCGCCGACACGGCAAGGGTCGAGGGGCAATCACTCATCATCCCCGACAGTTTCGCTTCTGACATCACTACGCGTGCCGTTCTGTTTGACATCAATGGCCGTGTGGTCATGGACATTCATCCCAAGGGTGTGAATCGTGTGTCATTGCACAATCTGCCCAAGGGATTCTATGTCGTCGAATTGTCATCCGGGACATCCGTCTCACGTAATACATTGCTTTATGAATGAGACTGCGGGAACCTTGACGCTATACGAACTCAATTCCATCGTCAGCTTCGGTATAAAGAAAGTCTTGCCCGATTCCTACTGGGTCGTTGCCGAACTGAATGAGGTGCGGACAGCGAGCAACGGGCACTGTTTCGTCGAGATGGTTGAAAAGGATGAGGGGACGAACCTTATAGCCAAAGCGCGTGGAACGGTCTGGAGCAACGTCTTCACCAGGCTTCGCCGCAAGTTCATGCAAGAGACAGGGCGCGACATCACAGCGGGGATGAAGGTGCGTGTCAATGTCACCGTCGAGTTTCACGAACTCTACGGTTATTCGCTCAACATTATAGATATAGACTCGGCCTACACGCTCGGCGACCTCTATATGAAACGCAAGGAAATCATGCTCCGCCTTGAGCAGGCCGGGGTCATTGGCATGAACCGCGAACTCGGCTTGCCCGCCGTGGTCCAGCGCATAGCAGTCATCTCGTCGCCGACGGCGGCGGGTTATGGCGACTTCTGCGACCAGTTGCGCGGCAATCCTTATGGCATAGCCTTTCACATCGAGCTGTTCCCTGCCGCGATGCAGGGCGACCGTGTCGAGGACAGCGTTATAGCTGCGCTTGACGCAATCAATGCCCGCAGCGAGGAATTCGACGCGGTAGTGCTCGTGCGTGGCGGTGGAGCGACTTCCGACCTCTCGGCTTTCGATTCGTTTGACATAGCCTTTCACGTGGCACAGTATCCCTTGCCGGTCATCTCGGGCATAGGTCATGAGCGCGACCGCACCGTCGTCGATGAGGTCGCCTGCGTGGCAGTCAAGACACCTACCGCCGCCGCGCAACACATCATCACTCACGACCACGCCTTTGTCACGCGGCTTGAGGGCATAGCATCGGCAATCACCACCAGCATCACGGCATCAATCGCGCGGCAAAAACTGTTGCTCGGCACGGGTGTCTCCCGTCTCGACCGCGCGGCGACGGCTCTCATCATTGCGCACAAGGCATGGATTGCCGGCGCGCAATCACGGCTTGACCGCCAGCTCCGCACGAGGTTGCACACGTCCACGGCACGACTTGCGGCAGTCACTGCACGGATGCCGGCACTCGTCTCGATGCACTGCGGACGGCACTCGTCATCGCTCGACCGCATCGGCGACCGTCTGGCTTTCGCCGTCAGGACGCGGCTCGACCGCCAACGCGGCCGGCTGCAATTGATGGAGGGCATCGCGGCAGCGTCCGATCCGTCCAACGTGCTGCGCAAAGGTTTCTCAATCATCCGCACGGGCGGCGTGGCTGTCCGCACCGTCGCATCGCTGGAGGAGGGGCATGACTACGAAGTCGAGATGGCCGACGGCAAAACGACAATCACGATTAACAAAACCAGACAATAGCAATGACCACGACAAAAATGACCTACGGAGTCGCAATGAAGCGTCTCGAAGAAATCATGGACGGCATCGAGAACAACCGTTTCGACATCGACGAGCTTGTCCCGGTGCTCAAGGAAGCCAAGGAACTCATCGCCTACTGCAACGACAAGTTGCACAAGGTGGACCAAGAGGTGGCATCAATCCTCGACAACAAGGCACAAGATGCCGCGCAGTGACACATTTTATGCAGCGGCGGTGGGCAAGCATTGAATTAATTGCCTACATTTGCTCGCAATAGAAACCAAAAGCATTAATTCTTAAATATAATTATTATGGAACAAATCAATTGGTCAGACCTGACATTCGGTTATATGCCGACAGACTACAACGTGCGTTGCGTGTGCAAGAACGGGGTTTGGGGCGAACTCGAAGTGTCAAGCAGCGAATACATCAACATCCACATGGCTGCCACCTGCCTGCACTACGGGCAAGAGGCATTCGAGGGCATGAAAGCCTTCCGTGGCAAGGACGGCCGCGTCCGCATCTTCCGTATGCGCGACAACGCCGAGCGTATGCAGTCCTCGAGCCGTGGCATCATGATGGCCGAGCTTCCCATCGAGAAGTTTGAGGAAGCCGTCCTCAAGGTCGTCAAGCTCAATGAACGCTTCGTGCCGCCCTATGAGAGCGGAGCATCGCTCTACATCCGCCCGCTGCTCTTCGGCACGACGGCGCAGGTGGGTGTCAAGCCGGCCAAGGACTATATGTTTGTCGTCTTCGTGACCCCCGTCGGTCCCTACTTCAAGGCAGGCTTCAAGCCGACCCCCTATGCCATCATGCGCCAGTACGACCGCGTCGCGCCGCTCGGCACGGGCACCATCAAGGTCGGCGGCAACTATGCAGCCAGCCTCGTGGCAGGCGAGAAGGCGCACGAGATGGGCTACTCGGCCGTCCTCTACCTTGACTCCAAGGAGAAGAAGTACCTTGACGAGTGCGGCCCGGCCAACTTCTTCGCCATCCGTGGCAACAGCTACATCACGCCCAAGTCAGACTCCATCCTCCCGTCAATCACCAACAAGAGCCTCATGACCCTTGCCGAGGAGATGGGCATGACGGTCGAGCGCAGGCACATCACCGTCGAGGAGCTCGCGACATTCGACGAAGCGGGCGCGTGCGGCACGGCTGCGGTCATCAGCCCCGTGTCACGCATCGACGACATCGATGAAAACAAGTCGTATGTCTTCAGCCACGACGGCGAGCCGGGCAAGGTGTGCCTGAAGCTGTACAACAAGCTGCGCGCCATCCAGTACGGCGACGAGCCCGACACCCACGGCTGGATCACCTACGTCGATTGATTCGGCAGCAAGACTTTCAAGCACCGTGGCGGTCTCACGAGACAGTGGGGCCGCCACGGTTGTTTATGTCCGGCCGTTGCCTGCGCACTCACGGCAGGTTGGTCGGGACATAAATTTGGGGACACGCCGAGAAAAGTTCCATCCCTCGCCGAGAAAAGTTCCCTGTCTCGGTGAGTAATGTAAAAACAAAACTTTTGTTTATATAAACAGAAGTTTTGAATATACAAACAAAACTTTTGAATGTACTTTACTCGCCGAGACATGGAACTTTTCTCGGCGAGTGGTGCAAGTTTATGTCTATTGTCATTGATTTTATGCCTTGCCCAGCCTTGCGGATGCCTTGACGTGGCTTCCGGCGAGGGCTGCCATGTCACTGCCGGCGGTGGGTGTCAGTGACGGTGCGCTTCGATGATGGCCGCCGTGCTGCCGATGATGGTCGCGACAGCGTCCATGGGGATGTCGTGCGCCTCGTGCGGCACTGCGTCTCGGAGTTGGAACGGGAAGCAGATGCCCACCTTTGTGCAGTCAAGGCGTGGGAGGAGGCGGTCGTAGTAGCCTTTGCCGCGTCCGAGACGGTTGCCCGCTGTGTCGAATGCCATGCCAGGGATGATGGCGAGGTCTATGCCCGAGGGGTCGTCGAGGAGCGGCCCTGTCGGTTCGAGTATGCCGAATGCGCCCTCGACCAACCGCCCGTCGTGCTGCCGCAGCACCAGGTCGTCGCCTACGACTACGGGCAGGATGATGTCGTGCGTGGCTTGCAGCCGTGCGATGAGGGCGGTGGTGTCAACCTCGTCGGGCAGCGGGTGGTAGAGCAACACGCGCCGTGCCGCCCCGATGCACCCGTCGTTGAGCAGGGCGCGGGTGATGGCTTGCGACCACGTGTCGAGTTGCTCGCGGGGGAACGTCCGCTTGAGGCGGCGGATTTCGCTGCGCAGTGTTGCCTTGTCCATCAGTCGCCAGGGAGTTTGAAGGGGTCTGCACCGTATTTCTCAATCACCTCCACGGCGCGTTGCACCGTCTTGTCGGTCTGGTTGGTGTACTTGATGTACTCCTCGATGTCAAACCGGTCGTAGATGATGGAGGCGTAGAGGAAACGCTTGATGAGGGTGTAGGACTTTTGTATCAGCAGGTTGCGCCGCTTCACCCCGTGCTTGTCGGCATAGCGGATGAACTGTTCGACGACGTTGTGGCGGTCGAGGTAGGCGGCGAGGTCGTCCTCGTTGCCAATGGCGGCGAGCGTGGCGCGGTTGCCGTCGGTGAACTCGAATGCGAACTTGCTGAACAGCCCCTCGATGTTCAGTTGCCTGAGGTAGGAGGTGTAGCCCGTGGTGTCCTGGGGGATGAAGATGTCGGGGATTATGCCCCCGCCGCCGTAGACGGTGCGCCCGCCGGCGGTCTCGTAGCTCGGGAGGCTGTCGGTTGAGATGCTGTCCTTGGAGAACAGTTCGCCGTGCTCGTAGCGTTTGAGTATGTCGAGGTTGTAGTCGTCGTTCTGCCCGTGGGTGTAGGAGCGTTGGATGCAGCGTCCCGACGGCGTGAAGTAGCGGGCGATGGTGAGGCGCACCTCTGACCCGTCGTTGAGCTCGATGGGTTGCTGCACCAGTCCTTTGCCGAATGACCTCAGGCCGATGACGGTGCCACGGTCATTGTCCTGGATGGCTCCGCTGAATATCTCGCTGGCCGATGCCGATGCCTCGTTGATGAGCACCGCCACCGGCATCCCCTGGCAGGTGCCGTGCCCGTCGGAGTAGTAGTCCTGGCGCGGCGACTTGCGTCCCTCGGTGTAGACGATGAGACGGCCTTGGGGCAGGAATTCGTTGATCATCTTGATGGCAATCTCAAGCACCCCGCCGAGGTTGTCGCGCAGGTCGATGATGATGCCTTGGCAGTTCTGGTACTTCAGACGCGCAATGCCGCTGAGCATCTCCTCGTAGGTACTGAGCGAGAAAGTGTTTATCTTCATGTAGCCCGTCTTGTCGGTCAGCATATAGCAAGCGTCCACGCTCTTGAGGGGGATGTCGCCACGCAGTATGGTGAAGTCGATTTGCTCGCCGCTCGCCTGGCGCAGGACGGTCACTTTGACCTTGGTGTCCCTCGGGCCTTTGAGTTTCTTCATGACGAGGGCATCGTCCGCGCCGACGATGGTGCTGTCATCGACGGCTATTATCCTGTCGCCGGCGATGATGCCCACCTTGTCAGACGGGCCTCCCGGGATGACGCGCATCACATGGATGGTGTCGTTGCTTGGCAGGAATTGCACGCCGATGCCGCAGAACGAGCCTTCGAGTTCCTCATTGGCGGCTTGGCGGTCTTTTGCCGAGATGTAGGTGGAGTGGGGGTCGAGCTCTGACAGTATTTGCGGCATGGCTTGCTCGACGATGTCGGCGACGTTGACCGTGTCGACGTATTGGTTGTCAATGATGTTGAGCAGCGCGTCTATTTTGTTGGACTGGTTGCCGATGAACCCTGTCCTGACATCCCTGCCGTTAGAATAGAAGAAGCCTATGAATACCCCTGCCACGATGCTGGCTGCCACGATGAGGGGGATGAATTTCTTAATGTTCATCGTTGATGTCTGTTTCGAGTTGTTCCACTTCGATGTTTGCGCGTCTCAGCAGGTTGATGCCGTCCTCAAGGCGGTATTTCTTGGCGTAGACCACGCGCTTGATGCCGGCCTGTATGATGAGTTTTGAGCATTCGATGCACGGCGCGTCGGTGACGTAGAGTGTCGCGCCCCGGCTCGAATTGTTAGAGCAGGCGATTTTCGTTATGGCGTTGGCCTCTGCGTGGAGCACGTAGGGCAAAGTCTTGTTGTCATCGTCCTCGCAGATATTCTCGAAACCGGCAGGCGTGCCGTTGTATCCGTCCGAGATGATCATCTTGTCCTTGACGATGAGCGCACCGACCTTGCGGCGGCGGCAGTAGGAGTTTTCCGACCAGATGATTGCCATCCGCATATACCTCTTGTCCAATTCTGTCTGTTTGCTGTCCTTTTCCATGATTTCACTGTAGTCTGAATAGTAGGTATTCCGTCCTCCCCTCGTTGTAGAGCTGGAGTGTGTTGTAGTCTGCCTGGTAGTAGCTGCTGCCTCTCAGCATCTCGATGAAGCGGTTGCCGAGTGCCGTGCTTTCTGTCCCGTCGGTCTTCGTGATGGTGACGGCGAATGCGTTGCCGTCGTTCACCGCCTGCCATGTGCCCTCGACCTCCATCGTCGTTGCCCGGGCGGTGAATGTGCTTTCGCTGAATGTGATGACGAAGCGTCCCCCCACGTTCACCTGATCGACATCGTCCTGGCTGAGCATCGGCGCGTCCTTGTCGTTGCAGATGTTGCTCAGCTTCCATGTCTTGCCGACGAAGATGCCATTGATGTCATCCTCGGGGCTGCACGAGTGGAAGCACAGGGCGGCGATGCATATCATTATATATATGGTGAGGTGTCTCATCATCTGATTCCGTTCCTTTTGAGCAGTGCGTCGATGGTGGGCTTGCGGCCTCGGAACTTGACATAGAGGGTCATCGGATGCTCGGCACCGCCCCGCGAGAGGATGTTGTCGCGGAATGATTGCGCGGTTGTCTGGTCGAAGATGCCGTTCTCCTTGAACTTGGCGAATGCGTCCGCGTCGAGTATCTCCGCCCATTTGTAGCCGTAGTAGCCTGCTGCATAGCCTCCCGAGAAGATGTGCCCGAACTGTGTGCTCATCATCGTCCCCTCCACTTGGGGCAGGACGGCGTACTTGGCGAACACTTGCTTTTCATATTGCTCCACGTCGCCCTCGAAGTCTTCGTCCCTGTCGTGCCATGCCATGTCGAGCGCGGCGAGTGACACCTGCCTCGTGCAGGCATATCCCACATTGAAGTTCTCGGCCTTTTTGATTTTCTCAATCAACGCTTCGGGCATCGGCTCGCCTGTCTGGTAGTGGCGGGCAAAGGTGTTGAGGAATGCGCTCTCGGTCGAGTAGTTCTCCATGAACTGTGACGGCAGCTCCACGAAGTCGCGGTAGACGCTCGTGCCGCTGATGCTGCGGTAGGTCACGTCTGACAACATCCCGTGCAGGGCATGGCCGAACTCATGGAGGAAAGTGTTGACCTCGTCATGTGTGAGCAATGACGGTTTGCCGTCGGTCGGTGGGTTGAAGTTCATCACCAGCGAGACATGGGGACGGTGGTCGCCTGCCGCGTCGCGCCACTGCGGGCGGTACTCGGTCATCCACGCACCCGACTGCTTGGTGGCACGTGGGTGGAAGTCGGTGTAGAGCATTGCCATGAACCGCCCGTCGCCGTCGTAGACCTCGAATGCCTTTACGCCGTCGGCATAGACGGGGATTGCCGCATTCGCCTTGAACGTCAGCCCGTAGAGCCGTGTCGCAAGGCCGAACACGCCACGGATGACCTCGTTCAGCTCAAAGTACTCCTTGACCTCCTCCTCGTCGAGGTCATATTCCTTTTTCCTCAGTTTCTCCGAGTAATAGCTCCAGTCCCACGGCATCACTTCGTCCAGCCCGTCCGTCTCGCGGGCAAGGGCCTTGACCCTCTCGTATTCTTCCCGCGCCAGCGGCATATAGTTGCCGGCCAGCGTGTCGAGCATCGCGTAGACGTTGGCGGTGCATTCGGCCATGCGGTTTGCCAGCACGTACTCGGCGAAAGTCCCGTAGCCGAGCATCCCTGCCACCTTGCGGCGGAGGTTGACGGTGCGGCGCACGGTCTCTTTGTTGTCAAGCTCGTCGCCCTTGGCCGAGATGGTGTTGTAGGCGACATACATCCTGCGGCGCAGCTCGCGGTTGGCGGCATAGCGCATGAACGGCACGTACATCGGCGCATCCAGCGTGAACGTCCATCCGTCAACGCCCCGCTCGCGTGCCTTGTCGGCGGCAAGGGCATGGATGCTGTCGGGGATGCCCGCCAGTTCGCCTGCATCTGTCACGTGCAGGGTGAAGCGGTTTTTGTCCTTGAGGTTGTTCTGCTCGAATGTGAGGCTGAGCAGGCTCAGCTCTTGCGTGATGGCGTCGTAGTCCTCCTTCTGTTTCTCGTCGAGCAGTGCGCCGTTGCGCGTGAACGACTTGTACAGTTTGTCCGTCACCATCCTCTGCTCCTCGTCGAGACCGGCAGCGTCCATTCCTTCCCAGACGTGCTTGACCCGCTCGAAGAGGGCCTTGTCGAGCATTATTTTGTTAGAGTGCGCCGTCAGCCTCGGCATCACCCTCTCAGCGATGGCGTGCAGCTCGTCGGTCGCCAGCGCACTGAGGTGGTTGCCCAGCACCGTTGTCGCCACCTCGAGCGTCTCGCCCGCCTGCTCGATGGCAAGCACCGTGTTGGCGAATGTCGGGGTGTCTGGGTTGGCGGTGATGCGTGCGATTTCGTCCATCTCCTCCTTCATCCCTAATTCGATGGCCTCCTCGTAGTGCTCGTAATGTATTTTGTCAAACGGGATAGTCCCGTGGGGCGTGCCCCAGTCTCTGTTTATGAATGGATTGTCGCTCTTTGTCATCATTCTCGTCGTTTTGTGTGCAAATATAATTATAGGCGTGCCTGCCCGTGGCGGTCGTGGGGATTATTTAGAATGAATTAGTAAATCCTGCCCCTCTGTGCGTCTCTGTGCCTGTGATGTCTGGTGTCTGTTCCCATGATGCCTGGCATAAACTTCCATATCGTCAGGCATAAACCTCCATAAGGTCAGACCAAAAGTAAAAACAAAACTTCTGAATATTAAAACAAAACTTTTGTTTATATAAACAGAAGTTTTGAATATATAAACAAAACTTTTGAATATACTTTGCCTCTGACCTCTTGCAACTTTGTGTCTGGTGTCTTTGGGGTTTGTGTCTGACGTGGGCGGGTTTTATGTCCGGCGGCTTGCCGTGAGTGTCGCGGTGTGGTGTGTTGCCGGGGGCGCGGCTGTGCGGCTGGAGTGGGGGAGTTGGCATGAAAAAAGCGGCGTGCAAGGCCCGGTCGCCCTGCACGCCGCCGTAGTTGCGGTCTGGCGGTGTGTCACTCCACGCGGCGCGAGCCGTCGCAGATGACCACGTCGTAGACTTTGGGAAGACGTTTGTAACGCTCGGCATATCTCTTTTTGGCGTCGGCGATGAACTGGTCATAGAACTCGGCCTTGACGAGGTTGATGGTGCAGCCTCCAAAGCCGCCGCCCATGACGCGCGAACCGGTCACGCCATTCTCCTTGGCTATGTCGTTGAGGAAGTCGAGTTCCTCGCAGCTGACTTCGTAGAGTTTGCTCATGCCGTGGTGCGTCTCGTACATTTTCTGCCCGACTGTCTCGTAGTCGCCACGCTCCAATGCGTCGCAGACATCGAGCACGCGCTGGATTTCCTCGATGACGTACTCGGCGCGCATATAGTCCTCTGCGCTCACTTCACCCTTCACCTCGGCGAGCATGGCGGCATCGGCGTCGCGCAGGAATTCGACCTCGGGATGCCTCTGCTTGATGGCCTTGACGACGGCCTCGCACGATTGGCGGCGTTTGTTGTAGGCCGACGATGCCAGTTCATGCTTGACGACCGAGTCGAGGAGCACCAACCTGTAGCCTTCGGGCTTGAATGGATAGTACTGGTATTCGAGGCTGCGGCAGTCCAACCGCATGAGGCTGTCCTTGCGGCCGAACACTGATGCGAATTGGTCCATGATGCCGCACATCACTCCGCAGTAGTTGTGCTCGGTTGCCTGCCCTATCTTGGCCAGTTCAAATTTATCCATCTCGATGCCGTTCATGTCGCAGATGCCGAATGCGTAGGCACTCTCCAATGCTGCCGACGATGACATCCCCGCCCCGAGTGGCACGTCGCCGGCGAAGACTGTGTCGAAGCATTTGATTTCATGCCCGCGTTTGATGATTTCCCTGCAAACGCCGAAGATGTACCTCGCCCAGCTGGTGCGCGGCGCGTCTTCCTCGCGGAGGCCGAACTCGACGTAGTCTTTCATGTCGATTGAGTATGCCCGCACCTTGTCCAGCCCGTTGAAGCGCATCTCGACCATTATCCCCTTGTCAATCGCGCCGGGGAAGACGAACCCGCCATTATAGTCCGTGTGCTCGCCGATGAGGTTGATGCGACCGGGGGAGAAATATTGCGTCCCCTCTTGGTCGTTGAAGTGTTTCTTGAACTTAGATCTTACGAATGATGAGTCCATGATGTCTGTTGTTTATGGTTTGAACTGGGAAAGCCCGCCGGCGGCAACGTTGGCTGCACGACCGCCGGGCTTTCGGGTTGTAATCTTATATGCTTATCTCTGCAACTGCTTGCTTGACGGGCGGCTGCCGACAAGGGCGTAGAAGAGGATGTAGGCTGCGCAGAACAGTACCAACCAGTAACTTGTCATGTAGCTTGACGTAGCGTCTGCGATCCAACCTTGCAACGGCACGAGTATCCCGCCGCCGAAGACCATCGTCATGAATATGCCGCTTGCAATCGCCGTGTACTTGCCCAGCCCCTCGACTGCCAAGTTAAAGATGCCGCCCCACATAACGCTGGTGCAAAGTCCCACGAGGATGAAGGCGAATATGCTGACAGGCACTTCGGTCCAAATCAGATTGAGGTTAGCCCAGTCAACGCCCGGCACATTGGTAGTCATTGTTGCAGGGGCGAACATACCGAAGAGGAGCAGGATTATGCTGATTGTCGCAGCCGTCGTAATCATGGCACGGCTGGAAACCTTGCCTCCGATTGCACCACCGATGAAGCGGCCTACGAGCATCATGAACCAGTAGACCGCCACTATCAGTCCCGCCACTCCGGCATCCATGCCAAGCCCCGGCGTAGCACTGGTGGGGTCGCTGGTCATGTAGAGCAACATATAGGAAGGAGTACCGACCTCGACGCACATATAAAGGAATATGGCAAGGACACCAAGCACGAAGTGGCGGTACTTCATTGCGCCCTTTATGAGGCTGACATTGACAGGGGCTTGCTTTGGCTCTTCGACCTTTGTGAAAAGCAACCCGATGAATCCGATGACAAACACACCCAAAGCAATCATCAATGCCGGTGTTGCGTCTGTGATGTGCGCTTTGGCAGCATCACCGATGAGAGCACCCATGATGATATATACTGCCACGGCAGCCGCACTGTTAAACACGCCGCCGATCTGTATCAATTGGTTGCCCCTGTTGCCGCCACCACCAAGGATGTTGAGCATCGGGTTTACCACAGCGTTGAGGATACACATCGTGAAACCTGAGATGAATGCACCGATCAGATAGACGAGGAATGCGCTGTCCTTGCCCACATGACCGCTCATCCATTGCACGAGTACGCCGATGATGCCGATGAGCAAGCCGATGAGGGCTGTTTTCTTGTATCCATACTTGGCGATAAGCATACCGGCCGGGATACCCATTACGAGATAGGCGATGAAGTTGCCAAAATTGCCTATCTGTGCAAGGGCGTCGCTTGCACCGAAACTGTTTTTGACGATGATTGCCATCGGTGAACAGAGGTTTGTCACAAAGGCAATCATGGCGAACAGTGCGATCATGATGACGATCGCACCCCATTGTCTTTTAGAATTGCTCATGATTAGTTTTATTGTTTTGATTAATGTTCTCGATTAGTCGCCCGGTGTCATTCCACGCCGAATTTATAGACGGTCGTCTGCCTGTAGGTCATCCCCGGCTCAAGCCTGCAAGGGGGGAAGTAGTGGCGGTTGGGCGTGTCGGGGAAATGCTGCGCCTCAAAGCATATCGCGCTCCTCTCCAGGAACGTCGCCCCGTGCGCCCCGCCGAAGCCTCCCAGCCAGTTGCCGGTGTAGAGTTGCACGCCCGGCTCGGTCGTGTAGACTTCCAGCGTCCTGCCGCTCGCGGGGCAGTGGCACTTGGCGGCGAATGTCAGTTCGCCAGCCTCAGCCTTGTTGAGCACATAGCAGTGGTCGTAGCCGCGCCCTATCCTGAGCTGTTCGTAGTCATCGTTTATCCTTTCGCCGACGCGGTGCGGTTGGCGGAAGTCCATCGGTGTCCCCTCGACCCTCAGCACCTCGCCCGTCGGGATGGATGTCTCGTCGATAGGGATGAAATGGTCGGCATTGATTGTCACCACGTCGTCCTCCACTCTCGGTGTCGGGTCGCCGATGCCGGCGAGGTTGAAAAAGGCGTGGTTGGTCAGGTTGATGATAGTGGTCCTGTCCGCCTTGGCTGCATATTCGATGACAAACTCATTGTCATCCGTCAGGCGGTAGGTCATCTCCACCTCCACCTTGCCGGGGAAACCCTCGTCCCCGTCGGGCGAGACGTGCCTCAGGACGAGTGTCTGCGCGTCAACCGCCTCGGCATCCCACACGGCGCGGTGGAAGCCCTCCGGCCCGCCATGCAGCGAGTTGGGACCGTTGTTTATGTTGAGATTGTATTGCTTGCCGTCGAGCGTGAACCGCCCCTTGGCGATGCGGTTGCCATACCGCCCAATCGTCGAGCCGAGGAACGGCTCCGGGCTGCCGATGACCGCATCGATGTTGTCATGCCCCAGCACGACGCTTGCGAAGCGTCCCTCCTTGTCGGGCATCATGATGGCAGGCACGATTGCGCCATAGTTGGTGACGCACAGCTCCGCGCCCGACCTATTCTTTAATATGTACAAATCAGTCTGTTTGCCGCCCACGGTCTTTTGGAAATCCTCTCTCTTGAGTCCGCTCCTATTGGCGGTTGGAAATGCGTAGTTTCCCATCTTATCCTTGTCTTGTTTTGTGAGTGTGATTGTTAGTAGCATTGCAAAATACGTTATTTTCTTCCATACGACCAAATAATTTTAGTTTGACTTGCCCCCGCCGCCCCCGTTTTTAAATGTGCCGCCTTGAGGTGTCGGTGATAGGTAAATATTGCCATCCGCCTCCCGCCATGGCACGAAAGCTCCCGCCGCCCGCCGCCTCTGTGG
>CALNGU010000019.1 GCA_939800445.1 uncultured Bacteroidaceae bacterium | reverse complement strand
GCAAGTACTCGCCGTCAGTCGAACCGCTGATGCGCATACATGAACCGCCAAACCATGCGTCGTCCCAAGTGAACGTTGCCGTCAAGCCTGTCTCAGGCACTTCGTCCTCCGTACGACCCATGAAGTCCTTGGTCCACCACCAACGCCATGTCGGCATATAGTCCTGGATACCGACGTTGTACCACTCGTTGTTGAAAGTGGTCTCACCGTTGACGTTGAAGAAGTAGCCGTTACCGAGGTTGAAGTAGGTAACAAACGGCTCAGTCGCCAAGTCGCCTTGCAGCACGCTGCGGGCTGTGATGAAGCTCGAGATGCCGTGGAAGTTCTTGGCTGCCTCAACACTGTAGTAAGTGTTGTTGGCTATTGCAGGCGGGTTGACCGGGTTCTGCGTGCCGCCGGTGAAGAACCTCTCACTACGTGTCAGGTAAGTCTCTTGCGGAGTAGAGCCAGATGAACCGAGCTCACCGCGTGACTCGAACAGCATATTCATGTTGTGCGCGCCCCACATACCGAATGACACGTCATAGCCCTCAAGCAGAGTCCAGTTGGCATAGTCGCGTCCCTGCATATCCATACCCATGTAGACGTTCCAAGAACCACCATCGTACTTGCTGTTGGCCGTCGTCTGGCTCGTCTGCAACTGAGAAGTATACCAGTTGTAGTTGGGGAAGAAGTAATTGGAAACTGGAGCTTTCTTGGAATCATTCCAGAACCAGTCGTCATTGCTGCTGCTCAGCTCGTCGCCGCCAATCATGCTACCGCCGTTACCGGTCAAGGAATACCAAGGCACTGAGAAATCAACTTCATAATCCTCCTTGAGCAAGTGGCAGTCTGCAAAAAGGTTTTGCATGGCTGTCGCAATCTCGCTCGATGTGGAAAACTCAGAGTTGTAGCCGACACCATCGATGCCGTAGTAGCGCAGATACCTCATCAACTTCTGCGCACCACCATCGACCATTGCTTTGATGTTAGGTCCATGAGGGTCTGGCTCAGTCCAAGACACACGGGCAGCCCATGCGATAGCCGCAACGACAGACGTGCTGACACCGTTCTTGTGGCAGATGTCGAGGTAGGCTGCAGGAGCACGCAAAACGGGTGCTGTCCAGTTGCCCCAGTGGTCGATGTAGCTCCACATATTGAACACCTCGGAATTGAAGAAGTAGGTCGGCACAGCGTTCCACTGGCTTTGTCCCATTGGAACCCACCACAAGAAACGCCTTGCGGAGTTCAACTGGGGATCTACCTGGGTTTCCGCGTAAGTGAAACGGTCTTTCTGCTTCACACGTGAGATGAAGAACTCCTCATCGTCTGAGAAGCGGGCATCCAAAGGTTTGCCCGGCTCCCAAGAGTAATACTTGGATGCGAAATCGTCATTCGCTCCGTTCTCAGGGTAGAGAACATAATGCTGATGTGAAGGAGTCTGGGCATACGCAGCCATGCCCAGTCCCAAACACACCGCAAACAATAATGACTTTCTCATGTTTTAGTTGTTTTTGGTTTATTGTTTAACGTTGTCAAATACTCAATTCAAGCAGTTAGCATCATCGAGCGTACCGGTGAGGGTGATAGGATTGCCTTCAAGCCCTATGGTGAGGTCGATGGTGAATTCTTTAGCGTTATCTCCGTCAGTGACGGTAATTGTACCGCTCGTGACTTGCACTGGCTTGCTCTCAAACATAAACTGGACATTGTTCATGTTTTCACCAATAGTGTATGTGCCACTCGTGAGGTCACCATTGTCAATAACAGCAGTCAACGTGGAAGCATTGCCTGATTCTCCTACACGCTCAGCCATCAAAGACAACCTGCCATTGTTGGTGATGCTATACATATAGTTACCTCCTGTGTAGTCATAATTGGTGAAGTCAAACGGCTCATTGATTGTCACGGTATATGGCTCAGACTCAACCATGCCATCAGCAGTCCTGACTGTGATGTTCACCTGACCAGCAGCATGGGCATGGAGAACGTTGCCCTCGAATGTAGCAATCTCGGCATTGTCGGTCTCCCAGACTACTTCCGGACTGAATCCTGCGGGTGTCGTCGTAAATTCATAAGGCACAGCCTCACCCTGCATGATGGTCGAGCGTGAAGACGTAGACACGGCCAGACCGGTCACATCAGTCTTGACGACAAGGGTGAACGTTGCAGTCCTGTAGTTCTCTGGAGTTTCTGGGTCACCCGCGTAAGCCGTGATTTCCGTTGTTCCGTCAGCCAAAATGTTGAAATTGCCATCGCCGCTCTCTGCACAAGCCGCCACATCCGGGTTGGACGAAGACCAAGTGACAGGCCATGTCGCAGCCGCATTCAACGGAGTTGTCAAAGCCTCGAAGTAGATAGCCCTCGTAGCCGTCGATGCCGGAACAGTGGAAGTGAACGTAGAATCAGCATCAGCGTAAGCCACGCAACGCTCATTGTAGTTGATGGTCAAGGCATTGACTTTGACGCGCTGCTTGTCAACAACCTTGAGGACGAAGTTAAGCACCTCACCACGTGAACGGACAGTCATCTTGGTCGTGCCAAGAGCCTGCGGCTTGATTGTCCATGAGATTTCTCCCTCGACCGACTGGTCAAAGTCTTCGATGAGTGCGGCAGTAGCCGAACCGCTCTGAGTTACTTCATACTCATACAAGCCCTCACGCTGCCAGTAATCCGCGCCGCCGTAGACAGTGGCGTAAGCTGTCAGCTTCTGCTCACCGTCCTGCAAATAGACACTCATTGACTGAGTGAGCATTTCATTGACCCTGTCCCAGCTCAGATTGACCACTGGACCGACATGGACAGTGAGATAGCTCCTCAACGTGCCATTGGTGACGTTGATTCGGGTGTCTCCCTCAAGGAGACCCGGCTTGATGTTGAAGAAGATTGTGTCAGTGTTGACAGCAATCGTAGTGTCAGGGAACTGAATCGTCGGGTCAGTCGGATCAGCAAAGAGAGCATAATCTGGATCCTCGACGCTCAGCGTAACGCTGTCTTCAGTCAAAGTATTAGCAGCAAGGCTCAAATAGACCTTTGTGGGAAGACCGTCGGGCTGGTAGTAGACCTCCTCGATGTTGGTGATAAGCGTATCACCCGAAGAAGGAGTCCAAAGCTGGAAAATCATGGATTCCGGCTTCTCGACAGTCACCATAGAAGTCACGTGCTGGCCATTGCTCAGGCTGGCAGTGATGATTGTTGTGCCGACCTCGTTGGCAGTCACAAGACCCGTCTGGTCAACCGAGGCAATGGTAGCGTCAGCCGAACTCCATGTAGCAGTGATGCCGTCAGCCGACGCATCGCCGCTCGTCACCAGCTCAAGGTTGTACTGATAGGACTCACCTAAGAGTATCGTGACCTCTGAACCGTTTACGCCTGCAAACAATTTGTCGTCATCCTCCTTGCACGAATGCAGGAATCCGAGCGAGACGCAAGCCAAGACGGCAAGACACGCCATCAAATTTATCCTTATCTTTCTCATATCTCTGTTACGTTATTTAGTCATCAATTAAAGTTGTGCGGGATGACACGTCCCTCTTCCGTGGTCATGTCGATCTCATCAGTGTTAATATCCCACCAGATGCGGGTCATAGGTGAATTGTTCGTGCTGCCCACCTCGCTTGACTCACCTGCAAGGATGTTTGCTGCATTGGTCAAGTCGGCTTGCGCGGACGCACTCTTGTCATAGTAGGGAATACGACGGATTTGCACCTCGCAATTGATGTCATCGTCCCAGTTGTTCATGCCTGGATCAACAGGGAAGAGACGCGGGTAGCCAGTGCGGCGGAACGTAGTCCAAGCCTCTGGGCTTTGCGGGAAGATGGCAATCCAACGTTGGGTGATGATCTTCTCAAGCTTCAACTCATCGCTGTCATCGTCGCTCCACTTGACACCAATCTCTACACGACCGTCGATGTTGTTTATCTCATTGTAGGGGTCTACATAGTCCACCCACTCAAAGTCAGTCTGATTCATGTAGGTCGTGATGTCAGCCTCCGTGATGCCGTACTGTGCGTGACCGAGCATGGCGCGGCGGATACCTTTATTATACCACTCTTCGGCAGTGCCTCCCACGTTCCAACCACGCAATCTAGCTTCTGCACGGGCGAAGAGCACCTCAGAGACGTGCATCAACGTGCGGGGGTAGTTCACCTGGTTGAACATTGAGAACGGACCATAACCGCTCTGCAAGTTCGACTTATTGATCATCGCGCTACCTTGGCGGATGCCCACCCAGTCTTGGTTAGCTGAATAACCGCTCGGGTTTCCTGAGTTGTTGGTTATCGCAGCATAGTTCTTGGCAAACAGGATGCCGAGCATCGGGCTGCGCAGACGCTTGCAGATGTTCTCGAATGATGCGCTCAGACGAGAGTCATACCATTGCCAGCAGATGAAGTAAAGCGGGTGCTGTGCCCCAGACTGGTAGTTGTACCATTGATAATCGAAGTCCGGGTCGGTCACTTCACCGTTAGGACCGCAATCGAAGACACCGCCTTCCGCGTTGATGGCAGCTTCTGCCTCCTGCTGAGCACGCACGGGGTCAACCTTGATGATGTTCATGGCGAGACGCAGGCGCAGTGAGTTTGCGAGCTTCACCCACATCAAATAGTTGCCGTTGGTGATGTCGCTGGCGAGTTCGCCTGCTGTGCGACCCTCGACCTTTGCCAATTCCTCAGCTGAAGGTTTGCGCTCGTTGAGGATTTCGGCAGCCTCCTTCAATTCTGTGAAGCAGCGGTCGTATATCTCCTCCACGCTCACGTATGTGATTGGCGGATTCTCCTTCAAATTGCGGTAGTCGTCGAATGGCATCGGGCCATAGAAATCCGCGAACTGCGACATGAGCAAGTCATAGGCAATCATCGCCAACGCCTTCCATTCAGGTTTGCCAAGCTCCTCGGCATAGAAGTACGCATCGTGGATGTTGTTGAAGACTGTCTTGTCCATGATGCCGTTGTAGTAGTTCTGCAAAGCCTGCGTCGAGTAGGTGCTCGGCAATGCGCCACCGAATGTAAATTGGTTTTGGCTCACCGTCGTGTACCCAGCGAATACATCAATCGAGTTAGTGCGCTGGTACTGGTACTTGTGATTGTCAAAGCTCTGGATTTCCCTCAAGCCTGACATAAGGGTAGCCTCCAGTGTCTCAATCGTCGGTGCGCCAGAGTTACCACCGTCTTCGCCCGAGCCTGTCCCTTCGCTCTTGTCAACGACCTGCCATGGATATTCATCCGTCTTGTCGCCACAGCCTGCCACCGTGAGACCAAGCAAGCCGAAGAGGGCTACTGCATATATAGATCTTTTCTTCATATTTCGTTTCCTTATTTAAATCTGGGTTTAGAATGTTGCTTTCAAGTTGATACCGAATGAGCGTGTCGTCGGCAACGAGTAGATATCGATACCGCTCAACGCGTTGGCTGCGGTCACTGAGATGTCGGGGTCAACCGGGGAGTTCTTGTAGATGAACCCGAGGTTGCGGGCGATGACTGAGACACTCAAGCTCTTGGACGGGCCAAACAGATCGCGGAAGGTGTAACCCAAAGAGATTTCACGCACGCGGATGTTGGTCGCGTCATAGACATAGTCCTCGGTCATCGACGTACCGATAGTGGTGTAATAGTTCTGCCAAGGCACATTGATCATCCTACCGTTGTTGATGCCGGTGAGACCCTCCGGGTTGTTGGTGCGGGCATCAGCAGTGCGCTGTGACAAACCATAGGCATCGAGTTCCGCCTCAGTCATCGAGACAACCTTGCCGCCGATCTTTCCATCAAGCAAGACATAGAGTGAAAGGTTCTTCCACGTGAAAGTATTGTGCCATCCGAATGTCGTGTTGGCGGTGTTGTTACCGACCTTCTTGCTGTAGTCGGATGTCATGCGCGGATTACCGTTCTGGTCAACCAGCATATTGCCGTTCTCGTCACGCATGATTTCATTCATGTAGATGTCACCATAGGAACCACCCTCGACGAATTTAATGCGGAAGCGGTTGCTGATGTCCAGCTCAATCGGGTTAGGCACATTGCTGCCCTCCGGAGTGTAGGTCTCGAGGATCTTATTCTTGTTGTAGGCGAATGTGACGCCAGTGTACCAAGACCAGTCGTTGTTGATGCGCCAGTTGTAGTTGGCTGTCACCTCGATACCACGGTTGCGCACCTTACCAGAGTTGACATACTGGCTCTGGCCTGACGATGTCGAGATCTGCATCACCTGGTTGTCCAGCACGGTGTTGTAGAAAGTCACATCGAAGTCGAATGCATTGTTGAAGAACGCACCATCGAAACCGACCTCATAGGAAGTGGTGGTCTCAGGCTTCGGGTTGCGGAACGGAGCTGCCTTTGCCGACAACGCGCCCGACGAGAAGTCAAGGGTCTGTGCGGCATAGACGACATTCGGGATAGAGTTACCCACGACAGAATAAGAAGCACGGAGCTTCAGGTTGTTCACCTTGTCGTTGTGCTTGGCGATGAGGTCCTTGAGCAGCACGTTGGCACCGAGAGACCAGTAGGAGAACGACTTGTACTTGCCGTCATCAGCAAACTGCTGGAATGCTTTCGACCAGTCCGTACGGAACGATGCGTCGATGTAGGCGTAGTCCCAGAAGCCGATTTGCGTCGTTGCGAAGATTGCAGTCTCCCAGTTGTTGTCCCAAGTCTGAGTCGTCGTGCCTGACTTGCTGTCGGTGCGCGCCTTGTCATTCTGAGGGAGGAAGATGTTGGGGTAGATTGCAGCCGTATCCATCTCGTTGTAGGTCGAGACGCTTCCTGACTTCACGCGGCGGAGCGATGCACCGGCCGTGACGTTGAAGTCAATCTTGTCGAGGAAACGTTTGTTGTAGGTGAGCAGGTAGTCCGAGAAAATGTTCCTGTTCCAGCTGTTGCCCACATAGGAGATACCGGACTTGATGCGTGCGTCGCGGTTGGTCGTCGCATACTTGCTGTCGCTCGACTCGATGAAGTTCTGCTCGACACTCAGACGAGCCTGCGCGCTCAAGCCATCGATGATGTCATACTTGGCAGTGAACGATGAGAGCAAGCGGTTTGTGATCGTCTCGTTGTTGAGCATATTGAGAATCCAGTACGGGTTGTTGACATACTGGTCATACCATTCCCAAGTCTGGATCGGCTCGTTTATCAAGTGGCGGTTACCGACATTGATGTTGCTGACCATCTCGTCGTCGAGAGTACCGGTGTGCGAATAGTTGTTCTTGAAGTAACGCATATCGATGTTGGCCGGCGTACGGTACATACCGAAGATGGGGCTGAATGCCTTACCGACAGACGGACGGTTGTTCAACCTCTGGTTGATGTAGTTGAGCGAGAAGTCCAAGTGCAGTTTGTTGTTGAAGAGATTGTAGGTCTGCTTGAACATTATGTTGTGCCTCTTGAATTTATTTTGCTCAAAGACACCGCGTTGCGTCGTGTTTGCATAGGAGAAGTAGGTGCTCATCTTCTCCGTACCGCCGCTCAGGGCGACACTGTTGGTGAACGTCATGCCCGTGCCGTAGAAATCCTTCAGCTTGTCATAGCCCGAATCATTGGTGAGATAGGGGTAACGGGACATCTGATCCGCAGTTATCGACGAGAGAGCCGGTCCCCAGCCGTCATAGGAGACACCGTTGTAACCGTTGATTGTTCCACCATAGGTCGTCTGCAACTCGGGCAACATTATGACGCGCTCGAATGTGCTGTTTGACGAAACATCGACACGCAGGTTGCCTTGGCGGCCGCCTTTCGTGGTGATGACGATGACACCGTTGTTGGCCGCGCTACCATAGAGGGCTGCCGCATTCGCCCCCTTCAGGATGGTCATGCTCGCCACGTCGTCAGGGTTGATGGTCGAGAGGATATCGCCGCCGTCACGTGCGCCGCCGAACTCAAGTGAGCCTGCGCCGACCTGCGACTGCATACCGTTGGCCAAAGGCACACCGTCGAGGACTATCAACGGCTGGTTGTTACCAATCATTGAGCTTTGTCCACGCAGCAGGATTTTTGACGCACCGCCGCCCGCACCTGACGAGTTGGGCGTGATGGTCAGACCTGCCGATTTACCTTGCAAGGCGTTGACGAAGTTGACATCGCGTGCGCGGGTCAGCTCGGTGTTCTTCACCGTCTGCGTTGCATAGGTCAGTGACGATGCCTTGCGCTCGATACCCATGGCCGTCACGACCACCTCGCTCAGCACCTCGGTGTCCTCGCGCAGGACGACTTCATAGGTGTTGCTCGACGTGAGCTTCACCTCCACAGTCTTGTAGCCTATGTACGAGATTTCGAGCACGCCCGACGACGGCACTTGCAACATGAAGTCGCCGTCAAGCCCCGTGATTGTGCCGGTCGCAGTGCCTTTGAGCACGACGTTGACACCTATCAACGCCTCGCCGCTCTTGTCCTTGACCACACCTGTGATTGTCCTTTCGTTCTGCTGCTGCACAGCAAACTCGGTCGTGCCTGACACAGTCTCGGCAGAAACCTGCCCCGAGAATGCCGGGCTGCCCAAAAGCATCGCGGCAAATAGCAGACCGCTACCCTTTCCTCGGAAAAGACCTTTCAGGCAATTGATTTTGATTGGATTCATATTCATATATCTATATCTCAACTATTAATTTTCATGCCACAACACGGGTATTTGCTTGCAAACCTAATAAGTTTTATAGATTTTAACAAACAAACCGATTTTTAAAATTTTTTATTAACCGTGCAAACGCATTTAACTGCCTACACCACGATTAATTGAGACAAATATAAACCAAATTGATTAACGTTAACCTCACAGCAATCATTTTAACACGAAAATTTTACAATTGGATACAAATCATTTGCACAACCACCCATCCAGCTTGACGGATGTCAAGCCAAAAGCGCGACAACGCCGCCAACATGACACGACAACGAGTGGAGAACGGTGCAACACCAGACACACGCGACAGCAGCATCAGACGATACGGCCAAAAACATAGGATGATAACACCAAAAGCATTGTATGATAGCGCGGAAAACATTGTATGATAGCAGGAAAAACATTGTATGCCACAGGCGGGGACAAGCTGGCGAAATTCACGGACAATATCAGCAACACACCTCTTCGGAGCACCCCGTAGTAGAGACGCATAATATGCGTCTCCACCACGTCCATTGCCCATCCATTCACAGTCAGCACCGCCTGATGAGGAGACGCATAATATGCGTCTCATCCGCGCCCATTGTCCATCCATTCACATTCAACACTGCCTGATGAGGAGACGCATATTATGCGTCTCTACACCATACGGGCAGTTTCTGTGGCAAGACTGTATTGTATGACATAACATTGCGTCCCCACGCCATACGGAATATTAAACGGGAATGGGGGATATGACAACAAAAAAGGCGGCCGCCCCACAGGGCAGCCGCCTCAATATCACGCTACTATGCGTCAGTCTGTCTTTTACTTCACAAACTTGACATTAGCAGCATTATCGCCGTTGAACACGACTACGTAAACGCCGTCAGCAAGACCTGACACCGATGCAGTGTAGCTGCCGCCCTCGGGCAACTGGTAGCTTGCCACCTTGACACCTGCGACGTTGTAAACGTCAGCAACCGTGCAGCATTCGCCATAAACCAGGTTGAGCTGGTCGCCATAGACGTATGCCTTGGTCTCCTGTGCCTGTGCAGTCTCGACACCGCTCTCCATGCCATTGGGATCCCATTCGCCTTGACCGACTGGGAAGCCCCAATTCATGCCCGTACGAGGACAAGTGATTCTGACATATCCACTCCTGCCAGTCTCACCATCAGGAAGAGGTTGAGCCACAAAGACAGGCAGATAACCACAGCCATTCGTTGTGTTCCATGCAGAACCATCAAGAGGCTGCTGGCTTTCGACTGAAATCCAGTCAGGAGTCTCAAATACAAAGTTCTGCGTGCCATTTTCTTCAAGTGGCATTGTAGTATATACGATGTTGTAAGTAACTCGTTCCTGCGTGCCATCTGTGTACTCAGCATCATAGTAGAGATAACCACCCTCCACAGGAGCATCCATCAATGGGAAAACCCATGCGCTTGACGGCATATCGGCAGACAACGAAAGCACCAGATTCTGATATGGGAACTCTTGGTCTCCGAACCTCAAATAATCATAAGGCTCATAGTCAGGCAATTTAACATAAGTTGCACCAGGCATATAGGAGCCAGCAGTTTCATTACCGTTCATGCCGAAGCAAACGACAGCATTGACATCATCATTTTCGAATCCTTTGAGCACAACAGCAAATTGGCTATCGGCGGGGACAATAACAGGAGATGCAACTTCAAGACCGATTGCGTCACGAGTCGTAAATTCGAAATCCAAATTATAACCACCGACTGACTCGACATATGTCAGGCTTTGAGCATTAGCCTTGGTTGTGCCAAGCAAATCCCCCAGCTCCAATTGATAAGTGTCAGCCACCGTAACATTGCAAGACCAAAGCTCGATGGTAATTTCCGAATTATTCGCCAAAGGAGCCGCTCCTGCGTTCGGGAAAGACACAAGTCTCATATCACCTCCATAAACGATCATCGGCACGGTCGGCTTATTAAACACTTGCACAATCTCATCACAACCGAGGCCTGTGCCCATTCCCGCAACCTCAGTCTCAGAGATATAAAAGCCTGAACTAAACGATCCACCGGTAAGCGCTGGGTCAAACATTGAGATGTTGTATTCGTGATTCATGACCGTACGGGCCATAGCACCATTTTCTGTCGCCAATGGCGAGTTACCCCTGTCAAACCTTACAGTCGTACCCTCGTGGACTCCCGTGACTACAGGATACTCGGTTGTACCAATCATGTTTAAGCAGCCTATGCCATTTTCATCAACTTCCATTTGCTTTTCTCCATTATCGGTCGCATAAGTCCAAGTAAAAGTAGGAGCTGTCTCAACACCAGAATAATAAGGCTTGAAATACGACTTAAATGCCGTTGTCAAAGCAACAGAGGTTGGATTATACATAAACTGCTTATCAACACCAAGTGCATACGTTCCATCATGGTTGTCAGACATCAATGTGAAAGTAGCACGCGGTGCCTTTGTCGCAACACTTTGAGGAGCCGCCAACTTAAGGGGGGCTGACATCCTCGCTTGCTTCATCTCCACATTCTGCAATTCAGTGAAATTGAATTGAGAAAGCTCTTGCGCTGTGACTGTCACAGAAGAAAGGGCAAGAACAGAATAAAGAAATAATTTTTTCATAAGCTATTATTTGATTTGATTGATAATTATTTGTAAGAGACATTAAATGACAACTCGTCATCATCTACAGACACCATTCTCAACCTTTGCATCGAAAATGCTTGAACTGTTTCAAAACGATAGGTTTTCCCATCAAAGAGGCTATACACGTCACGCATCGTGTTGTTTGAGACCGTATATATCGCCTCCATATTACTCTGAGTTTCACCTAAAGTATAAGAAATTGTCCGTGCATTGTCATCTGCTGTCTTGACCAAGGAATTGTAATACCTTGAGAAAACGAGGTTAGATCCTGTCAAACCCAGAATGTCACCCACGCCGTTCAAACCAGCAAAAATCAATTGGAAATTGGGATAACTCTGTCCGAAAGAAGAAGCATAGACAGCATCGAACAGTTGCTTGGCTGTCGCACCCATCCCATCATACTCAACCACCCAGTTATGGACGGTATTGCCAGTTGAAGCATCCGCTGTGTTGACTGTCTTAAAGAACCAATAGGGGTCACCTGCGTCTATATATGCGCCCGTTGAAGACTCCAGCCGGGTACGGTCAGCATTGTAGTAGAAATCCTGCCCTGCATTTACACCATCTTGGTCAAAGCCGGTAATAAAGCGCAAGCCGTCACTGAAAAGGACAAACTTCCAATCTTGCGCAGCTGTCAAAGCTCCGTCATCGGTAGCACCATCAACCACTTCAAAAATTGAGCCGCCACCGTTGTAGAGATGGAAATACCTTTCACCAACGACAAGACGGAGAGGCGCAGGGTTGGCAGTGAACATACTATTCTTAGTAGCATTCAAATCCGTGAAGTACTGCTGCCAATCAACGTCGGCATCAAGACGACGCAACACTGTGTAGGTGCCGCGCTTCTTCCCTTTCAGCATCACCACGTCAGAAGATGAATGATCCACCACGTTGAATTCATAATCACCCATCATACCCCTACCTGAATCGTATGGATAATCAGTATCGGTAGGCCCTTTTTCTCCTAAGTAATCAGGATCAGAAAACACGTGGAAGATTGAGTTATAGCTGTCGAAAGACAAGACCGTGCTGTTGTCAATCTTGACCGTGAACGGCGATTTCTCACTAATCCTGTACTGATTGCTCGTGATGTCAGAATAAGAAGCAAACTGGGCGACACCGTCACCACCGCTCTTCTCAAATTTCACAAGCAGTGTATAGCATGGGATGTCCTCCTCCTCGTTCAGGAAATAGAGCATCTCCCAACCGTTCTCAGAAGAACACAGCAAGTCAAGCACTGACTGTGCGTCCGCCTCAAGCCTCTCAATCGCAGAATCATTGAAGAGGTCGTCCTGCTCAGGGCTGCATGACTGCATGAACATCAAAGGCAATGCAGCCATTGGCAAAAGATATAATAGTTTCTTCATCTTAAATTCTTGTTAGATTGTTGTTTAATCAACTTGCATACTCTCAAAACGCTTGACCTGGTAGCGCAAAGAATCTATGACTGTCTGGCTCGGGTCAGAAACCGTAGGCATCAACAGCCTGTTCTGGTAGTTGCCTCCCTCATCCTGGACTGGCTCACCAGCAGCATCGGTGACATACATCCTGCTGAGGACTTCACGGCGCAACTCATCAACATCTATGCCGAAATAGTCAAGCATATAGGAACGGCACATCTCAAACTTCTGCTCGATGATTGCACGCCCGTCAATGGCGTCGCTGTCAATATAGATAAGATTTCCTTCCTCATCAAGTATTGGCGTACCATTCTCATCACGGCTGACAGTGTAACGCAGTATCTTATAAACTGAAGCATTGCCATTAGCATCATAAGTCACGTCAACGTCCTTAATATAGGTACCATCATTACGAGCCTCATATATGTCGGCTCTGTCCACGTCAACCTCTTCATAACCCCTTGTCGCATCAACTAAGTACTGCTCCCATTGATCAGCAGTGACTATCACATAGTTGGCGATCAACTCAACGAAATCCTCATTGTAGTCCTTGCTTGCATAGGCTGTAATAAAGCCGGAAGTTCGTGCCGCAATGTCCTCCTTGGTCTGCCAGTTCATCGGATCGTAAGAACCTGACGAAATGTCCTTGAATTCATCAGAGAACGCAATGTTCTGGTTCAGGATGTGGTTGAACTCATGGTGCATGGTACGGAAAAACAAATCGTTCAACTCAGCCATATTGTTCTCGTCAAGCTCGTTGACCGCGTAAAGGGTAATCTTGACACCACCCTCGGCAAGACCACGATCCTCCGTGCCTGAAGCCTCGTTGATTGCCGGAGAACCGACAAGCATAATCATCTTCGGTCCATAACGCTTCATGAAGAATTTATCGGCCGCCTCACTCGTTGAGTTAGCGATGATGGTCTCATAGACATCATACCAGAGGTACTTTGTCAGGACTGCCATGTCAAGTGCCTTCTCGTAGCTTGCAGGGACTAGATTGTAGTTCATGTCAATCTCTGTGTCCTCCAAGCGGTAGGAGAACTTCATGTTGTACGGATTCAGGTAGTTCTCCACCAGGAAAGTGTCCAATGGGAACGTAGCCGACGACGGGTCAAGCTTGTCGCTCACTTCAGGAAATATCGTGTCGCCAAACTCATCGTCAGAGCATGAAGCCAGCGTGAAGAATGACGATGTCGCCAGCAACAGTGCATATATGATATTCTTCTTCATAACTTTTCAGGATTATTCGTTTGTTTCATCATTATCCACCACCTGCATCACCAAGTCGCCTGGCCTTGCTACAGACATCGACGAAGTGTTCTCAGGAGTCTCATACTTACGGGATGGCTCAAGACCCATGCTTATTGCCTCACGAGGTACTTCCAAGGCGCGGCGCGGGTCGTTCCAGTCAAGGAATTCCACCCTTTCCGGCTCCATCACGCCCGACTTCTTGCCAATCTCATGTGAATAGGGTATGCCAAGACGCTTCAAGTCGAAGAAACGCAAGCCCGTGTGGATGGTCTCAAGACGGCGGAAGTGCATCAGGCAGTTCATGTAGGCTTCCATATCGCCTTGATAGATATCATAACCAGGAATCATGTCTTTCACATGAGAATAGTCAAGAAGCTTGTGCTCCGAATAACGGTAGTCTTCGTTGTAGAACTGCAATATCTTCTCATTGGTCAGCTCGCTGAAATATGCTGAGTTGTCAACAGGAGTATTATGCATATTGTCATCCCACGCCTTGAGGTCTGCCAATGCCGAAGCCAAATCGAGTTTCATGATATACGCCTCTGCCCTCTCAAGCAAAAGGAGGTCGGTGGTGAACTCCATGCGGACGATGATAGGATAGCCTGTCTGGGCAATCTTATCCATGATGCGGAACTTCTCACCCAACTTGAGGCTCAGCAAACCGTAGTCCTGCTTGCCATTGGTCACAAGACCTGTGGCCTGGAAAGTCGGATGGATGCTCAAACTCCACGTCGGACCGAAGCCATTGATAGAACCTGCGGCAGGCTCATGGTTGAAAGCGAAACGCGTCCCGCCATAGAAATAGCGCATTGCAGTCGAGTAGGTCGGCAAGAGCAGCAGGTTGGCCGGGCTCTCATTGCTTATCCAAACGTTGATTGCATCGTCAACATAGTTCTTGTCCTTGAACTCGGTGTAATCCCTCAACTTGCCCTCCACAGAGCCCGGGACATCGCCAAGCACGCGGTTGGCATACTTGATGACCGAGTCGTACTCGTGCTTGAAGAGGTAGAAACGGGCTGCGAATGCATAGGCAGCGTTGCGGTTGAAGTGGTACTTCGGCACGCTGTAGTAGCTGTCCGTCACACGCTTCAGACCTTCCTGCAAGTCATTTTCGATGTTCCTGTAAGTCTCAGTCACAGTTCCACGGTCGTAGTGCTGGAGCAAGTCCTTCTCTGGAGTGGTCACATAAGGCACTCCAACGTCAGCCATGCTCAGCTCATCGCTCCTGTAGGCCTGTGAAAACATATTGACAAGGATGAAGTGGTGGTACGCCCTCGAGAGGTATGCCTCACCACGGCAAGCCGAAGCCTTCGCCCTGTCGGATGCCGAGAGGGTCTGCTCAGCCTCGATGCGGTCGAGGTTCTCCAAAGCGTGGTTGACAGTCGCAATAGCATTGTAGAAGCCCATCCAGACATTCGCCGGCGTGTCATTGCCGCTCGCTGAAGTCACTTCCTCGAAAGAGAAGAGCTCCTCGCTCATCCTATCCATCGGTGTCAGATTGTAATACACCTCCTTGTTTGTCATGTTGGAGACGTGGGGGGCATTGTTGTCCACGACGTTGTCACTGCTCAGCTCAGCCAACAATCCGTAGTTGAACTGCGTGTAGGCGGTGGTCAACAGCTGACGTACGGACTCGACATCATTGATTTCAGTCCTCGTGTCAGGGGCAGTGTCAAGGAAGTCGCTGCAAGACATTGTCAAGAGTGAAGCTCCTGCCAACAGCCCCAATGTATATTTGGTCATTTTCATTTTCTGATGATATTATAATGGTTAAATACCCAATCTTATAGTAAACGTAAACTGCTTAGGCATCGGCGTTGCCACACCACCGGCATTCACGAATTCCGGATCCTGCCCGTTCAACTTCTTGTCAGAGTAGATGAGGAAGAGGTTAGTGCCTGAAAGCTTCAACGAAGCATTGGAGAGACCAATCTTCCTGACAAACTTGCCGGGGAGCATATAGGTCAGAGAAATCTCCTTCATCCTTATGAAACCGCCATTAGCGACACGCTCGGTCGAATAGTTGTAGGCATTGTAAGCGTAGCTCAGATACGGGTCATTGTCCGTCTGGCGCGTACTTGCAATAACCGGGATGGTCGTTGTTGCCTCATCGCCCGGCACTGCCCAACGGTTCTTGAATTCCTTCGGCGAAGCCGTCATGTCAGAATAAGCAGCACTAAAGACAGGGTCGAGACGAATCTTATTTCCGAAAGAGTAAGTGATGAAGACATTCAGACGGAAGTTCTTATAGTCGAAGATGTTACCGAAGCTACCAGTGATGGTCGGGTCGGTCGGACCTTCGTAGACAAGATATTTGTCAACATCATTATACTCCTGGAAGTTGAATGTCGAGACAGTCGGCTCACCAACCTCATTGATAAAGGTAGGCAGACCCTCATCGTTCAACCCAGTAAACTGGATAGAATACAGCGAGCGCACCGGCTTGCCCAACATTGCGTAGCCTGAACCGGAAATCAAGTCCATGACTGACGAGCGCGAATCAAGCTCCGTAATCTCGGTCTTAGTCTTCGAGAACGTCAAGTCGGTAGTCCAAGTAAAGTCCTTGGTCTGCACATTGCGTGTAGAAAGGGTGAACTCAATACCATTGGACTTCATCGATGCCACGTTACCCAACTTGCTGAGGACACCACCGGCACCTTCCGTATTGATATAGCCGATAAGGTCATAGTTGTTACGCCAGTAAGCATCAAACACAAGGTTCAAACGGTTGTCGAAGAAACCGAGGTCAGCACCGATGTTGAACTCTTTCTTCTTCTCGTAAGTCAACGAAGAGTTCTGGATGTCATAGAGCGCAATACCCGTCTCATACAGATCACGGTCAGGACGCCATACCTGCTGCGAATAGTAGATAGGCAATGCATTAGACACACTCGCAGGACCACGGTCAGCTGTCAACGAGTAGGATGCACGCAATGTCAAGTGGGACATCCAATGGTCGATGCGGTCAAAGAAATTCTCCTCATGACCATTCCAAGCGAAAGCCACGTTGTAAGTCGGCAGCCAACGGGAAGAGCGCGAGCGACCCAATTGATTGGAACCCTCGTAGCGGCCTGTCAAGTTGAACGAATATCTGCCTTTGTACGAGTAGTTTGCAGAAGCAAAGTATGCCAAACTGCGGTCATACGTCCAAGAGTTGCCGTAGTAGTCACGTCCCTCGTCCTTCATCTGGAGGAAAAGGTTCGGGTCCATCGACGGGATATTGCCGTTGTCATAGAGGAAGCCGTAGCCCTCGAAGAACACCTGGTTCTTGTCAGTCGAGTTGACCTCCATGCCGGCAAAGATGTTGAAGATATGCTTCTCATCATCCGTCACCTTATTATATTGCACAGTTCCACGGAAGTCCAACTGTTCGACAGAATAATCGTTGCGGTAGTAGATACCACCTTCTTCCATCACCGACACTGGGCGTTCACCCGGTTTGTCAGGGTCTTGGTAGAGGTAGGGGTTGCTGTACATGATGTTAGGATCATCCACACCGGCACGGTAAGCCAAAGCCTGGTTAGAGTTGTCCTTCACAAAGTGTTCGTTGACTGAACTCTGCACACGGTAGGACACCAAAGCATTGAACTCAAGACCAAGTATCGGCTTCCAGTTCAACTCAGCCTGGAAACGCAAGTCCTTGATGTCAAGGTTGATGTAGTTGTTGTCCAACTCATTGAAGATGTTGAACGGGGCATAGTTCCTTGAGAACATCATGTTGGGGTCAAGTGTCCTTGACGTATTCAGGGCGTAGCTGTAAGGGTTAATATCGAAACTACGCGTAACTGCGCCCGAAACCGGGTCGATGCTCTGGTTCAACGTACCAGGAGCTTCCTGCTTACGGTAAGAGCCGCTCGTCAAGAGGTTCAATGTCACCCACTTGGAGACGCTGAACGAAGCATTCATGTTGGCAGTGTAACGGTTGACCTTGCTCCTCTCAGTCCATCCCGGATCGTGGAGGGCTGACAACGAAGCATAGAGGCGTGCCTTGTCAGTACCGCCGGAAATGCTGACAGCATGATTCTGCATGAGAGAATTTTTGAAAAGCAGGTCAAACCAGTCAGTATTCCTCATCTCGGCCTGGCGCAGATAGTCGTTCATCGCGGATTCCGAGTTCTTGACTATGTAGTTTCCGTTCTCGTCAAATTCCGTCATTGACGAATAGAGACGGCCGTAAACACCTGAAGTCGAGGCATTAATCAACGACGTGAAGTTCAACCAGCCCTTTGCCTGCATCTCCTTGTATATACCCATCTGCTCCTGAGAGTTGGATATGTTGAAGTTGCGGTAGTTAGGCTTCATACGGGTCGTGAACTCACCAGTGTAGTTGATTGTGCTGACACCGGCCTTGCCTCGCTTGGTCGTGATGACCACGACACCCGCCATCGCGCGCGCGCCATATATAGAGGTAGCCGAACCGTCTTTCAGAATCTGGAAGCTCTCGATGTCATCGGCGTTAAGACCAGCGACAGCCGACGAAATCAACGTTGTGGCATCACCCGACGAGAGGTCATCGGCCGAGACGTCAACTGCATCCTCAAGCACGACACCGTCAACGACCCACAACGGGGTGGAGTTGCCGTAGATGGACGTCGCACCACGGACACGTATCTTAGGAGCTGTACCGAATGTACCAGACACATTTTGCACCGACACGCCCGCAGCACGTCCCTCGAGGGCACGGCTGACATCGGCGATACCGTCCAACTTGGCCTTGTCGGCATCAATCTTGGTGGTAGCACCGGTGAAGAGGCGTTTATCCATCTTCTGAATACCAGTGACAACGACCTCGTCTATCATCTCAGCGTCGGTCTCAAGGGAGACTTTGATGGTCTTGCCAGGAGCGGCCTTGACCTCATGCGTCTTGTAACCGACATAAGAAATGACGATGGTAGACCCTGTTGGAACACTAAGTGAAAAATTACCTTCGAAATCGGTGACTGTACCGATCG
The DNA here is from genome assembly GCA_939800445.1 of uncultured Bacteroidaceae bacterium. Lineage (GTDB taxonomy): Bacteria > Bacteroidota > Bacteroidia > Bacteroidales > Bacteroidaceae > Avibacteroides > Avibacteroides faecavium. The sequence continues at coordinate 14,645 of CALNGU010000019.1, read as the reverse complement.
AGGTATTGCCTTTCACCGTCACAGCAGCACCGATGATGCCTAAGCCGTCATCGGCGGACGTGACAGTTCCCTTGACTGTTATGTTCTGCGCATGAACCACGGAGGCACAGCAGAACAGCAGTAGGAACAACACTCGTAATACACTTCTCATAAATTCTCTTTTAGATGTTTTTGATATTAACTATAAATTTCTCTTACATTCTCAACTTTTACTGTCACATCTCATTGCAAGGTTGCCAGATGGAACATTAGCCATACGAGACAAATATACTAATATATACTAACCAGCAAGCAACTTATGCAATATTACTGCAACATAAGCCAATAAATATTTGGCAAAAATAAGTAATCACAATGTAACTGGCAATCCATCGCGTCACAAAATACAGCCTCGCGACGTTAAATTGTCACGTTTATGCAGATAGAATGCATTTGGAGGCACACTTGGTCGCCAATAAGGCTACAAACTGACATTTTGCCGTAATTTCAGGAGAAAACGCCCATTTTAAAAATATTAAGTTGTGTTTTGTCAATGAACAGTGGCAAAAGGCATTAGAGATGCCATCTGAGACAGCAAAAGGCGGCATCACGAGCAATTATGCTGCAAACAAACGCCTATGATGGAAAAAATTTGGAAGAACAGAATGGAATTGGGAAACACCGTATGCAATCCACAAAAACATAGTATGCAATGAGCGAAAACATCGTATGCAATGAGCAAAAGCATCGTAGGCAAACAGCAACGTCATTGTATGCCACAGCAACTATCACTGGAAACCTGCACGACAAGACACCACACAGCAATCTGCCAAGCTTGGCGGTGGCAGGTTGGAAAAAAAGAGTGCCGCCATCAGGAATGATGGCGGCACCCATATCTGTCAAACGCGGATGAACCGCGAATTGATGCTCAGAGTTTTGGACCGGCAGCAACCAAAGCCTTACCAGCCTCGTTGCCAGTGAACTTAGCGAAGTTCTTGATGAAACGGCCAGCCAAATCCTTGGCCTTCTCGTCCCATTGTGCAGCCTCAGCATAAGTGTCACGCGGGTCAAGAATCTTGCTGTCAACGCCCGGCAACTCAGTAGGAACGACGAAGTCGAAGTAAGGTATCGTCTTCGTAGGAGCCTTGTCGATAGAGCCGTCAAGGATAGCGTCGATGATGCCACGAGTGTCGCGGATTGAGATACGCTTGCCTGTGCCGTTCCAACCAGTGTTGACGAGATAAGCCTTAGCACCTACCCTTTCCATCTTCTTAACGAGCTCCTCAGCATACTTGGTCGGGTGCAAGCTCAGGAACGCTGCGCCGAAGCAAGCAGAGAATGTCGGAGTCGGCTCAGTGATGCCACGCTCAGTTCCAGCCAGCTTGGCAGTGAAACCAGAGAGGAAGTAGTACTGAGTCTGCTCAGGATTCAAGATTGAAACCGGGGGAAGAACACCGAATGCGTCCGCCGACAAGAAGATTACTTGATGAGCGTGAGGACCTTTGGAAACAGGCTTAACGATGTTGTTGATGTGGTAGATAGGATAAGAGACACGAGTGTTCTCAGTGACGCTCTTGTCAGCAAAGTCTATCTTGCCGTTGGCATCTACAGTCACGTTCTCAAGCAATGCGTCACGCTTGATGGCGTTGTAGATGTCTGGCTCTGACTCTTTGTCGAGGTTGATCACCTTTGCATAGCAACCGCCCTCGTAGTTGAACACGCCTTCATCATCCCATCCGTGCTCGTCATCACCGATAAGCAGACGCTTCGGATCAGTTGACAAAGTGGTCTTGCCCGTGCCAGAAAGGCCGAAGAAGATTGCAGTGTCCGTCCCCTCCATATTTGTGTTGGCTGAGCAGTGCATGGAAGCGATGCCACGCAAGGGGTTCAGGTAGTTCATGATAGAGAAGATACCTTTCTTCATCTCACCACCGTACCAAGTGTTAAGGATGACTTGCTCGTTGGTCTTGAGGTTGAAGACAGTGGCAGTCTCAGAATTCAAGCCAAGCTCCTTGTAGTTGTCAACCTTTGCCTTAGCCGCGTTGAAAGAAACGAAGTCAGGTTCGCCATAGTTCTCCAGTTCCTCAGCTGTCGGACGTATAAACATATTGGTGACGAAGTGAGCCTGCCAAGCGACTTCCATTATGAAACGCACCTTCAGACGTGTTGCCGCGTTAGCACCGCAGAAAGTGTCAACAACGAACAGACGCTTGCCGCTCAGCTGCTTCACAGCCTTTGCCTTGAGGTCAGCCCAAGCCTCTTCGGAGCAAGGTTTGTTGTCGTTCTTGTATTCGTCAGAAGTCCACCACACAGTGTCCTTGCTTGCCTCGTTGTAGACAAAGAATTTGTCCTTGGGAGAACGACCCGTGTAGATGCCAGTCATGACGTTGACCGCGCCAAGCTCTGTCACTTGACCCTTCTCATAACCTTCAAGACCTGCTTTAGTCTCTTCTGCAAACAACACATCGTATGAGGGGTTGTGCAGAACCTCAGGGGTATCAACGATACCGTACTTGGTAAGATCTAATTTTGCCATTGTCGTATAATGTTTAAGTTAGTAATTCCCTGTACTCAGACCACGGGCTTCCACCCCTGGCATTGCAAGTGCAAAAGTACTACATATTCCCAATAGGGAAAAGCGTATTACGGAAATATTTCCCCAATTCATCTTAAAAATCCTTATTAAGGATGGCAGCCGCAACACCATTGTCATATCTCGTCAGGCCATGGGCATGGCAGCCCGGTAGCCTTGAACGTAGGACGTTGCGCCCCCATTTCCCTCAACTTCTTGCCAAGCAGGCGGGAGAGTTTTTCAACACGCTCGGGTTGTTGTGACGAGAGGTCATTGCGCTCGCCTATATCGCTGGCAATGTCATAAAGTTCTTTGTGACCGTCCTTATAGAAGTATATGAGCTTCCAATCCCCTTGACGGATGGTGCAGGTGGCACCGATGCCCGGTCCCTCGGCATCCCATTTATTGGGGAAATTCCAGACAAGCACCTTGTCATCATCCCCATCCTCGCCTTGCAAAAGGGGGACAAAACTCTCACCATCGACAGTTTGCACCGTCTCATAGCGGTTGACACCAGCCATTTCAAGTATGGTGGGGAAGAAATCTTCAATGATTACCTGCCCGTCACATTTCGACCCTGGGGCGACAATGCCCGGCCACTTGACTATCATGGGTTCGCGTATGCCGCCCTCATAGGCAGAACCTTTGCCACTCCTGAGCGGGGCATTCTGCGTATGCACTTCGCCATCACGGCAATAGGATGCTGCCGCGAGACCTCCGTTGTCAGACATGAATAATATTATGGTGTTCTTGTCATTGCCTGTCTCCTCAAGCCAATCCATTATGTCACCGAGGCTCTTGTCCATCCCTTCGACGAGGGCTGCATAGGCTGCATCCTTCTCGGGAACACCATTGTCTATATATTTCTGATAGAAGCGGTTGTCCTTGTTGATTGGCACGTGGATGGCGTAATGGGACATATAGAGGAAGAATGGCTGGCCGTAGGCATCCGCCTTGTCCAAGGCTTCCAACGCCTCAAGTGTCAAGGCCTCGGTCAGGAAGATGTCCTTTCCCCAATACTTTCTCAAGCCGGGTATCGCAAATTTGGACACGGGATTCCCGACAGAGTCATGCCCGAAGTTATCAACACCAAGATATGATGCCGGACCTCCCGCCGCATGACCTGCTATGTTGACCTCGAAGCCAAGGTGTGCAGGGTTCTCCCCCGGAGTGTCTATCGCCCCGAAATGCGCCTTGCCACAATGGATGGTGAAGTAGCCGGCACGACGCAACAACTCGGGCAATGCCGTCACATAATAGGTGTTTTCCACCCCCGGGACACAAGCGAGGCCGTTCACGTTCCACTGCGGGAATGACAGAACGTCGTCATTGTGGTCAGTGGTGGTGTTTCGCTCCAGCGTCCAGTTCGTCACATGATGCCTTGCCGCGTTTGAACCCGTCATAAGGCTGCACCGCGACGGTGAACTAACGCTCGACGCGTATGCCGACGTGAACATCATGCCCTCGGAAGCAAGCCGCTCCATATTAGGCGTCTCAAACAACTCATTGTAGTGCGTCCTCTCCTTGTAGAAAGGCAAGGACGTGTCCTGCCAACCCATGTCATCGACAAGGAAAAGTATTATATTCGGCCGCTCCCCATCACCTGCCGCCAAAGCATTGATGGAAGCGAGCAGACCAAAAGACAGAAGTGCATTTCGTGCAGTCATATTATCTCCGATTCATTCAATGTTAGTAAACAGAACAAAGATATGCGATTTGGCACATCCGCCTGCCGCCCCACTGCAAATTGTGTAAAAAAAGTGCCTATTCCCCGACAAATCGCCACGCTATCCAGGCATTCATGCCGCGTCAAAGAGTAATTTTGCCGGCAGAAAGGAATGCAGATGCTCAAAAGTTGCAAGGCAATAGTGCTGAGGGTGGTCAACTACAACGACACGTCAAACATTGTCGATGTCTACTCGGACATCGGCCGCCTCAGCTTCGCAGTCAAGAAAGGGGGAGGACGGACGAAAAGCACGATGCGTATGCTGTTCCGCCCGCTCTCGTTGCTTGACATAGAGGCGTTCATCCGTCCCAACTCGTCGATACATTCCATCAGGGAAGTCTCGCCGTCAGTGCCACAGCTCACCATCCCCTACAACCCATACAAGCAAGCAACGGCATTCTTCATAGCAGAGTTCCTCGTCCACGCCATGCAGGACGGGAGCGAAGACAAATTGCTCTTCGACTACGTGTCGCAATCAATCATGTGGTTTGACAATTGCAAGGTGGGGTATGCCAACTTCCATCTGGTGTTCCTGTTGCGCATCTCCCAGCTTTTCGGGTTGCGCCCCGACACTGGCGGCTACCATAGCGGCATGGTGTTTGACCTGCAAAACGCCGTGTTCACCAGCACATTACCGAGGCACGGGCTGTACCTCAACGCACAGGACACGGCTGCACTCCGCCAACTGATGAGGATGAACTATGACAACATGAGGTTGTTCAAGATGAACCGCGAGGAACGGAATAGATGTCTCGACACCATCCTGCGTTACTACTCCATCCACATCGCCGACATGAGCCACCTCAAATCGGTGGAAGTGCTCAAAGAACTGTTCCTTTGACCCTGCGGCAAGGCAAGCCAAAAGGACGAAGTAGCAAAATGACTATCTTTGTCCCGACATGGACGGCTATACCATATATATATATACAGAGAAACCGACCGAGAGCTTCCTCTACACGGCAAACCACATCTGCAACAACATCATGGGATGCGGCTGCGTGGTCACTACGGAGCGGAGCGGCAACCACGGCATAGACATCAATTACTCCGCCAACGACATCCCCGGGGCACTCGCGGTGCGGCCGAATGGTCTGTTTGACAACCCGTTGGCATACGCACAAGCTGCCTCACCCATCGGGACATGGCGCGGGTTGCCCACGATGTTCCATGACGGGCAGGGGGACTTGGGCTTCGATCTATTCGCCGCTGTGTTCTTCAGCCTCAGCCGCCTGGAGGAATACGGTTCGACCGCGCTCGACAGCCACGGCAGGTACTTGCCGACGGCAAGCGTGGCGCACAGAGCGGGCTTCCTGCAACGCCCCATAGTTGACGAGTGGTGCGCCCAGTTAAGGAGCATACTCATGGAAAGGAACACCCAGGCAACCTTCCTCCCCCCACGGATGAGAAGCATAGTCACAATCGACGTTGACCACCCCTTCAAGTACCGCCACAAAGGCTTCCTCCTACCCCTGCTCGGCGCGGCACGCGACATCGCGAGGGGCAACACAGCACAACTGTGCGAAAGGCTGGCGGTGCTGGCAGGCATGACTGGCGACCCATTCTGGAGCTTCGACTACATCCTGCGGCAGGTGGGGACGAGGATGCAGGACACGAAGTTCTTCATCCTGCGCGGCAAGCGCGGACGCTACGACAAGCGATACCTCGGGCAGAGCCGCAAATACGACAGCCTCATCACCCGCTTGGCAGAGCGGTGCGAAGTGGGCATCCACCCCTCCTACCGTTCATCATTCGATGCCGACGGCATAATGGCGGAGACACGCGAACTGGAAGCTCTGACCCGCCGCCCCGTCACGTCGTGCCGTTTCCACTTCCTCCGCGTGAGGATGCCCGAGACCTATGCGATGCTGGCGCGTCTGGGGTTCACCGACGACTATTCGCTGGCCTATTCTCCCGCAACCGGATTCCGTGCGGGGACGGCCGTGCCGTTCAAGTTCTTTGACATAGGCAGCGACCGCGTGACCAGCCTCACCGTGCACCCTACCTGCGCAATGGACGTGACGATGAAGAATGCGCTGCACCTCTCCCCCGCCGAAGCAGTCGCCCGGCTGCACGACCTGCGTGCGAAAGTGGCGGCGACGGGCGGCGAATTCACCACGCTGTTCCACAACTCGTCGCTCGGCAACGATTGCGAATGGCGCGGATGGCGCACCGTGTTTGAAAGCACCCTGGACGGGAAATGACAAGACAAACAATCATAGACAAATGGAAATCATAGACTTCAGCAAAACCAACTCGCTGCTCAACCGCTTCGTCGCCGAGATAAGGGACGTGGCGGTGCAGGCCGACCGCATGAGATTCCGCCGCAACATCGCAAGGATAGGCGAAGTGATGGCTTACGAGATAAGCAAACACCTCGACTACACCACCAAGGCGGTCACTACACCGCTCGGCACCGCCCACGTCAGCACCCCTGACGACGAAGTGGTGCTGTGCACCATCCTGCGCGCCGGGCTGGCGTTCCACGAGGGATTCCTCAACTACTTCGACGATGCCGGGAATGCCTTCATCTCGGCCTACCGCCGCTACAAGGACGAGACGGAGTTTGAGATTGTGACCGAGTACCTCGCCGCACCCACCATCGACGGCAAGACGCTCATCATCAACGACCCGATGCTCGCCACCGGCTGCTCGATGGAGGCCTGCTGGCACGCCATCCGCACAAAGGGCGAGCCGCGCCGCGTCCACATCGCATCGGTCATCGCCAGCGACCAGGCCGTGCGGCACGTGCAGGAGGTGTTCCCCGATGCGGTGACGACCGTGTGGTGCGCCGCCATCGACCCCGAGCTGAACGAGCACTCCTACATCGTCCCCGGTCTCGGCGATGCGGGCGACCTCGCCTACGGGCCGAAAGATTGAGAACGTGCAAAGGGGAAATCCACCGTCCGGCGACCGCCCTGACATTCGCATGAATCCCGACGGATGCCAAGGCGGGCGTTTTCATCGCAATCTCGTGAAGCAGGACGGACGCAATATGCCACCAACCGCCGCCACATCAACCGTTTGCGTCGGAAAGGATGTAATAATTTATTTTTCCAAATAGAGCAATGCGACCGGATTACCGCTCCCGAAGCCACGCCACCCCGCCCCACAGCGGCACATCAGGGAGCCGGCGCGATGACACGCCTTGTTAGTGCGACTAACAAGCATTGTTAGTGCCATTAACAAGCGTTGTTAGTCGCACTAACAACGGATGATGCCGCCGCAGCTCCCAGACGTGCTGCGGCGGCATCGCATTCCACTGGCGTGAAGCTCTCCCCGGCGCGGGGCATCACAATTCCAAACGGATGTTCTCAAGCGACATAGGCACCATCGACGAATGACGGTCGGCGGCCTTGACAGAGATTTGATGGGCGTTCTCTATGCCAGTGTTGAACTTGCCGCAGTTCATGCGGTAGACGTTCCACTCCTCCAACGGGATTATGCCAAACTGCACACGGTCGGCAAAACGGTTGTAGACCTTCAAGACTATCTGGTTCTTGCCCCGGCGCAAGGGGAGCAGCAGCAGCTTCTCGCTCTTGACGGGACGCTCCTCGTAGAAGTTGGCAAACACGCATTCACCGTTAAGCAGCACATAGGCCGAGTTGCCCGCGACGACTTTGACGGGGAACATCAGGTCGCGTCCCGCCGTCACCTCGACGAGCATATACTCACTCTGGAACGGGAGCACGTGCCTCAACTGGAGTTTCCCCGGGCGGTAGCCATCGACCTCCACCCATCCGCCGTCCTGCGCGGTGACATCGATGGACTTCTGCCCCTCGTAGGGGACTGTGCCAAAGATTCCCCCGCCACGGTGCAGCCATGCCCCGCCCCAACGGACTGCGGTGAGGTCGGCGTACTCGACCCACCTGTCGGCGGGTGTCAGCGTGAGACGCTCGGTCTTGCCGTCGATGGTGAGGGCGATTTGCCTGCCCAGTTCGTTGTCGGTGAAGTATATTTTAGGCTCGACCGACGATGCCCGCTTCTCAAAGTCCCAACGATAGCCCACCAAGCTCTTGTAGCCCGTGTAGTAGTCAAGGGCGGCATAGCCATAAACCCGCGATGCCGTCTGCGGCGTGAACGACGATGCCTTGGACAGGTGCTGGGACGTGACGGTGAACGGTTGTTCAAACGCCACCTTGACAATCGTCGCCACGCTGTCGAGCCTCAACGTGTCGGGCAACGTGATGGTGAGCGTGCCCTTGCGCATCGAGTGGCGCAGCGGCGACTCCTTGTCCTGGAGGATCACGACCTCCTCGACTTTGCCGTCAATGCCCTTGAAGGTGATGGTGTTGCCCGCAGGTTTCTCATATAGGTAAAGGTACAAAGCCTTGGGCTTGCACACTATGTCGCCCCATGACGGCTTGGTGTCAAAGGGGTTGGGGCGTGTCGCATATATCGCCTCGGCATAGCGGTGCACCCAGTCGCCCATGCCGCGCAGGACATCCTGCTCGAATGGCACGACAGCACCGTCGCCGTCAGGCCCTATGTTGAGGAGGTAGTTGCCGCCACGGCTGACGACCTGGAGGAGGCTGCGCAACTTCTCGCGCACCTTGTCGGAGACTTTCCCCCTCTCCTGCCAGGAGCGGTAGCCCCAGGTCTCGTCAAACATCGACGCAGCGGTCTGCCAAGGCACTCCCAACTCGTAGTCCGGGTAGGCGTTGTCCGCCATGACGGCGAAATCGGCCATGTTGTTACCCAACCTGCCGCTCACCATGCACGACGGTTGCAGGCGGTTGACGAGGTCATACAGTCCCTTGCTCTGCTCGTAGGTCAACGACCCCATGTCAAACCACAGCTCGGAAATCTTGCCGTAGCCAGTCATTATCTCCTCGACCTGCTGCAGGTTGTAGCGATAGTGCTCCTCCGTCAGCGGGTCGGCATTGTGGCTCGAAATCGGATATGCCTCGGGGAAATGCCAGTCAATCAACGAGAAGTAGACGGAGAACCGCATCCCGGCACGGCGGCAAGCGTCGGAAAGCTCCTTCATCAAGTCACGTCCGTAGGGCGTGGCATCAACGATGTCGAAGTCTGTGTACTTTGAGCCGTACATACAGAAGCCGTCGTGGTGCTTGGCCGTGAAGACTATCGACCGCATCCCCGCCGCCTTGGCAAGGGCGACGACCGAGTCGGCATCCCACTTCGTCGGATTGAAATCGAGGGCGGTGTAGGCGTACCAGTCGCTGAAGATGCCCGCAAACGACTGTATCTGCTCACTGTAGCCGTCACGCACGGGTTGTCCGTCCCAGACGCCCCCGAGCTTGGAGTACAGTCCGAAGTGGATGAACATCGAGAACTTGCTGTCCAACCACTGCTGGTCGGGCTTTATCTGCGCCTTTGCGGCCAATGTGGCGAGCAAAAGCAGGGTTATGATTTTCAGTTTGTTCATATCTCAATCAATGAATGTCTTTCCTTTCCACCAGCTTGTCCCAGTCGAGCATCCGGCGGAGTTGCTCGACAGTGCCGGCTATCTCCTCCCTGTTCTCCAGGCGGTCGGAGGTGATGGTGTAGGCGGCACGCTCGTAGAACTGCCTCCTCTCCTCGCAAGCCTGCCTGATGGCGGCCCTCAACGCCTCATCGTCCTTGCCTTGCAGCAGCGGGCGGGCATCCCTCGCCACCTTGAGGCGGCGGAACAAAGCCTCTTCACTCGCTTGCAGGAACACGGTGATGCCAGCCGACAGCATATAGTCCATGTTGTCCGAGTAGCAGGGTGTGCCCCCGCCGCACGAGATGATGACATTCTCAAACTCGCCCACCTCATGCAGCAGGTTGCGCTCCAGCCGCCTGAAACCGTCCTCGCCGCGCTGTCTGAACAGCGTGGCTATGTCGGAGTGGAAACGTTGTTCGATGTACCAGTCAAGGTCTATGAAGTCAAAGCCGACACTCCTGGCGAAAGCACGCCCGAGGGTCGTCTTGCCCGCGCCAGAATAGCCTATCAGAAACAGTCTCACCATAAGCAACCTGAACTGCCGCCTGCCCACCGCCCGCAAAACCACGGACTTCGGGCGCAGCAGCATTATACATTGCTGCAAATGTAGCAAAAAGTCATGCCCCGCACACGGCACACTGGACGTTTAACGCAAGTTGCCGGGCAAAACGGCATACGATGCCAAAACCGGCAGCATACAATGCTATTGCCCGCAGCATACGATGCCACGGCCGGCAGCACCGTATGCCACCGGCGCAGCATCAGGAGCAAAGTGCCGGATTGTTCATATACGCATCGGGGGCGGCATGGGGATGCGCATCCCGCCTCTCATTCCCCGGTCGCCACGGCGGCGGGGTTGGCCGGGATCATCGCCTCCACGTGCGCCGCCCATGGTGTTGAAACGGTAGACGAACTGCACCATGACGTAGCTGCCCACGACGTTGGTCTCGGTGTCAAGCGTATAGTCGTAGCCCATGGTGCGGAACGTGTTGTCCTGGCTCTGGAGGATGTCATAGACTTTGATGCGCACTGTCGCCTGCTTCTCCTTGAGGAAGTTCTTTGACAGCTGGGCGTTCCACATCACATAGTCGTCATCAAATCCGCCGCTGTAACCGCGCCGCCCGACATAACGCGCCGAGGTCGAGAAGAAAAGGTCCCATGGCAGGTTGACATTCACATCGGCACGCAGGCCGTAGTTGTAGGTGCTGCGGTCGTTCCTCGCATTGAGGTTGTTGCGGGTCAGGTCGGTGCCAAACGAAGCGGCAAGCGACGCGTCAAAAACGTCGCAACGGTAGCTGGCAAACAATTCGTTGCCGACAGTTGCGTTGTTGGATATGCTCACGGCGGCATCGGCAGCATCGGTCATCGAGCTGTAGCCCACCCGGTGCGAATACCGGCACGAAACGGACGTGCCTGCCGTGAACTTGCGGTTGCGCAGCGGTGACGAGAACACGAAGTTGAGGTTCGCCCCCCAGTTGCCGTTGATGTTCTCGGCGCGGGTCGTCCTGACACCGGTGCGCGAGTCGAATGTCGTCTTTTGCGTGATGCCGTTGACCGTGTTGTTGGCCGAGGCGACGAGCATCGTGCTGCTACCCTTGTCGGGATTGTAGGCGGTGAGCCCCACGCTCATCATGTTGCGGAAGGAGTTTTTGAGATTGGGGTTGCCAAACTGGAGGTTCATCGGGTCGCTGATGTCCTTCACCTCCTGCAAGTCGAGGATGGAGGGTGTCGATGAGCGGCCACGGTAGGTGAAGCGCAACTGCCTGGTGTCGCCGAGACGGAGGACGAGATTCGCCCTCGGCTGGAACGCCAGTGTCGATTGGCTGCGGTCGAGGCCGGCATTAGTCCCCCTATCCACACGGGTGCGGGTCTCCAGTGGTATCAGATCCACCCCGACGTTGTAGAACAGCTGCCGCCAATTGCTTTGCAGCGCGACTTCCACCGCGTGCTGGCTCTGGTAGTTGTATGTCTCGTTCTCCAGCGCACGCCGCATCTCGGCAGGCGAGTTGTCATAGACTGGGTCGCGCAACGACGACGACCGCGAGTTGCTGTATCTGTAGCCGAGACGCAGGAAGGCATCGCGCCAAAGAGGCTCGGAATAGGTCAACGACACCTCCCAACGCGTCGTCCTGCTCCCGTTGCCGGTCAGGCGGCGCAGGCTTGACAAGCTGTCGTCGGCAAAGAAAAACAGGTCGGATGTCGTGAGTTCGTCGCCGTCACTGTCGCTGATTGAGTAGGAGGCACGCACCGTCACGTTGCGCCCCGCCTTGCCCAGACGGCGGTTGAGCATCATGTCGCCACGCAGGGTGTAGCTTGACGACCCCGCATCGGTCAATGACAAACCGCTGTTGATGGTGTCGAGCATGAAATCCAAGGTGTGCGAATCGCTGAAAACCTCGCTGTCGTTGCTCCCATAGGTGACGTGCTGGTTGAATTGGAGGGAAGTCAGCATGTCTATCTCCCACTTGATGCGGAACGCCCCGCTCAGGTTGCCGGCTGTGGCATCGCTCAGGCTGGCGCGGCGATCGAATGTCGAGCCGGCCACGAGGAATGTCTCCTTGGATTCCCTGCGTTCCAGCTCACGGTTGTTGCGGTTGTAGGACAGGTCCACATGGACATCCAGCGTCTTTTTGTCTATACTGAAATTTGCCCCCACCGACTGCGCACGGCTCTCACCCGAGGCGGAACGGCCGCCGGCACCTATGTCAGCGTTGTCCGCCATACGACCTCCTTGCGCCCCGGTGTTGTTGGCCGAGCCGATGACAGTGAACTGCATATCGCCACGGAAGCGGTTTACCATGGCGTTGGTCTCGTACTTTTTCTTCGTTCCGCCGCCCGCAAGGACGTTGCCGAACCACCCTTTTTTCATCCCCTCCTTGATGGTGACATCGAGGACATTCTGCTCCTCGCCGTCCTCTATGCCCGTGGCACGCGCCATGTCCGACTTGCGGTCGTAGGTCTTCACTTCCTTGACGGCATCGGCAGGGAGGTTTTTGAGCGCGATGCCGGGGGCGTTGACGAAGAACTCCTTGCCGTCAATCATTATCATCGAGATTTCCTTGCCGTTGATTGTGACCTTGCCGTCGGCATCGACCTCCGCCCCGGGGATTTTCTTCAGCAGGTCTTCGAGCACCGCTCCGTCATGCACCCTGATGGCTGCGGCGGAATAGCTGACAGTGTCGCCCTTGACCACCGCAGCGGGGGCTATGCCAGTGACCTCGGCCACGCCTATCAGCTCGCTGTCCTGCTTGAGGGTGAGCGTGCCGGCGTTTGCCACAGTCCGTTTGTCCGGCGACGGGACTGCGACCGCCAGAGGTTCGCAGCCGATGAACGTGACCCTCACAACGCAATCGCCGCCCGACGGGACACGCAACCTGAAACGTCCGTAGCCGTTGGTCATGCCGCTGGCCACGACCGCGCTGTCGGCCACCGCCGTGACGACCACCGAAGCCGCCTCGACCGCCGCCTCCCGCTCATCGACGACCTTGCCCGTGACGGTGAAAGGGTGCTGCGACTGAGCCGCCGCCACGGCGGCAACCGATGTCAGGATGAGCAGCAGGATGAGTCGGCACAGGCACTTCATGGCAGGGTGTGAGGGGGTTGTGCTGGCAAAGATACCTGCTTTGCCGTGTTGCGTCCCGTGGCACAAGGCGTTTTTCAGCTTTTTTATGTTAAGTTTGCCCATCCAAAAACCGACGACAGATGAACCACGATGGCATAGAATACGTCCCCGCCGGCTGCCTGCCCGACGCAGCCGCACGCATCATCGGACAGACGGCGCACGACCGCCTGTTTGTCCTCACCGACGACACCACCTCGCGCCTCTGCCTCCCCTTGCTCGGGGCAGGCACTCTTGACGGAGCGGCTGCAATCACCATCCCCCACGGCGACGAAAACAAAACACCCGACACGCTGCAACGCGTGTGGACCGCGCTCAGCGACGGCGGAGCGACACGCCACTCACTGCTCATCAACATCGGGGGCGGCATGGTGACGGACCTCGGAGGCTTTGCCGCAGCCACGTTCAAGCGCGGCATCCCATTCGTCAACCTCCCCACGACCCTCCTTGCCATGGTCGATGCCTCGGTCGGGGGGAAGACCGGCATAAACTTCAACGGACTGAAGAACGAAGTGGGCGCATTCGCCACCCCCGCCGCGACGCTCATCCACGCCCCCATGCTCGCCACCCTGCCCGACAGCCAGGTGCGCTCGGGCTACGCAGAGATGATCAAACACGCCCTGCTCGACGATGCCGCGCACCTTGCCGCCGTCATGCAAGCCGACCTCGACGGATGCACCAGCGACGAATGGCTGGCACTCATCCGCCGCTCGGTGGATGTCAAGTGCCGTTTCGTCAGCCGCGACCCCCGCGAGCAAGGCTTGCGCAAGGCACTCAATCTCGGGCACACAGCCGGGCACGCCTTTGAGTCGCTCGCCATGCACCGCGCCCGCCCCGTCCCGCACGGCTATGCCGTCGCATGGGGGCTGATGGTCGCCCTCTACATCTCCGCCGCGCGGCTGCACTTCCCCACCGTGCCGCTGCGGCAAGTCACGAGGCTGCTCGCCGAGACCTACGGCCGCCCGCCCGTCACCTGCGACGACTACGACCGACTGCTCGACTACATGACGCACGACAAGAAGAACGCAGGCGGCAACATCAACCTCACCCTCCTCGCCGGCATAGGCGACGTGCGCCTCGACCAGCACGCCGACAAGGACTTGATATTCGAGGCTTTCGACTTCGCCCGCGAGGGATTCTGACCACCCCTCCCCGCCCCGCCGCCGTGGCGGCAGGGGGAAAAACCCGTGACATCAGAAGCAAACTTCCGCCAGGCCAGACCCAAATTTGCATCCCTCGACGAGTAAAGTAAAAACAAAAGTTTTGAACGAATAAACAGAAGTTTTGTTTATATAAACAAAAGTTTTGAATATTAAAACAAAAC
>CALNGU010000018.1 GCA_939800445.1 uncultured Bacteroidaceae bacterium | reverse complement strand
TAAACAAAACTTCTGAATATACTTTACTCGCCGAGACAAGTAACTTTTCTCGGCGAGAGGTGGAAGTTTATGCCTATCATCACTGGATTAATCCCCCGACATGATTGCTTGAAAGGCGGCAGGCAGCGTCTCTACACTGTCCCGCTCATCCCAAAAGAAGAGCCAGGCGACAGCGGATTGCTCCGCCTGCCCGGCTCCTGCCTCGTCTTCCCGTCACGGCGGGGGTCAACGGCCGTGCGTCACCGTTGGGGGATTATCTCAAACACCTCGGCACGTCCCTCGACCGTCATTCTGGCCGCGCCATCGATGGTGTCAAACTGGATGAAGGGGTCAGTGAATGTGGTCTCGGCAAGCACCGTGCCGTCGGCGGCGAACTGTCTGACGGTGACGGCCGCCCCGTCAAGGCTTCCCGTCAGGATGGTGTAGCGTGCCGTGCCGGCCAGCGTGGTGAATGTGACCGCGCCGTCGAGCTTGCATGAAGTGTCAAGCCGCTTGTCGAACATCATCAGCGCGCCCTCGGCATCGTCGGCCTCAAGCGTGAAGCCGAGGTTGTCGAGCCGCACGGGGTTAACAACGAATGAGCGGACGGCGGCATAGTTGGTTTTGGCCGAAGCGAGGCGGCGCAGGCGGACGTAGCGTGCCTTGATGGTGTCGCCGCTCCAGTTGATGTCGTAGTATTTCTCAAGCCCCGGGGTCAGCGGCCTCCACACCTTGCCGTCGGTGGAGCTTTCGAGGACGACGTGGTCGAAGTAGTCAACGTCATCGACCGAGTTGCGCCCTTGGTGGATGTCCACTTCGTGCACGTCAAACACGCCGCCGAGGTCAACGCCTATCCAGTCGCCCTCGCCCTGCGCCATGCCCGATGTGTAGTGGGACACGGAGTCGTTGTCAAACATCAGCTTGGTGAGTGTCGTCGATGCGTTGGGGAACGAGCCTATGCCCCTGTACCTCATCGGCGCGGTGCCCATCAACGTGGTCATGAAGGCGTGCGCCATGTCGTCCATCGCAGTTTCGTAGAAAGGCTGGAGCTTCATCGTGCCCGACTTGTGACCCTCGTAGGCTGCACGGTCGTCGGATGTCATGAGGTTGGCGATGTAGGCATTCCAGAACGCCCCGCCGTCCACACCGCTGCGGTAGGCACGCATCAGGTCGATGGTGCGCTTGCCGCGTGTGCCGAGCTTGCCGAACTCGGTGAGCCAGGGACGGAGTTCCGAGTACAATGCGCGGTTGGTGCATCCGTCGGCGATAGCTGCCGGGACTTTCTCAATCTCCTCAAACTCTTGGTAGAGGCGGTCTGCGCGGTCGTCAGTCCACGTGTCGAGGGTGAACGTGGCGGTCTCCCACGACTCGTCGCGGCGATAACCCGTCTCGGTGTCAGCCGAGTGGATGGCAAACGTGCGGTAGGCCTCTGCCGCACCGGGCATCAGAGCCTCCAGTCCCCTCTCCCAATTGTCGATGGCATTATAGTCGGCGACGTTCCACGCATAGTCGGCAACGCCGTAAAGGGCAAGCTTCGATGCCTCGCCATGCTCCATCGGGTTGCTGACGAAACCGCAGAGGTTGTCATCGGTCAGCGTGGTGTCAAGCCCGTAGACCGGCCCTTGGAGGATGATGTTGCGGACGTAGTCGGTCACAGGATAGTTCCACCAGTAGTAGGCCGGGCGGCGTATCCTCGTGTTAATCCAGTCGAGCGTCTCGCGGGTCAGGTCGCTGCACACGACATCACCCGTCCAGAAAACTTTGATTGACGGGTCAAGCGTCTTGCCATAGATTGACAACGCCCCGTCCGGCCCGGGTTTCGCCCAGAGACGCGAATAGTCGGTCGGGCAGACAATCAGCGACGACACATCGCCCTTGGCCTTGACGAAATCGTCGGTCAGGCGGTTGAGCAACTCGACCTGCTTGACCGGGTTAGTTCCCTCACCAGATATGTCGTCGAAGAAGATGGCAAACGACCGCACGCCAAGGTCGTACATGAGGTTGAATTTATGGACGAGGTTCTGGTAATCCTCCTCGTTCCATTTGATATCCTTGCCCGGATGAATGGCCCAGACAAAATCCACGCGGTTGTGGCGGCAAGCCTGGACAAGCTCGGTGAGGTGACGGGCTTCCTCCTCGGGATAAGGCAACCGCCAGTTGGGACTGCTGTGGTAGGGGTCGTCCTTCGGGCCGTAGAGGTAGGTGTCCATCTTGTTTTGCCCGTAGAAATCGATGAGCGACATCCTCACCTCGTGCGACCAGGGATTGCCGTAGAATCCCTCGACAACGCCCCTGTAAGGCAGGTCGGGATAGTCATTGATGGTCATGCAAGGCACTTCGCCCCCACTGGCGACAGGGCTGCCAAGGATTTGCCTGAGCGTCTGGATGCCATAGAAAGCACCGCGCTCGTCATACCCCACGATGCTCACCCCGTCTTGGCCGACCGTCATGGCATAGGCTCCAGACCTCTGCTCGACACCGTGCTTCGACGAGACTTTGGCACCGAAATCTATCGTCAGCTTCACCCCGTGCTTGCCGTGGGTGATGAAACCGAGAGCGTCGGCAAACTTGCCCTGCTTGTCCTTGACGTTGAACCCCTCGGAGATGGCAAGCCGCGCACCGGGGACAAGCTCCAGATGCTGAGGTGTCGGATTGATGACCAGCCCCCCATGGTCAACCTTGTGACCGGGGACAGGTAGTACGCTCTGCGACTCTGAACGCTGCGAATCGAGGTCGAAGCCGTCATCTTGTGCCGATGCGTTCAGCCCCACCAGGGCGCAGGCCGCGAAGAGCAGGATTGATCTCTTGTAATTCTTCATGCTACTGATTTTATGATTGATGTTTTGATGTCGAAACCTTCTTGTCCATGAACTTGCGGCTCAGCCAACGGCGCACCGGCTCATCGTAAAGTTTGAGGCAGGCATACGCCAGGATGATGTTGCCGAAGAACAATCCCAAGGCGACCGGCCACGTCTGGGAGAAGGTGTAGCCGTTCTTCCACAGCCATGAATAGTAGAGGTACATCGATGGATAATGGACTATATATATAGGATAAGAGATGTCACCAAGGAACTTGCACACCGCCGACGACACCTTGTCAGTCGTCTTGCCCGATGCCGCGATATAGACGAGGCAGGGGAACACGATGATAGTGCAGACGGCATCATAGATACCATTCTGCCACGTCGCGTCAGCACCGCCGATGTGCGGCACGGCAAACAGCACCGCCAGCGCGACAGTGCAGAGCCAGAACGCCCCGCGCACCTTGACAGGCTTGAACACACGGGACATCAGCAACCCTATGCCGAATGAGAACAACAGGCGCAACAGCCCGCCAAGCAGATTGTTGTCGATGAGCGACCACCCCACACCCAGATGCCCGTAGCCCGACAGGCTAAGCACCGAGTAGGAGGCCAGCCCCACCCCGGCCAACCCCACGAAGAACGCAAGGAAAGCCGTCGGCATCCGCCTCAGGAACAACGCATAGAGGATGTTGCCGATATACTCGAAAAACAGCGACCAGCTCGGCCCGTTGAGCGGGTACATCTCGTTGTTGCCCCTCACATCGTGCGCCGCGCCAGGAGCGACCGGTATCAGGAAGAAATTGAGCAACAATGCCAGCAGCACCATCGCCAGCGGCACGGGCGTGCCGTCCCACCGCTCGCTGCCCTGCACGAGGTAGGACACCGCGCCAAGCACGGCTCCCAGCACCACCATCGGGTGCAGGCGGATGAGGCGGCGGCGGAAAAAGCCCCGCAACGTGAGCGTCGTCCGCCAGCGGTCATCGTAGGCATAGCCGATCACGAAGCCCGAAAGGATGAAAAAGAAGTCAACGGCCAGATAGCCGTGGTTGAAACGCTGGTCAATCGGACTCGTGGCGAAGCCCTCGAACACATGATACCAAATCACCAGCAACGCCGCAACTCCCCTCAGCCCGTCAAGCAGCTCGTAGTGCGGCTTGGTGTCGGAGAATGCGGATGAAGAAGTCTTTAACATAATGCAATCTTTACGTTTTGATTAATACGCGGCAAAAGTAACAAAGCACGGCGCGGCAAGATTTGCCGTAAAGCAAAATATGCCCTCACGGCATCATGCCCCACTCCATCACACCCTTTGGCAGGCAGGTCAGGAAGCCGCCGGAATGACACGCCTTGTTAGTGGCACTAACAAGCTTTGTTAGTCGCATTAACAATGCTTGTTAGTCCGACTAACAACGCACCCTGTCCGCACGATGTCCTGAGGCCATGGTTTGAAACATAATAAAGGCGCACGGACAGCACTTGGCCGACCGTGCGCCGATGCCGCATCAAAGCCCCTTCTCGGACAGATAGCGTTCAACCTCTATCGCCGCCTTGCAACCGCTGCCCGCAGCCGTGATGGCCTGGCGGTAATGCGGGTCAGCCACGTCGCCTGCCGCAAAGACTCCCTCGATGTTTGTCCTCGGCGTGCCAGCCTCGGTGACGATGTAGCCCACCTCGTCGGTCTTGACATAGGGAGCGAACACCTCGGAGTTGGGCTTGTGCCCTATGGCGAGGAAGAACCCGTCTATCGGCAAGTCATAGTGTGTCTCGTCGGCCTGTCCCAGCCTCTTGACGAGGTGGACTCCCTCCACGCCGTTGTCGCCGTAGAGCCCCTCGGCGTTGTGCTCAAACAGCACCTCGATTTTCTCATTGCCAAGGACACGGTCCTGCATTATCTTCGATGCCCTCAGGTAGGGTTTGCGGACGAGCAGGTAGACCTTTTTGGCCAATCCTGCCAGATAAGTCGCTTCCTCGCACGCCGTGTCGCCGCCGCCTACAACAGCCACCGTCTTGTTGCGGTAGAAGAAACCGTCGCAAGTGGCGCACGCACTGACGCCCATCCCGGCATACTTTTTCTCGTCGGTCAGCCCCAAGTATTTGGCTGATGCGCCCGTGGCGATGATGACGGTGTCGGCCAGCAGCTCTTGCTCGTCATCGACCGTGACCTTCAACGGATGCTGGGTGAAATCCACCTTGGTGACAATGCCGTTGCGGATGTCCGCACCGAAACGTAAGGCCTGATTGCGCATATCGTCCATCAACTGCGGGCCGGTCACACCCTCGGGGTAGCCCGGGAAATTCTCGACCTCGGTCGTGATGGTCAACTGCCCGCCAGGTTGCAGGCCCTCGTACAATACTGGTGATATATTTGCCCGACCCGTGTATATCGCGGCGGTGTAGCCGGCTGGGCCTGAGCCGATAATCAAACATCTAACTCTTTCCATGGTTTCCTTTCCTATGTTTATCTTAAATCTATAATGTCCACATTGGGGTGTTTCGTCCGGTCGAAGGCGAACATCGAGTTGTCAACCTTCACGCTCCGCTTCAATCCGCTGATTGTGATGTCCGACAGATTGGCCTCGTCAAAGACTACCGTCAACTTGCGGATGTTGTGCCCGCCATCGACATAGATGGTCAGCGACTCGTAGTCGGACGGATGCAACGGTGTCAACTCCACGATGGTGTAGCCTGCCGCCGTGCCACGCAGTTTGTGACGGAAGTTGTCCTGCCAGTGCCTGAGGATGGCGTAGGGATTGATGTTGCCAAGCTCGTCAGCCGTGGGGGTTGACACGTTGACCTCGCCGGCATCCTTGATGTAGGTCCAGAGGGTGCTCCCGTCATACCAGACGTTTGCGTCGGCAGAACTGAGGTAAAATCTGTCGGCGTTGACGGTCAGTTCCGATTTCATCCCGTCTATGTCAAGCTCCACGGTGAATGCGCCATAGGAGGTGATGGTCTTCTCGACATAGGCAAGCACCTGCGAGGATGTCGCACCGCCTTGCGCAAAGACAGCCAGCGGCAACAACGCCGCCAATAACAAAAGATTCAGTCTGTTCATTTCAGATTGCTTAGTTTCATTTGCAGATCCGCCTCGTCCATGCACATGACCTGGCGGGGCTTGCTCCCGTCGGCAGCACCGACGATGCCTGCCCTCTCAAGCTGGTCCATTATACGTCCGGCACGGTTGTAGCCTATGGAGAACTTGCGTTGTATCAACGATGTCGAGCCCTGTTGGTGTATCACGACAAGGCGCGCCGCGTCTTCGAAGAGCGAGTCCATTTTATTCACGTCAAGGTCGGCAGATGCACCGCCACCGCTGTTCTCATCCACGTATTCTGGCAAGTAGAATGCTGTGGGATAGCCTTGCTGCTCGGCGATGTAGGACGTGATGTTCTCGACCTCGGGGGTATCGACAAACGCGCACTGCACACGGACCGGGTCATTGCCTTGCAGGAAGAGCATATCACCACGTCCGATGAGCTGGTTGGCACCGGGACGGTCCAAGATGGTCATGGAGTCTATCCTTTGCGCCACCCTGAATGCCACGCGCGCCGGGAAGTTAGTCTTGATGTTTCCTGTTATGATTTGGGTTGTCGGTCGTTGGGTGGCGATAATCATATGGATGCCCACCGCACGAGCCAGCTGTGCAATTCGCGCTATCGGGAACTCGATGTCCTTGCCGGCTTGCATGATGAGGTCGCCGAATTCATCAATCACCACTACAATGTAGGGCATGAATCTATGACCCTTCTCGGGGTTCAACTGCCGAGACACGAACTTCTTGTTGTATTCCTTGACGTTCCTGACTTGGGCAGCTTTCAACAGGTCGTAGCGTTCATCCATCTCTATGCACAGCGAGTTGAGAGTGTGGATGACCTTTGTGAAGTCGGTGATGATGGCATCGTCAGAGTCAGGCAGCTTTGCCAAGAAATGCCTCTCAATGATGGAGTAGATGCTGAACTCGACTTTCTTGGGGTCAATCATCACGAACTTCAATTCCGCCGGGTGCTTCTTGTAAAGCAACGAAGTGATGATGGCGTTCAACCCGACAGACTTTCCTTGCCCAGTCGCACCAGCCACAAGGATATGCGGCATCTTGGCAAGGTCAACCATGAAGACTTCATTCGTAATAGTGCGCCCGAATGCTACTGGCAGGTCGTATGTGGACTCCTGGAATTTCTTGGAGGCTATGATGGAGCGCATCGAAACAATCTTCGGATTTGAGTTTGGCACTTCTATGCCTATCGTCCCCTTGCCTGGTATCGGAGCAATAATTCTCACCCCAATAGCTTTAAGGATCAAGGCGATGTCATCCTCAAGCCCCCTTATCTTTGAAATCCTCACTCCCTGCTCGGGGGTAATCTCGTACAGAGTGATTGTCGGGCCTACCGTTGCCTTGATTGTGCATATTTCTATGCCGAAGCTGCGCAGTATCTCCTTGATGCGGTTCTTGTTCTCGTTCTGCTCCTCAATGTTCACGGACGGCTCGGAGTTGTCATACTGTGTGAGCAGGTCAAGGGTTGGAAATTTGTAGTACTCAAGGTCACGACGCGGGTCATACGGTTCTGTGGATTTTATGTCCACCGTCTGCTTGAGCGGGACTTCCACTTCATCGCTTTTGGCCACTTCGATGGTCATGTCGCAATCGCTGCTCTCGATTGTCTCAAGCTGCGGAGCGTCACCAGCTTCAGCCGCAACAGAAGACAAGTCTTCACGCCGCTCCGGTTCCTCCTGAGCATCTTGCACGTCGGAATGGATGTCATCCTGGCTATCCACATCAATGTCAATCTTCACCTCAGGTGCTGAGGTCTTGGCAGTGCGGGCAACGTTCTTATGGGCAGGTTTTTCATCTACGATGTCAACAGTCTTGCCGCCACTTTTACTTTCCGTAGAGACTTTGCGGCGCATTGGCATTGTGAATAGTTTCTTGAGCAAAGGAATCGTACCTGCGCTTATGTATATCATTATTATGATGAGGAATGCTACAAGGAGCAACCACAACCCCACAGCACCTATCTGCAACTCCAACCACTCGGAAATGAATTGTCCATGCTCACCGCCATAATTGATGAATGTGCCGTTGCCTGTAGCCGGTATCACCGCACTAAGGAACACCGACATCCACACCGTAAGCAGCAAGCATGAGACGAGGTATTTGACAAACTTGAACTTGCCGACCTTCATCAACTTCAATCCGGCAAGCAACAATACGAATATCAAAAAGATTGATGCGACACCAAATCCATCGTTTATGACGAAATTGGCAAACCTTGCGCCCTGCCCTCCTGCGGGATTTTGCACATCGGCTGACGGGGTGCCAATTGTTATGCCCGGACTATTGACCGCACTGTAATCACTCCCACCTGTAGAAAAGAATGAAAAGAATGCTATCGTAAAGTAAACAGAAAGTATCAGCAACAATATCCCTGTCACAAAACGGACATTCTCGTCCTTGGTGAATGCGACAACCTTTGATATTACACCTTTCTTGCCCATCTTTTCAACCTGACTCCCTTACTATAATTATTTAAATTCATCAAAATGAGATTGCGCAATTGATGCTGACATTGTTGCGATGCTCCCTTTTGTCTGTCGCCGCCGCACCAAAATAGTAACCGGCACGGACGCCGTAGTAGAGGACGTGGTCGTTGCCAAGCTTATGCTCAAGCCCCACGCCGAACTCAGGTCCAACGGCAACTTTCGCACCAGAAGTGGTACGAGGAAGGACTACGTTATTTCCTTGCTCCACAATCCGCATATCACCCGACAACTTGAAATCCAGCGTCGCGCCCAATTCGAGATACGGCAACACCTTTCGTTGTACATTGGAAAAGCGATATTTGAAAAGCAAAGGAAGCACGAGGGAATGCCTCTTATATTCAAAAGAATTCATATTGAGCTCCTCCGTCCATTCATTGCTCTTCGTTTGTGTGAAGAAATAATACAGCTCGGCACGGAAGCTAATCCGCCTGTCAATGGGGATTTCCACAAAGAAGCCCGGCATGGCATACAATCTATTAGGTATTTCAAAGCGATTCTCGTCTTCGAAATTGAACCACGTGTGACCAGCATTGACAGCAAAGCCCCATGTGATGCCTGGATAATTGTTTACGGAACAGTCCGTGTAGGACTCATATAAAGAGGTAAGGGAAGATTCAGTCAATTTCATCGGCAATTCATTCAGTTCTGTCAAGACCGGGCAGTCTGCAGCCCTCGCCTGCAACAATTGCCTGTAATGTTCGCCCCCATCTTTGATTTGGGCATATTTGCCTGAAGCGTCAATCATATAGAAAGCCTCGCCTTTTTTCCCCTCGTATTTATACAGCAGGATTTCATGGTCCCTGATCAACTCCTTGAGAAAGACATTGGCAGTGTCACCGTCTATGGTGACAAGAGCAGAGACGTATTTATAGCCATAGTCTGTCCCATAGGCTGCAATGTCCTTTGGGTAGTAGTACTTGCCACCATCCATCTCCGTGGAAATCATGACCCGTTCACAGGCATCGGCATAATCGGGATTTTCGATAGTGACCCCGTTATACCTTTTACCATCTTTTGTTATGTAATACCCCGTCTGCGAAACCTGGGCAAAGAGCCCAATGCCGGCAAACATCAAGAATAAGAAACTCAATACTGCTCTCATACACGAATTATCTCCCTAAAAATCAATGAACAACCAACAATCATTGTCAAGACATCCTGTCACGGTAGTCGGCGTAGCCAAAAGCCCTCACGCATCTGTAGCCGGATGTCGGGTCAAAAATGCCTATCTGCGGATGTGTCACCCCGTTGAACATTGTTGTTTTGACCATAGTGTAATGAATCATGTCACGGAACACAATCCTGTCCCCCACCCTTGGCTCATGCCCATCGTCAAAAGCCCAGTCACCGACAAAGTCTCCCGCCAGGCAACTGTTGCCTCCCATGCGCCAACGCTCCTCACCTGGTTGCGGGTCATGCATCCCAAGTATTACGGGCTTGTAGGGCATCTCAAGGCAATCAGGCATATGGCAGGCAAACGAGACATTCAACATCACAGTGTTGACACCGCCATTGCGCACAACGTCTTCCACCGTGGCCACGAGACAACCGGTGTCCCATGTGAACGCACTCCCCGGCTCAAGGATGAGACGCAAGGACGGATACTTTGCCATGAATGCGTTTATCACATCAATAAGCTTGTCCACGTCGTACTCCTTATGGGTCATCAAATGTCCACCACCGCAATTCAACCATTTCACTTGGTTTAGGAATTTCCCGAAACGCTGTTCCACGGCCTCCAAGGTGGCTTCAAATGCGTCAGGCATCGACTCGCACAATGCATGGAAATGCAGGCCTTCCAACCCTTCTGGCAATTCTTTCAAGTCCTCGGACAACACCCCGAGACGCGACCCACGGTTGCATGGATTGTAAAGGTCAGTCTTGACTGTCGAGTATTCCGGATTTATCCTCAAGCCGCAAGACACCCCGGCAGCCACCGCCTTGTCCTTGAACCTCTCAAACTGGGACAAGGAATTGAATGTGACGTGACTGCTGCAAGACAAGATTTCATCAATCTCGCCGTCCGTATAAACCGGAGCATAGGTGTGTGTCTTGAACCCAAATTTATCATAGACAAGACGGGCTTCCGCAAGCGAACTTGCGGTTGCCCCGTCACTATGTCTTTTCAGTTCAGGAAAGATGCTCCACATCGCATTTGCCTTCAGGGCGACGATTATGTCAGCCCTCGTCTCATGCCTCACCCTGTCAATGACACGTAAGTTGGCATCGAGCAACTCCGTGTCAAGGACATAGGCAGGTGAAGGTATGCAAGTGAAGTCCCGTTTCCTAAGGATTGCGTCTTTGTCCACCGTCATAATTCCAAGTCGATGTCGAACTTCTCGACCCACGGCAAACCTTGCTCACCAAGCTCGGCAAGGAATGGATCCGGGTCAAACTGCTCGACGTTGAACACGCCTGGGGCTTTCCACAACCCTTTGGCAAACATCGCTGCTCCCAAAGCCGCAGGCACGCCCGTCG
The DNA here is from genome assembly GCA_939800445.1 of uncultured Bacteroidaceae bacterium. Lineage (GTDB taxonomy): Bacteria > Bacteroidota > Bacteroidia > Bacteroidales > Bacteroidaceae > Avibacteroides > Avibacteroides faecavium. The sequence continues at coordinate 23,506 of CALNGU010000018.1, read as the reverse complement.
TGTAGCTGACCGCCTGTGTGCCAGTCTCCTTGTATGCCTGTTCGTGGTCGCAATTGTTGTAGATGTAGTAGGTGCGCTCCTTTCCATCCTTCACGCCACGGATGCGGCAACCTATGGATGTCTGCCCGTGATAATTCGGACCAAGTGATTTCGGGTCTGGCAACACAGCTTTGAGGAACTGTATCGGCACGATTTCCACACCGTTGTACATCACAGGGTCTATGCGCGCCATGCCGATATCCTGTATGACACGCAGGTGGGTCAAGTACTCCTGCCCGAATGTCATCCAGAACCTTGCGCGTTTGATGCTGGGGTAATGCTTCACCAGTGACTCCAGCTCTTCGTGGTATATGAGGTAAGACTCACGCTCGCCTACCTCCGGATAGTGCAGCGGCTTGTGGATTTCATGCGGCTCGGTTTCCACCCATTTCCCGTTCTCGTAGTATTTGCCTTTTTGAGTGACCTCGCGGATGTTTATCTCCGGATTGAAATTGGTGGCAAACGCCATCCCGTGATTGCCGGCATTGCAGTCCACGATGTCGAGGTAGTGTATCTCATCGAAATGATGCTTGGCTGCGTAGGCTGTGAAGATTGCCGACACGCCCGGGTCGAACCCGCAACCGAGGATGGCCGTAAGCCCTTTCTCCTTGAAGCGGTCATGGAACGCCCACTGCCAGCTGTACTCGAAGTGAGCCTCGTCCTTGGGCTCATAGTTAGCCGTGTCGAGGTAGTTTGCACCGCACTCCAGGCACGCTTCCATTATGGTCAAGTCCTGATAGGGCAATGCCACATTGATAACTATCTCCGGCTTGTAAGCCTTCATCAACGCGACCAAGTCGTCCACATTGTCGGCATCGACCTGGGCAGTCTTGATCTTGTCGCCGCCGACAGCCTTGGCTATCGCGTCACACTTGGACTTTGTGCGGCTCGCCAACATGATGTCAGTGAAAACTGGATTGTTGGCGACCTTGAATGCGACCACCGTGCCTACTCCTCCGGCACCGATAATTAGAACTCTACACATTTCGTTATTGTTATTCTATTTGCAAGGTACTGATTGAGGACCCTGCGGACTCATTTGATTCATTCACCGTCATTTGCCGGCATACAGCAGGCTGAGGAACTGATACAGCAGCTTGGCAGCCAGAAAGTCGGGAGCCTTGTTCACGTCATTCGGGCACAGCTCGACGAGGTCGAACCCCACGACATGATGCTCCTCCGCCACCGCTCTCAGCAAGTCGAGCACGTCACGATAGGCCAGCCCGTCAGGCTCGGGAGTCCCGGTCGATGGCATATAGGCCGGGTCTAGCACGTCGAGGTCAATCGTCACATAGACATCCGGCGCAAGGCGGCCCAACACGTCACGCACCCAATCAGGGCGGCGTTTCAGCACGTGGGCATGAAAAACATTGTCCGCCACGATGTTCTGCCCCTCTTCCGCCATGCAGGTGCTGCGGATGCCGACTTGCACGACATTGCCGGCCACCTCTTTGGCACGCGCCATCACGCAGGCGTGGTTGTAGGGCGACCCCTCGTAGGTGTCCCTCATGTCGGTGTGCGCGTCGAGTTGCAGGACGGACATCCCGGGGTAACGTTTCGCCGCCGAGCGTATCGCGCCAATGCTGACCGAATGCTCCCCACCGATGAGCACTGGGAATTTGCCGTCGTCAAAGAGCGTGTCCATCCGCCTCTCGACCTCTTCGGCCATGGACTCGGGAGTGCTGTCCTCGGTCACTGGCGGCAAAGTGGCAATGCCCTTGCGATAGACCTCCGTCCCAGTCTCGATGTCGTAGAACTCCATGTTGAACGACGCTTCGAGCAGGGCTTGCGGTCCGCGGTCAGCCCCCTTTATCCACGTGCTTGTCCCGTCGTATGGGACTGGCAGGATGGCAATCTGCGACTTGTCATAGTCGGTATATTGGTCTTCGAAATCACCGAAATTCCTCATTTTGCTTAATCTCCTTACATTTTGGCGTGAACAAAGATATAACTTCTATTTTTCACAAACGCCCTTTTCCCCCATTTATCCCCAAAAAATCTCCTGACCGCAAATGTATGGCCACGGGCGCAAGACCGTGGACAAAGCGGCATAAGGCAATGGCAACGGACGAAAAGTTTGTTTTTAGGCTAAAAACACATAGCTTTAAATTAAAGCTATATAGATTTAACCTTAAAATATATAATTGCAAGCTAAAAATAGACTTTATGACTCACCCTGTCAAACTTTCAAACCTTTGCATGACAGACACCCTCTAATGAAAACGGGATGCAAAGCACAAAATCTTGCACTCAAACCGCCAAATGTGCATGACATCGTGGCATGAATGCCGCCAAAGTAACATATCTTTGTGCAAAAAGCCACGAAACATGAAAAAAATCATAAAGCGAGCCGCGACCACGACAAAGCGCGACAAACGTCTGACCTGCCTTGTCAATGAGAAGGAGAACGAAATCATCGACAACTACCTGCAACGCTACAACATCAAAAACAAATCCACATGGATGCGTGAAACAATCCTGTGGTTCATATACACCCGCACCGAGGCCGATTATCCCACCCTCTTCAGCGACCACGAGATGAGGAGGTGAACGCGATGCCGATGGATGACGCGCACTACATGAGGATTGCCCTCACCGAGGCCAGGATTGCACGCGACGAGGATGAGGTGCCGGTCGGCGCAGTCGTCGTGTGCAATGACAAGATAATCGCCAAAACGCACAACCAGACACAACGCCTGCACGATGTCACCGCCCACGCCGAGATGTTGGCCGTCACGGCGGCTGCAACGTGGCTCGGGGGCAAATACCTGACCGGCTGCACCATATACGTCACAGTCGAACCTTGCACGATGTGCGCCGGCGCATTGGGCTGGGCACAAGTGGGGAAAGTGGTCTACGGGACGGACGACCCGAAACGGGGATACACCCGCATTGCCCCCGACGCGCTGCACCCCAAGACTGAAGTCGTAAGCGGAGTGCTCGGGGACGAATGCTCGGCACTCGTCAAAGAATATTTCAAAATGAAACGTGGAAAGAAATGAATGCGCGATGCGGCATCATCGCCCCATGTCAACGGTCTTGCTTGCCGTCATCCTTGATTTCCTCGAAATCGACATACTCCCCCTCGCTCGCATCAAATATCTTCTGTTCAGGTTCTTCCTTGGTTTTCGTGGCGGACATACGCTCACTGCCGCCTGAAGCTGCATTGCCAGGCTTGCCGGACTTGACAACGCGCCAGACACGGGCAAACACCGCAAAAGCAATGATTATCCCGAACAGCAGGGCGAAAAGGAGCAATCCCCCAAGGAACTTAATGAGAAACATGACGTGGTTTCATTAAAAAGACAATCACCGACAGGGCCACATACCAGCAGATTGCAAGTGCTATGCCAGCTGTCCTGAAGAATATGACCAAAAGCAGGGATGTGACGATAAAGACATACCTGACCATATTGTCACGCCAATGCAAGTTCTTGAATTTGAGTGCGAACATCGGCAGTTCACATACGAGCAAAACGGAAGAGACAAGCACTGCCAGCAATGTCCACACAGGCCCTATCTCCATGACAAACGCGTGGCTACCGGCAGCAAGTGCGACCCAAAACAAGGCATTGGCAGGCGTTGGCAAGCCGACAAAGGATGCCGTCTGTCTTTCATCAACATTGAATTTGGCGAGCCTTAATGCCGAGAACACCGAGATCAGGAACGCAGCATAGGGGATGACATCCTTCAACGCAAAAGCCCTGCCAGTGTAGCTCATCTCATTGAACAACGAGAACACGACAACCGACGGCACAAGCCCGAAGCTGATGTCATCGGCCAGCGAGTCCAATTGAAGACCGACCGCCGAATACTGCTTTGTCGCACGGGCTACCAGCCCGTCAGAAAAATCAAACACCGCACTGAGCAGCACAAGCAACAACACGAGGTCATAGTTGCGACCAAAAGCCTCGACACAAGCCAAGCAACCGCAAAAAAGGTTGAGCGATGTCAGCAGATTGGGTAATGTGAAAAGCCGGATTCTCCCCATAAAGCCATCAATGAAGTTTGGCAATGACCGTCTGGTTTCCTACGGTGGACTGGCCGAGCCGCACGCAGACCTCAGTACCTAACGGCAAATAGACATCGACACGTGACCCGAATTTGATGAACCCCATGTGCTCGTCTATGTAGCATTCTTCACCCTCGTGGGCATAAGTGACTATCCTGCGCGCCATCGCGCCGGCTATCTGGCGTGCCATTATTTCTTTTCCGTCAGGAGTTTCTATGATAATCATCGACCTCTCATTGTCTGTGCTCGCTTTGGGCAACCACGCTTTCATGAACTTGCCGTTCTGATGTGCGACTTTCTTGACCGTGCCATCGACAGGATACCAATTGGCGTGCACATTCAATATACTCATGAATATGGAGACCATGATGCGGCGGTCGTGGAAATACTCCCCTTCATCGACTTCCTCCACCACAACCACACGTCCGTCGGCGGGTGCGACGACGATGCCATCGGTCGAACCGTTGAAAATCCTGATTGGACACCTGAAGAAGTTGGTAAGCAACAGGTAGAGCACCGCAGAAAGCACAATCACCGAATAGGAGAGGATTTTCCAAGGAGAATAGTAGTAGACAAGAGCATTGACCGCAATCAATGACAATGCAGTGTAGACGAGGGTGTGCGTCCCCTCACTGTGCAACCTGATTTTCTTTAAGTTCCTCTTTATCCTGCCCATCTCCAGGTTTTGTTTTAGATGCAAAGTTAATGCTAACTCTATATTGCCGCAAAATTAGCTTAATCTTTTAATTTACCATAACAAACTGCGTTTTAATGGGGCGGGATGCTTCAACTTGAACCTTATGGAACCAAGGAGAAATCCTCCAGGCTTGACCAGCACCCCCACGCACCATGTAAATAAAAAACATCCGCCCCGATGCTATACGGGAGCGGACGCTTTCATTTTTATCACTAACGCCTCAAACGTCAGTCACGGAGGCGCATGGAATTGGCATCGCGCAACACCTTGCGGTCATGCCCTATCGCCTTGATTGCCATCAGGCACAATATCAATGCCACCAATGGCAGGCACAGCGTCCACCTCATCCTGAATGCCGCGCCAAGTGCGTCGCACGCGGACTGCTGGACAAAAAACACGCCGACATAGTAGGCCACGAGCAAAACGACGCTGGACACAGCCAGGCGGGTCTGCCGCTTGAGCCGCTTGTAGCTGAAGATGGTGACGGCCGAAATGACCGTCGAAGCCAACAGGACCACAGCCAGCCAGCAATTAGAATAGTCGTGCAATTCGCCGAGACGGATGCGCAACGGGGTGAAATCAAACCCTGCCGCCTGCCCCTCCACGGCAAAATGGCCGACGGGCACAAACGCGGCGACCGCGCACAGCACGGCAGCGATGAGCAGATAGAGTGTCTGTATGCGTTGGATGACCATGGCAGCGCGTCAGATGGTGTCAATCTTGGCAGGATTCCTGAAGTAGATTTTGCGCTCCTCGTACTCCTTGGTCGCAATCAGCGTGGGTTTCGGCAGTTTCTCGTAGTAGCGGGAAATCTCGATCTGCTCCCTGTTCTCAAACACTTCCTCCAAGTTGTCGTTGCCAGTGGCAAACTCCTGCAACTTCTTAGAAAGCTCGGCCTTCATCTCCTGGGAAATCTGGTTGGCACGTTTGCCGATGATAGCCACTGTCTCGTAGATGTTGCCCGTGTCCTCGCACAATTCCATCAAGTCACGCGTAACTGTTGTCAATGGGGCATTTGTCTTCTTGTAATCCATGTTCTTATTCTATATTGTTATCGTTTATCCTCTTTTCCGAATTGTTGAAGATGGTCGCCGCCTCCTTCATATACTTGCTCTCGGGGAACTCGTTGATGAAAGCGTAGTACTCATCGACGGTCTCGCGGTAGCGGTCAATCCTCTTCTCCTCGATGCTGTGCAACGCCATCTGATACCTGGCCCTGAGGATGAGGATCGAGATGTCCTCGCGCAGGTTGGTGTAGGGATAGTCCTTCAGGGCGTTTTGTGCCGTGACTATGCACGCCTCGTAGTTGTTGCCCATGTAGTCCCCCAGGTCATAGTAGAGCTTGGCCGACAGGTAATCCTTGTACACCAGCTTGTCCTGCAACTCGAATTGCATCTGCTGCGCCCTTTCCTTGCGGTCGCTCTCGGGGAAGTACTCCATGAACATCTGCAACTCCTGGATGGCTTGGTAGGTCTGCGTCTGGTCGAGCTGCGCCTCCGGGCTGTCGAGGAAGAGCGATACGCCCGTGTAGTAGCGCGCCTCCTCGGCGAAGATGCCGCGCGGGTAGGCGGTGTAGTAGGTCCTGAAGTGCTGGGCTGCGGTGGCGTAGTCTTTCTGCTTGAAGTAGGTCATGCTGAGCAGGAACAACGACTCCTCGGCATTGTTAGTCCCTTTCATGAAGTAGACCAAGTCCTCCATCAGCGAGGCAGCCCGCCCGTAGCTCTTCAAGACATAGTTCTTCTTCGCCGTTTCGTATTTCAGCTCGCGGTCGTAGCTCTTGACGACCTTGTTGTAAGTGTTGCACGACACCAACAACGCTGCTGTTATGATAAGCGCGGATATACTCTTCAGCATAATAAATAAATTGCTGCAAATTTACTCATATAGACCATACCGTGCAATTAAAAGAAACTAAAATCCTCACGCCGCGCCCGCCGCGCGGGATGCAGACCCGCGTGCGGTGCGGCGCAAAACCGCGCATGGTCTGGCACAAAGTTGCGTTGCACGGGATGAAAAGTATATTCAAAAGTTTTGTTTATATATTCAAAACTTCTGTTTATATAAACAAAAGTTTTGTTTTAATATTCAGAAGTTTTGTTTTTACTTTTCCTGCCGTGATGTTGAACTTCTCATGCGGGGTGATGGAGGTTCGCGCCTGACCGTTGCGGATTTGCCAGGCGGGGCGGCTGCCTATACCTATATATATAATATGTGGCGGCGTTTCCCTATATTTGGCAAACAAACCATAAATAACAGTGATACAGATATGAGACAAAAGACTTTGATCCTGGCCGCGCTGCTCGGTGGCGCGGTGCAGGTGGCGACGGCCGACGAGGGTATGTGGATGCTGACCGACATCAAGGAGCAGAATGCCGCGTTCATGCACGCGTTGGGGCTCGAGATTGGCATCGACGACATCTACAATCCCGACAGCATCAGCCTGAAGGACGCGGTGGTGCACTTTGACGGCGGGTGCACGGGGGAGGTCATTTCGCCCGACGGGTTGGTGCTGACCAACCACCACTGCGGCTACGACTACATCCAGATGCACAGCAGTGTCGAGAGGGACTACCTGACCGACGGCTTCTGGGCGATGAGCCGCGAGGAGGAGCTGCCGTGCGAGGGGCTGGTCGTGACCTACATCGACAAGATCATGGACGTGACTGCCTACGTCAACGGACGGTTGGCGGAAGACCCGGACCCGGAGGGGACTAACTACATCTCGCCTGCCTACCTTGAGGGGGTGGCCGCGCGCTTCGCCGAGGAGCAGGGCATCGAGGTCACGCCTTTCACCCGGCTGGAGCTGAAGCCGTTCTACGGTGCCAACAGATACTACCTCTTTGTCAAGACCGAGTACCGCGACGTGAGGATGGTCGGCGCGCCGCCGTCGGCGATAGGCAAATTCGGGGCCGACACCGACAACTACGAGTGGCCGCGGCACAGCGGGGACTTTTCGCTTTTCCGCATCTACGCGACCGCCGACGGCAAGCCTGCCGACTACTCGCCTTCAAACGTTCCGTTGAAAGTGAAGAAGCACCTGGCCATCAACATCGGGGGCATCGAGGAGGGCGACTTCACATTCGTCATGGGATTGCCAGGGCGCAACTGGCGTTACATGATTAGCGACGAGGTGGAAGAACGGATGCAGACGACCAACTTCATGCGCGACACCATCCGCAGCATCAGGCTGAAGGCTTGGGGCGAGGAGATGGCCAAAAGCCCGGCAATCAAACTGCAATATGCCGGCAAATATGCCTCCATCGCAAACTATTGGAAGAATGCCATCGGGATGAACAAGGGGCTCATCCGCCTCGACGTGCTTGAGACGAAGCGGCAACAGCAGGAGAGGTTGCTTGCCTACGGCAAGGAGACGGGCAACACGACCTACCGCGAGGCCTACGAGACGATAAAGGGCATCGTGGCGGCAAGGCACGATGCGATGTTCCACAGCGAAGCAATCCTTGAGGCACTGATGCTGGGCACGGAGTTTGCCTCCATCCCATCGGTGGACAACCTGCAAAAGGCGCTGGAGACCAAGGACAAGACTTCCATCGACGAGATGGCGGGGGAACTGAAGGCGGCTGCCGACAAGTACTTCAACAAGAACTACGCCCCCGAGGTTGACCGCAAAGTCTCGAAACTCATGCTGGAAGCCTACGCCTCGCTCATCCCCGCCGGGCAGCGCATCGGGATTTTCGCATTGATTGACAAGGAGTACAAGGGGGACATTGGGCGGTTCGTCGATGACTGCTTCGAGACATCCATCTTCGGGAGCCGTGAGGCATTCGACAGATTCATGAGCAAACCGCGCCTTGCCACGCTTGAGGACGACTTGATGGTCAGATATGCCAAGTCGGTGCGTGAGGGCTACCTGAAAGTCGCCGACGACATGAAGGAGGTGAACAAGGCTTACGCCAAGGCACACAAGGCGTGGGTGGCCGGGATGATGGAGTTGAAAAGGCACGAGGGCACTCCACTCTACCCCGATGCCAACCTGACGTTGCGACTGACCTACGGCAAGATAGCTTCCTACAAGCCTGCCGACGGCGTGACCAACCTCTGCTACACCACCCTCGACGGTGTGATGGAAAAGGAGGATGCGAACAATCCCGAATTCATCGTCCCCGAGCGTCTGAAGGAACTCTACGCCAACAAAGATTTCGGGCAATATGCCATGGCCGACGGCAGGATGCCTGTCTGCTTCGCCACGGGCATCGACACGACTGGGGGCAACTCGGGGTCGCCCGTATTCAACAGCAAGGGACAACTCATCGGGTGCGGATTTGACCGCAATGTCGAGGGGCTGACTGGCGACATCGCCTATAATCCCGCATTGCAAAGGGCGGTGTGCGTGGACATCAGGTACGTCCTCTTCGTCATAGAGAAATATGCCGGCGCAAAACACCTCATTGACGAAATGACCATTGTCAGGCAGTAGGACGGCTTCCGTCCCACTGCCCTTGCTGCAACAATCTGCCTGGCTGGCAAAAGGGACAAAAGGTCTCAGCGGATACATCCTCCGCTGAGACCTTTTCCTTTGCACCACATCCAATTGGTGATGCCAAATTAACGGCTTGAGGCTACGCCATACATCGCAAATGTATGAATGAAAAAGGGAGGCCATCAGGCCTCCCCTTTCCTATTATATACCTTAACTATTATTACTTCAATACAGCTTGGAAGTCTGCATTTTTGAAGTACTTGGCAAATTCCATGTCAGTTGCAGCATACTTCTTATAAGATGCATCCTTGGCAACAGCAACCTTCAAGTTGTCGATTACCATTGCAGAGTTGTTAGTCCTTGCTCCAAGGATAGCAGTCAAATAAGCCGTAGTTGCATCGGGGTTCTCAACCTTTGACAAAGTGTTCTTTGCTTTGCTGTAGTCCTTGTTAAGGATTTGAGCCAAAGCTGCGCTGTTAGTGTTGGTGTCACCGAAGTTGGAAACAGCTTGCTCGTAGTCACCGTTGGCGATTGCCAAGTTGCCCCTTGCCTCACCGAGTTCCTTAGTGCCAGCTGCTTTGCCAAAGTATACTTGGGCTGCATTGTTGTCACCCTTAGCAAGAGCTACCAAACCACGGTTCAAGTTGACTTCCGGAGCATCCTTCAAAGATGCGGCTTTAGCAAATTGCTTCTCAGCTGCGTCATAGTTACCCTTTGCGTATTCAACCTCACCAAGGTTGTTGTAAGCACGGTAGTCGTTGGGGAATCTCTTGATGGTCTCTTTGTAGATGGCCTCTTTCCTTGCCTGGTCGTCAGTGAGCGCACCTGCATAGAGAAGCTCCTCAAGGCTCAACACTTCCGGATTGTTGTCAAATGCCTCGTTGATTTCCTCATCAGAACGTCCAATCAACTCGTAGTTGAGAGTCAGGCGTGAACGGCGGAGTTCAGGAAGGATTTCGTCTGCCAAAGTCTTGTAGACAGAAGAGATGTTCTTGATAGCTTCTTCCCTTTGCTCTGGATCTGAATACATGGAGAGGACATTCAGGATTTGCTCCTTGTCTTGGATGTCAGAAGCGGCAACGAGTTTCTGGAAACCTTCCCAGTCTTGAGCTGTGTAGTCGGCATCAACGTTAGTCTCAACCTCAGCCTTCTTCAATTCCTTGTTCAAGTAAGAAACGGTGTTGTCCTTACGATTTTCAGACAAAGTGGTGTTCAACTTGACACCGCCATCGGGTGATGCGTAAGCGGCAATCTCGATGTTCTTCATGGATTTGCCTGTCGAATCAGCCTTGACCTCTGCTATCTTGTCAGTGAACGCTTTAATCTCGTCTGACTTCAGTTCGCTGGCGCGTACGTTTGCTTGCTGGATCAAGAACTTGATTTGAGCCTCTTGCTTCTGTTCTACGATTCTCTGGTAGGCATCAACGCTGCTTGAAGTGTTAGCCGATGCAATCGCAGGAGTCACTTCGTTAGTGTTGAGGAGTTCAGAAGTCGCGATCACGCCATCGGCAATCTTCACCTCAGGAACGTCAACCGTCTTCTTGCCGACCTTTGCGTTGAAGCGCAAGTAGAGTTCTGACTTGGCCATCTCAGGCACGTAGTCAAACACGGCTTTCATCGTGTAGGTGCCGCCCACCTTGTAAGGCACTGACTGGTCGTTGCCTGTAACCTTTTCACCTTGGAAGGTCTTTGACTGGCCTACAGCCTCGCCGCCGTCCCATTTGAGGACAGGAACGACTTCAACGACAGCTTTCTTCTTCAGGTACTTTTCCGGGAAAGTCGCCGAGATTGTCACAGGCACTTTGCCTGCTACTGCCTCAAGGACTTCAGGATTGGTTTTGAAATACTCAGGAGACAACTCTCCAAGTTTTCCACATGATGTCATTGCAACTACCAAGAGTGCAATCAACGGTAAATAAAACTTTTTAACCATATCGCTAATGTTAAGAATAATACTTGCTTCTAATCATGCAAAATCAATGCAAAGATATTAATTATTAAGTAAAGGCAAAGTTCTCACAATATTTTTTGCTGCCGAGGCGAAAATAATGTTAAAAGCCATTGTCATTCATCGTTTTTGGCTGTTTCAAAGGGCGATTTCATCCAAGGGCGGCACGCCTCTGCCCATTGTTTCCCGGGACGGTAATGGAAACATACAATGCAATCACCGACAGCATACGATGATTTCACTGTTAGCATACGATGATTTTGCCATCAGCATACGATGTTTTTGCCTACGGCATTGTATGCCGCTCTGCCGGCTTCCGACACCGTTGCGCAATACATTATTTATTATAGGATAGACAGCACGCCATGCCGCCATTAATATGACAAGACATTGCAGGCAGAGTTCACCCCTTCCGCTTGTTCCTCGGGTGGTGCTCCAGGATTTCATAGCGCAGCGTGGACATATCGACGTGCGTATAAATCTCTGTGGTCGAGATTGATTCGTGCCCGAGCATCATCTGGATGGCGCGGAGGTTTGCCCCCCTCTCCAGCAAATGCGTGGCAAACGAATGGCGGAAGGTGTGCGGGCTGATGACTTTCCGTATGCCGGCACGCTCGGCAAGGACCTTGACGATGTGGAAGACGGTGATGCGCGACAGATGCTTGCCACGTTTGCTGATGAAGAGATAGCCCTCCTCGCCGCGCTGCACGTTGACGGACGAGCGGAAAGGCAAGTAGCACTTGATTTCATCCATCGCCCGCCGCGAGATGGGCGCGAGACGTTGCTTGTCGCCCTTGCCCGTGATTTTGACAAACTCCTCCTCCCAGAAGATGTCGGTCAGCCTCATGTTGACCAGCTCGCTGACCCGCAGACCGCAACCGTAGAGCACCTCGATTATGGCACGGTCGCGCGATGCCTCGTCCTTGGTGTCATCAACGGCATTGACGATGCTGTCGATTTCCTCAACCGACAGGACTTCCGGGACGTGCCGCCCGATGTTAGGCATCTCTATCAGCTCGCACGGGTCCTGCTTGATGTAGCCCTCAAGCATAAGGAATCTGTAGAAGTTTCTAATCCCCGACACGATCCTTGCCTGGGAACGTGGATGGATGCCCGTCTCATGCAGGCACTTGATGAACTCGACCATGTCGTCATGGCTCACGTCCACGAGGCTGCGGCTCTCGGCGGCGACGTAGGCGGACAGTTTGGCGAGGTCGAAAAGATAGGCCTCCACGCTGTTAAGGCTCAATGATTTCTCAAGGACAAGGTATCTCCTGTAGTTGTCGAGCAGTGATTGTTCCGTCATGATGCGATGTTGGGATGGGTCGGTATCGTTCTTTTTAGTACTTTTGCACCGTAATCCCGCAAAAGTAACAATAATCACCTTAGATGAGAAAGATTCTAATCCTCAACGGTCCCAACCTCAACTTGACAGGCACGAGGCAACCCGACATCTACGGCTCCGCCACGATGGGGCAATGCGTGGAGGAGTTGCAAAAGTCATTTGACGGGCGGCTCACCATCGAGGAACGCCAGTCAAACCACGAGGGGGACATCATCGATGCCCTCCAGAACGCCAAAAGCGACGGGTTTGACGGTGTGGTGCTCAATGCCGGCGGGTATTCGCACACCTCGGTTGCCATCCGCGATGCGATAACGGCGGCAGGCGTGCCTGTGGTGGAAGTCCACATCAGCAACATCTATGCCCGTGAGGAATTCAGGCGGCATTCCGTCATCTCCCCCGTCTGCATGGGAGTGGTGGCCGGCTTTGGTCTCAAGTCCTACGAGCTGGCATTGATGTCATTCATCTAAATGCCTTTAGAAAATCATAATATGAGAAAGAATACCAAAATAGTAGCATCCATCTCCGACAGGCGGTGCAGCCGCGAGTTCATCAAATCTCTCTACGACGCAGGTATGAACGTGGTGAGGATAAACACCGCCCACGCATCCCGGGAGGGGTTTGACGAAATCATAGGCAACGTCCGTGCCGTCTCTGACAACATAGCCATCCTGCTTGACACCAAAGGTCCAGAGGTCAGGACTTTGCCGTCGGACTGCGATGGACTGGACTTCCGTACAGGCGACACGGTCGCAGTGAAGAGTGGGGTTGACGGCGACAAGACCAGTAAAGAATGCATCTACGTCACATACGGCGGCTTCGTGCACGACCTGTCCGTTGGCGACCACATCCTGATAGATGACGGTGAACTCGAACTGCTCGTGACTGGCAAAGACGACAACACCCTCACCTGCCAAGTGTGCAACGACGCACGGCTCGGCAACAGGAAGAGCGTCAACGTGCCAGGGGTAAGGATAAACCTGCCCTCGCTCACCGACAAGGACAGGACAAACATCGATTATGCTATAAATAATGGTATAGACTTCATCGCCCACTCTTTCGTCCGCAACGCACAAGACGTGCTGGACATAAAAGAGATGCTCGACAAGGCACAAAGCCCCATAAAAGTCATCGCAAAGATTGAAAACCAGGAGGGCGTGGACAACATCGACGAAATACTCAAGGTGGCCGACGGCATAATGGTCGCCCGTGGAGACCTCGGGATAGAAATTCCGCAAGAAAGGATACCAGGCATCCAACGGCAACTCATCAAGAAATGCATCCAAGTCCGCAAGCCGGTCATCGTGGCAACACAGATGCTGCACTCAATGATAAACAACCCGCGTCCGACCCGCGCTGAAATAGCCGACATCGCCAATGCAGTGTTCACCAGCACCGATGCCCTGATGCTCAGCGGCGAGACAGCCTACGGCAAATATCCGGTCGAGGCCGTCGAGACAATGGCCAAAGTCGCGGTGGAGACAGAACGCTACCGCACAAGGGAAGACGAGATAAAGATGCAGCTCACCGACAACGACACCGACGTAACCTCATTCCTCGCCAAGCAGGCAGTCAAATCCACGCAGAGGTTGAAAGTGCGCGGCATCATCACCGACAGCTACACCGGCAACACCGCACGCGCCGTGGCTTCCTGCCGTGGACGCTACCCGGTGTATGCCATCTGCTTCAACAAGACCACGATGCGCCAGCTCGCACTGTCCTACGGAGTCACCCCCTACTACCTTGAGCAAAAGGACAACGACCGCGAGTTCCTCCGCGAAGTCCTTGTCAAGCTGGTGGACAACCACGACGTGCGGCGCGACGACATGGTGGCCTACCTCAACGGCAGCTTTAGCGACAACAGCGGCACCACATTCCTTGAGATTAACAAGATATGCTCCATCTTGGACAAATTTGACAAATACAACCCACCCTGCTTCTGACATGGACGTTGACAAGAGCCTTGAAGACTACATATTGCAGCACATCGATGCCGAGGGGCAGTACCTCAACGACCTCTACCGCGCCACCAACCTCCAGCTGCTCAGGCCGCGCATGGCATCGGGGCATCTGCAAGGCCGCATACTGAAAATGCTTGTCGAGATGGCCAGGCCCCGCAACGTCCTGGAGATAGGCACGTACAGCGGCTACTCGGCCCTGTGCCTCGCCGAAGGGTTGCCAGAGGGAGGGCATCTCTACACCTACGAGATAAACGACGAACAGGAGGTATTCACCCGCCCCTGGCTGGACAATTCCCCCTATGCCGACAGGATAACATTCACAATCGGCGACGCGATGCAACTCGTGCCGCAGCTGGGAGTGACGTTTGACATGGCCTACATCGACGGCGACAAAAGGCACTACACCGACTACTACCACATGGTCATGCGGCATTTGTCCAAGGGAGGGTACATCATCGCCGACAACACCCTCTGGAGCGGCAACGTCGTCAGGCAGCCAAAGGCGAGCGACCTCCAGACCATCGGCATACAGCAGTTCAACGACATGGTGGCGCAGGACAAGGCAGTGGAAAAAGTAATCCTACCCCTGAGGGACGGGCTAACGATAATCAGAAAACTATAAAAGCAACATCAGACAATGGAAACGACAAGACAAAGCAAAATAGCACGGTTGATCCAAAAGGAACTCAGCGACATCTTCCAACGCCAGACGCAAGCCACGCACGGCACCCTCGTAAGCGTCAGCACGGTCAGGATAAGCCCCGACCTCAGCGTCGCAAGGGCATACCTCAGCATCTTCCCCTCGGAGAAGGCGCAGGAAATCATAAACAACATAAACGAGAACCAACGCTCCATCAGATTTGAAATCGGACAGAGGATGCGCCACCAACTGCGCATCATCCCCGAATTCAAATTCTTCATCGACGACTCGCTTGACTACATAGACAGGATAGACGCATTGCTCAAGCAGTAAATGTTCTTCCCCTACTACATAGCCCGCCGCTACATCTTCTCCAAGAAGAGGCACAACGCCATCAACATCATCTCGCTCATCTCGGTCTGCGGGCTGGCATTCGCCACGATGGCGATGGTGATAACGATGTCCATCTTCAACGGCTTCCACGATGTCATCAAGTCATCGTTCACCAGTTTCGACCCGCAGCTGAAGGTCACGGCGCGGCAGGGCAAGGCATTCTCGCCCGCGACCGACGCGTTCAAGGCCGTGGCGGCCATGCCCGAGGTCGAGGTCATGTCGCCCACGCTCGAGGACAACGTGATGGTCAAGTACAAGGACAAGCAGGCCATCGCCACGCTCAAGGGGGTTGACAGCACATTCGCCGCGCTCACGTCGTTTGGCAACACGCTCTACGGCAACGGGCAATTCATCCTCTCCGACGAAGTGGCGGCCTACGCCACGATGGGGATAGGCCTCGTCCGCCAGTTGAACTGCGGCATCAAGTTCCTCGACGCACTCGAAGTCTACGCCCCACGGCGCGAGGGGCGCGTCAACATGGCCAACCCGATGTCATCGTTCAGGCACGGCTACCTCTACTCGCCGGGCTCGGTGTTCATCGTCGGGCAACCCGAATACGACGAGGCATACATCATCACCGACATCGCATTCGCACGGCAGCTGTTCGGCTACCGCGACGAGGTGAGCGCGGTGGAGCTGCGCCTGCGTCCCGGCAGCGACACCGATGCGGTGAAGCAGAAAATCAAGGGGGTCGTCGGCGACGCATTCGACGTGCAGGACATCTACGAGCAGCAGAGCGACGTTTTCAAAGTCATCAACATCGAGAAGCTCATCTCATTCCTCTTCCTCTCGCTCATCGTGCTCATCGCCGCGCTCAACGTCATCGGGTCGGTCGCCATGCTCATCATCGACAAGCGCGACGACCTGCGCACCATCCAGTGCCTCGGCGCACAGCGCGGGCAGATTGTCAGGATATTCCTCGCCGAGGGGTGGCTCATCAGCCTGCTCGGCGCGTTGTCGGGCATCGTGCTGGGCATCGCCCTGTGCCTCGCGCAACAGCACCTGGGGCTGGTCAAGATGGGCGACGGCTCGATGTTCATGACCGACGCCTACCCCGTCAGGGTGGACTGGCGCGACCTGGCCGTCATCTTCGCCACCGTGCTTGCCACGGTCATGGTCACGATATGGTTGCCCGTGCGCTACCTCTGCAAGCGGCTGCTGTCCTGACGGCAGGCGCGGCGGCTGCTGCCAAGGGCATACGGCCGAGCAACGCCCGCCATCCGCAGCAACAGGGCAGGACATAAAATCAACGACAACAGACCTAAACTTCCTTCACTCGCCGAGAAAAGTTCCTTTGCTCGGTGCTTCAAGTATATTCAAAAGTTTTGTTTTAATATTCAAAACTTCTGTTTATATAAACAAAAGTTCTGTTTATTCATTCAAAAGTTTTGTTTTTACTTGAAGCACCGAGACAACCAACTTTTCTCGGCGAGTGGTGGAAGTTTATGCCTATCGTCACGGGATTTAAAAGCGCGGGGACGCACCATCGATGCATCCCCGCGCCATATTGGTATTGCCTGGCACGACGCGTGACTGTCAGCCCACGGAACGACCCGAGCAGACAATCATCTGCCTGATTTTGCTGTTCAACTCCTCCGCTCCGCGCAAGTCCTCAATCGTCAGGTTCATCCTGTAACGCCAGTAATGGTTGCTGTCCGACGGGTCGTTGATGCGCTCGCCCGCGATGTTGGCACTGCGCAACGGACTGATGGACAGCCAGTCCTGGTAGGGGATGATGCACAGCATCGACGACGACTCCAGATGACGGCGCACGATGAGTTCGCACACCTCGGTCGTCGCCTGCCTCGGCGGTTCGCCCCAGAAGTGGAGATAGTTGTTGTAGTAGCGCATCGTCGACGCCCCGTCCTCCAGCCACCAGCCGCGCAGGGTCGATGTGTCGTGCGTCGATGTAGTGCAGACAGAACGGTAGGGGTAGGTCGCCGGGTCGGCAAACTCCTGCCCGTAGAGTTTCGGCATCCGCTGCACCTCGAGCGAGAGTATGCGCAGGTCGTCAAGCACTTCGGGGACGCAGGCTGGAATCATGCCAAGGTCCTCGGCGCAGGCCAGCATACGGGTGGACATGACGAGCGGCGGCAGCTTGCGCATCGCCGATTCGCGCCAGAAGTCATTGTGACGGACGTAGTAGAAGTCTTCGTACAACTCGTCAAACACCCTCTTCTGCCCGTCGTCGAACATCAGCTCATAGGCAAGCGTGTCCTGGGCGGCAATGCGGGGGTGGAACATCCCGGGCTTCCTCGTGTCCTCGACGAAGAGGACGTTGGACAGCAGCTTCATCAACCCGCTCCGCACGCGGTCTTCGACGTATTGCAGTCCCAAGACCTTGCGTCCTGTGTCGCAGCATTCCCTCAGCCTGAACGTGCCAGGCTGGGGCGCATCGTCGAGGAATTTCTCTTTGACATAACGCGCCTCGTTGCCAAACAGCGACATGAGCACTTCGTCCGTCACGTAGGGGACGGCGTGCCTGTCGCGGTCGAAGTCGAAGCCCCGCGAGCGCAACTCGTCGGGCGACAAAGGCAAGGCCGGGGTGAAATGCCCCATCACCCCGCTGACTGCATCGACGGGAATCTCCCAGATGCGGAAAAAGCCGAGTATGTGGTCAATCCTGTAGGCATCGAAATAGCGCGACATGGCGGCGAAACGGTTGCGCCACCAGGCATAGCCGTCACGTGCCATCGCGTCCCAGTGATAGGTGGGGAAACCCCAGTTCTGCCCGTCGGCTGCGAAAGCGTCGGGAGGCGCGCCGGCCTGCCCCGTCAGGTTGAATAGGCGCGGGGCTGACCACACGTCCACGCTGCAACGGGACACGCCGATGGGGATGTCGCCCTTGATGACCACCCCGTCAGCCCTCGCCGCCGCGACAGCGTCGGCCAACTGGACGTGCGCCACATATTGCAGGTAGGCGTAGAACGTCACCGTGTGCTGGTCGGCAGCCCTCAGGTCCTCGAACACCTTGTCTGAATAGGAAGCATATTCCCCCCAGCACGAGAAGTCGGATGTCGAATGCAAGTCACGCAGGCGGCAGAAGGCGGCATAGGGCCGCAGCCACCCGGCATTGTCCTTGCAGAACGCCACGAAGCCGTCACTGCCGATGATGCTCCCGCACTCCTGGTCGTAGAGCCGCGACAGATAGTCCAACTTGACGGCAAGCACGGCCTCGTAATCGACTTGCGGCAAGGCGTTCAATTCGCGCCGCTTCTGCTCGAATTCGCCAAGCGCGGCCGCGTCGCGCAGTCCGCCGGCTCTGAAAATGTCAATGTATATCGGGTTGAGCGCATACACTGAAATCGCGCTGTAAGGATAGGAATCGTGCCAGGTCTTCGTTGCCGTCGTGTCGTTAATCGGGAGGATTTGCACGAATTTCATGCCCGTCATCGCCGCCCACCCGGCGAACCGTTTGAGGTCGGTGAAGTCTCCTATGCCACAGCTGCTGGAGGACTTCAAGGAAAAGACGGGGATGGCGACGCCTGCATACTTCTCCGGCGGCGTGTCAAACCTGACGTGCAGGTCGGCAAACGAGACGGTCATGCCCTCGCCTATGCCGCAATCGGCAATGACGCGGTTGGGGTTCAGCTCCCAGTGCACCGCGCCATCGCGGTCAAACCATAGGAATTTATACTCAAACGGGAATGTCAGCCGCGACGCATCAAGTGCCACGCTCCACTCGGGGTAATTGGCAGGTGACAGGGGCAAGGCTTTTTCGGGATTCCAGTTGCCAAGGTAGTCGTTGCTTCCGACCACGGCCAGGCGGCCTGTGTGGTGCGGATGGCTGACTTTCAACAACAAAGTCTTGCCTAACCTCTCCACAGTCACAGCATCCATCGGCCTGCTGGGTGAGAATGCCGAACTGTAAAACGGGAAATCCTGCGGGATGTCGCGCCACGAATCGTTTGCGACATAGACTTCCTGCGACGCATGGACATCAGCACTCCGCTCGACCAACGAGAATTCACGCCGCGTCTCTATACCTTTATTATATACGCAATAGTAGTAGGACAATTTCCCTTGCTTGCTCACAAAGGTCTCGCCTTTCCACCTCACCCCGTCCTTGGTCTGGAGCGGGACTGCGGAGATGTTGCCATCCGCTCCCGCTATATGCACCCTAAGGTCTTCACCCCAACGGGTCCTGTATTCTATGCTGAAGATTATTTTCATATTCCTATCCGTGTTTACCACAAACGAAATAGTCCGACCTCAATCGGACTATTTCATTTGCAGTTGCAGTCATTGCCTTGCCGTCAACCGCATCTTGACGAGCCGCAAGTCTTGCAGATGAGACATCCCTCTTGGTATATCAACGTCTCGTTGCCGCAATTGGGGCATTTCTGTCCTTTGGCCTCAGTGCCGTCGAGGACATATTTCTTCAATGCACGCTCGACACCGACCTTCCACGTGTTGATGTTGTCGTTATCAAATTCGAGGGAGCTCACGAGCTTTATCACCTGGTCGATGGGCATCCTCCACCTCAGGACACCAGAAATCAGCTTGGCATAGTTCCAGTACTCCTTGTTGAACTTCTCGGAAAGTCCCTCGATGGTCGTCTTATACCCCCGCTTGTTCTCAAACTGGAAGTCGTAGTGCTTGTTGCCAAACTCGTCGTAGTTTTTGATAATCCTGCCCTTGGTGACTGTCTTTGGCAACATGATGCCTTCGTCGTCATCGAGCAGACCGGTGAATATCTCATAAGGCACATTGTCAAGCAATCCGACAAGAGCCACCCATTTCTCCTTGTTGTTCTGGAAACGCACGACATCCGCTTCAAGCACTTTGGGGCGCACTTCCGTGACCTCGGGACGTTTGCATTCGGGAATTTCCTTTTCGCCCTTCGCAGAAATCAGCACACCCGAGCGTGAGCCTTCGCGGTAGACCGTGCAGCCCTTGCACCCGCACTTCCAAGCCTCGACATAAAGGTCGTTGACCAAATCCTCGCGAATGTCGGCCGGCAAGTTTATGGTGACGCTGATCGAATGGTCAACCCATTTCTGGATGCGTCCCTGCATCTTCACTTTCATGAGCCAATCGACATCGTTGGAAGTGGCCTTGTAGTACGGGGACTTCTTGACCAACTCGTCTATTTCATTCGGAGTATATTTCTTGTCAACGTCATATCCATTGACTTTCATCCACACGAGGAATTTGGGATGGTAGACCAAGTACTCCTCAAAAGTGTCCCCCGTCTCGTCCACATAGTCCACATGGACATCGGTGTCATTGGGGTTCACCTTCCTGCGGCGTTTGTAGACGGGCAAGAACACAGGCTCTATGCCCGAAGTGGTCTGCGACATGAGGCTCGTCGTCCCGGTCGGGGCGATGGTGAGCAAGGCGATGTTGCGGCGGCCATACTTCACCATGTCGTCATAAAGCGCGGCATCAGCCTCGCGCAAACGGTTGATGAAAGGATTGTTCTTCTCCCTCCCGGCATCATATATGGAGAATGCGCCACGTTCCTTCGCCATCGTGACAGAAGACCTATAAGCATTCAGTGCCAAAGTTCTGTGCACCTGCTCGGCAAAGTCGTTGGCCTCGGCAGTGCCATAGCACAAACCGAGTGCCGCCAGCATATCCCCCTCGGCGGTTATGCCGACACCCGTGCGGCGGCCTGCACCGCTCTTCTTGTAAATCTTCTCCCACAGCTCCCTTTCAGTGCGCTTCACGTCGTCACTCTCCGGGTCTGACGCGATTTTGGCAAGGATGGCCTGGATTTTTTCCAGTTCGAGGTCGATGATGTCGTCCATTATCCGTTGTGCTATCTGCACGTGTTTCTTGAACAACTCAAAGTCGAAATAAGCATCCGGAGTGAACGGATTGACCACATAGGAATAGAGGTTTATGGCCAGCAAACGGCATGAGTCGTAGGGACAAAGGGGAATCTCACCGCACGGATTGGTCGAGACGGTCTTGAATCCCAAGTCTGCATAGCAATCGGGCACCGACTCGCGGATGATGGTGTCCCAGAACAACACTCCAGGCTCAGCCGATTTCCAAGCATTGTGGACTATCTTGTGCCAGAGAGCAGAGGCGTCAATCTCTTTCCTCACCATCGGGTCGGGCGAATCAATGGGATACTGCTGCACATAGGGGCGACCCTCGATGGCCGCACTCATGAACTCATCATCGATTTTGACCGAAACATTCGCGCCCGTCACTTTGCCCTCGGTCATCTTGGCATCGATGAAAGCCTCCGAATCCGGGTGCTTGATCGAGACGCTGAGCATCAACGCCCCGCGCCGCCCGTCTTGCGCCACCTCGCGTGTCGAATTGGAATACCTCTCCATGAACGGCACAAGCCCCGTGGAAGTCAGTGCCGAGTTTTTCACTGGAGAACCTTTCGGCCTGATGTCCGAGAGGTCATGCCCCACTCCGCCGCGACGTTTCATCAGCTGCACCTGCTCCTCATCCATCTTTATTATGGCGCCATAGGAGTCAGCCGAACCATCGACACCGATGACGAAGCAATTGGATAGCGACGCCACCTGGTAGTCATTGCCGATGCCCGTCATCGGGCTGCCTTGGGGGATGATGTACTTGAAGTGGTCAAGCAACGAGAATATCTCATCGGCCGAGACCGGGTTGGGATAGTTGCCCTCAATCCTTGCGACCTCATTGGCGATGCGCCAATGCATATCCCTTGGTGATTTCTCATAGATGTTCCCGAAGGAATCTTTCACTGCATACTTGTTGACCCAGACCCTTGCCGCCAGTTCGTCACCATTGAAGTACTTCAACGATTCCTCAAAGGCCTCGTCATAGGTATAAGTTTCTTTTTCCACGGTTGTTGGTTTGTTTGATGGTTTTACATAGAATGGCAACAAAGATATATCATTTGCCCGCACATCACGGCAAGGCTTACGGGAAAAACAGCCCAGGTAAAAAGATTTGAAAACAATGTTTCCCGCCACGAGACACTTACCGCTCCGCAAAGCATTGCCGTAATGCCGCAATTGCTAACTTTGCTACCGAATAACAACCACAAATGACATAATCATGGAAAGCATCAGACAAAGGCGGACAATCCGCAAATACCAAGACAAGCCCATCCCCGCCCAGCTCATGGACGAACTGCTCGCGACAGCCTGCCGCGCCTCGACGATGGGCGGGATGCAACTCTACAGCATCGTCATCACGCGCGACGCCGCGATGAGGGAACGGCTCGCCCCGCTGCACTTCAACCAACCCATGGTGCGCGACGCAGCCGCCGTGCTGACTTTCTGCGCCGACTTCAACCGCGCTACCCACTGGTGCGCCATCAACAAGGCCGACCCGGGCTATGACAACTTCGAGTCATTCTTCAACGCCAGCATAGACGCGCTGCTCGTGGCACAGACGTTCTGCACGGCGGCCGAGGAAGCCGGCCTGGGCATCTGCTACCTCGGCACCACCACCTACGAGCCCGGCAAAATCATTGACCTGCTGCAGCTGCCCGCGCTGGTGTTCCCCGTCGCCACCATCACCGTGGGCTATCCCGCCGAGCACCCCGCCCAGCCCGACCGCCTGCCGATGGACGGCATCGTGCACGACGAGACCTATCACGACTACACCGACGACGACATCAGGCGCATCTACGCCTACCGCGAGTCGCTGGAGGAGAACAAGGAATTCGTCCGCATCAACGGCAAGGAGACGCTCGCCCAAGTCTTCACCGACTGCCGTTACACCCGCGCCGACAACGAAGCGTTCTCCCGACGGCTGCTCGACGCGCTGCACAGGCAACGGTTCATCTGAGCCACCGCATCCCCTCACACGCCAGCGGGGCTGTCCGACACGCGCGGGCAGCCCCGTTGTGCCATCCGGCACCACGCAGGCGTTGCGCAGCCCGATAGCAGGACATCCGCCCCCTCACAGCACCCATCCACCGCCTACGCCAGAGGCAAACCTCCCGCACGTCAGGCACAAACCCGCACATCACCAGAAACAAGCTGCAACACCCCTTATCCCAAAGTAAAAACAAAAGTTTTGTTTATTCATTCAAAAGTTTTGTTTATATAAACAAAAGTTCTGAATATTAAAACAAAACT
>CALNGU010000017.1 GCA_939800445.1 uncultured Bacteroidaceae bacterium | reverse complement strand
CAAAAGTTCTGTTTATTCATTCAAAAGTTTTGTTTTTACTTTACTCGCCGAGACATGGAAGTTTTCCCGGCGAGGGAAGGAAGTTTACGTCTGTTGTCACGGGATTTGTCGCCTGATGTGATTGCCCGAAGGCTGCCGCACGGCTTGTAGAGACGCTGCCCGCCGCGCTTCCATCACATCCTATACACATGAGAGACGCAGCAGGCAGCGTCTCTACACAATCCATGCCATCGGCATCTTTCCGCCGCCTATTGATGAGACGCAACGGGCAGCGTCTCTACACCACCTGCGCATCCCGGGACAACATAGGGAGGGGCATTCGAAAGGGGCGGCGGTGCGCACCACTTGCTTGCTGGCGGCAGAGGGATTATCTTTGCACAACAAAAACTGGGAATGATGAAGACATTGACTGTGACCATATTTGCCGCTGCCGCGCTGGTGCTCGGGGCGTGCAGGGAGAACCGCGAGGAGGGCTACCGCGACAGGACGGAGACGAATGACTGGATCGTGGCGACGATGAGCGACCACTACTTCTGGAACGGGTCGATGCGCACGGATGCCAACCGTTATGCCACACCTGACATTTTCTTCGGCAACGTGCTCACCCGCAACGGCAACGGTGGGCGGGCAGACACGTTCTCGTTCATCGACACCGAGGGTGACACGGGACGGTTGGGTGAGGTCACGCCGGGATATGGCCTGGAGTTCTACACCACGACGGTCGAGGGACGGGCGTTGGCGGCGCGGGTGCTGTTCGTCTACCCCGGGTCGCCCGCCGAGCGTGCTGGCATCAGGCGCGGCGAATGGATAACCGAGGTCAACGGCATCAAACTGACCGAGAGCAACATAGGCCTGCTGCGCAACGGCGGGGCGATGAGCGTGACACGTGCCGCCTGCGGATTTGACGAGGTGAACGAGGCGTATGTCTGGACCAACACCGACACGGTGGGGGTGGAGACGGCCGACTTCATGCCCGCTACTCCGTTTGCCTGCGACACCACCTACGACATCGAGGGGCGGAGGGTCGGATACGTCAAGCTCAACTCGTGCCATGCCAGCGGACAGCACGACGCGGAGCTGCGTAGGGTCGCCGCCGAGATGGACGGCTGTGACGAGCTCGTCGTGGACTTGCGCTACTGCTCGCGCGGCGACATCGCGTTTGCGGCAGGTTTCGCCTCGATGCTCGTGGAGGAAGGGATGGCCGACAGCACATTCGTCACCAAGACCTACAACGACAACCACGCTGACAACGACAGCACGGTGGCATTCGGCAACGCGGCGGGGACGCACCTCGGGTTGCGTGGCCTTTATGTGATAGCCGACGAGGGGACGGGCGGCGAATTTGAGACGCTGGCCAACGGGCTGCGCGGCCGCATCGTCACGACATTCGTGGGGCAGGCCACGGCGGGGAGCAACGCCATCCTCGGACGTTTCGTCTGCCCGAGCTACCCGCAGTACGTCATCTACCCGGTCGTGGCGGCGTGGGTCGCGCCGGATGAGGACGTTGACTGCTTCCGTCCCATCCAGCCCAACCTCGAGGTGGAGGAGAGGACAAACGACATTGCCACCTATGCAGCGATAGGTGACACCGCCGAAGTGATGCTGCACAGTGCGATAGATGTGATTGTCAACGGCTTGCCCGTGGCGACGGAATAGGAGGCCGTCACTCCGCACGTCCCGCCCCGCCAACAACGGCGTGCGAGAATGTTTCGATGATGACCGGCATCGCCCTGTCCAAAGCCGCGTCCCAGTAGTCGTGGGTGTGTCCGCCGGGGAAAGAATAGTAGGTGTGCTCCACCCCTGCCCGCGTCAACAGCTGGTGCAGGCGGAGGTTGTCGCGGTGGAAAAAGTCTTCGGTTCCGCAGTCGATGACTATTGCCAGCCCGTCCATTTCCCCCACAAGCGAAATGACGGACGACTGCCGCCACAGACGCGGATTGGCATCCATGCGGCCAAGCACCTTGGCTATGTCCCATGAGTCAGGATAGCCTGTCAAGTCCACGCCGCCGCTGAGACAGGCGGCAGCGGCGAAAACATCCTTATGCCGCACCGCGCACCACAATGCACCATGCCCTCCCATGCTGTATCCGCACACGGCACGAGCCTCACGGCATGGCAACGTGCGGTAGGTCGAGTCGATGTAGGCGACAAGCTCGCCGGTCACGAATGTCTCGTAGCACGACGAAGTATCGACGGGGCTGTCAAAGTACCAACTGTTGCCACCATCGGGGCAGACAAACATCACCCCGAGGCTGTCGGCGACTGAGGGCAACGACGGCTTGGTCCTGCCCAACCAGGTGGTGTGGTCGCCATCATAGCCATGGAGCAGATAGACGACTGGCACGACATCAGCAGTTGCCGGGACGATGACCGTCACCCCAATCGTCTTGCGCATGGAGTCACTCCACACGGCAACGGTATCGATACGTGCAGCAAACGACGATGCGCACGACAACAAGGCAAGGAACAAGCCCAGCAAGCGGACATGGAGAGGAGTGAAACGGACGAAGCTCATCGTTGCAACCTTTCTTCCGCCTCTTTCTTCGCCTTCAGGCCGAGATAGATGGCGGTCATCTGGTCGATGTCATGCAATTCGTCGTCAGTGAGTTCGTCCTTGAAGTCGGCAAAGTCCTCTTCCGACAGTTCGTCAAAACGTACGTCCGCCTCGTCCCACTGCTCGTCATTGAAGGCTGGGCTGTCGGCTTTCACTTCGTCTATGAATAGGTGGAAGTCCTCTATGTAATCCTCCTTGGACGTGCATGAGACAAAAAGCAAGGGGAGGATGAACGCGGGAAGCGTGAGTATCTTCATTTCTTAATATTAAGTTTCATCATCAAAATAAAGCGTATCGACCTTGCCAAGGCGTGCGCGGAGTGACTCCATCATTGACTTGCGGATGCTGAGCGTCATGCGGCAATCCATGTCAAACTGCTGGTTGACTATCGCTGGCGACAAGTCCTTGACCACACGCATCACATCGTTGAGGAAAGGATATTCGAATGTGAATGTCACCGTCGCGTCTACCGTCCTCTCGACCGTGACCGCCTCGGCTATCGCCATCGCCGCCGCTTGCTTGTAGGCGGCAATCAGTCCGCTCGTGCCGAGTTTGATGCCTCCGAAGTAGCGCACCACCATTATCAATATGTAGGTAAGTCCTGCCGAGTTGATTTGCCCGAGGATGGGACGGCCGGCCGTGCCTGACGGTTCGCCGTTGTCATTAGCTCTGAACGTCAGCCGGTCACTGCCCAGGACGTAGGCATAACAGAGGTGGCGGGCATCGTAGTACTTCTTCTGGTTTTCTTCAAGGTGTGCTTTCACCTCGTCCACAGTCCGCACTGGCACGGCCATTGCGATGAATTTGCTGCGCTTCTCTGTGTAAACGGCTTCGGCACGCCCCTCGATTGTCAGGTAGGTGTCATCCACAGGTCATGAAGTGTTGACGGTGATTGATTGGCACGTTAAAACCTGAAACCTACCGACATGAGTGCCTGGTGCTCACGGTTGCCCAAAAGCAGCGGAGCAATGGATGTGTTGTCGTAGGGGTAGAAGTCTGAGTCGTACTTCATGAATTGATATGCCAGGTCGATATAGAAGTGATTCTTGCTGTAACCCAGACCTGCTGCAACTGACCAGCGGTCATGCGCATTTTCGTACTCGGTGTCTGTCCTTGCGGAGGACGACTCCATGTACTTGAACGCTCCTTCATCCATGAACGAGGTGACATAATTGAAGCCCGCCCGCACCGCGAACGATGGGGTGACACGGAATTCTCCACCTATCTTGAAAGTATTCTGCTTCTTGAACGACTGCTTGATGCCACCGATAAGGCTGCCATCACCGGCAAAATAGCCATCGTTCAGCACGTCGATGAGTACGCCATCATCATACATTATACTGGTCTTGGCTGCATTCTGGAACTCCCATTCCGCCCCCAAAGCCAGACGGTTGATTAACGTAGCCCCAAGGCTGAGATTGACTTTCCACGGAGCGCGGACGCGGTAGCTGTACTGATAGCCCATGAAACTGCCGTATTCGTCATAAGGTGATATGGTGCCATGCATCCTTTCACGCCCGTCAACACCATCGACATCCACACCATAGGCAAGCGACGACTCCTGGTAATCGGTCAACCAATATATTGTAGGGGTGGAAAACGAGAACCCCAAACGCAAGTTGTCGTGCAGACGCGCAATGATGCCAAGGGAGAAGCCAAGACCTGAACCTGACGTGGAATAGGTGTTGGTCAAATCATATCCTCCACGGTAATCATTGCCGTAGTATATTTCCTCTGTATATAACGAAGACTTCTGGTATTTCACATCGATAGCGGTCAAAGTCATCCCGAGGTAAACCCTGTCGTAAAGGTTCATCGATATGTTGAAATCGTAATCGTTAATCCACCCGCTCTCGTTGACTTCATAATAATGGTCAAACGAATCGGCGGGCATATATCCAGACCAGAAACCGTCGAAATTGCCTGCACCGTCCATCTCAGGATTTATCAGCCAAGCATTATAGGCCATGATTGGCAACCAACCGACGTATGGGTTGTCAGTCACAAAAGCTATGTCTTCCTCAAACTGCTCAGGGTCATAACCTGGCTGGCCGTCCCAATTGATGCCGTTGGTCGCCATGTCAGCTATCAGATCGGTCTGTGTCGTGCCGTCAGCCCACGCCCCACTCCATTTGCGGTTGAAATTCCGCCTCTTGTTGTAATTGAATGCGAAGTTAAGGAAGCGGACTGGCCTTTTCCTGCCCATATCCACCGCATAGACAAAGGCGGCATTGTCAAAGGAAAATGATGTTTTCCTGTATTTATTACCGTCAAGGTCAAATGAAGTAGATGCCGTGTTTGTACCGAAAGAAAAGACGAGGTCATTGCTGCGATACACACCAATGCCAGCCGGGTTGCTGCGGATGACCGAAACGTCTCCTCCCAAGGCATTCATCGCCCCGCCCATCCCGACATAACGGGCAGTACCGTTCAAATCACTGTCAATGAGGTTCGCTGCCTCATATATGGTTTGTGCACTGGCAGATACCGCAAGGGCGGATGCTGCCATAAATAACATTGCTTTCTTCATAATTCACTCTCAATCTTGAATTAAACTACACCCGACACATCACCTGCGGCCTCCGCCACTACGCGAAGTGCCCATGCTGCGTGAAGACGATGATGACCTGTAGCTGCCCGACGAGTAGCTCGACCGCGATGACGGTGAGTTGGATGGACGACTGTAGGTCGTCGAACTGCGACGTGTCGTTGTCGTCCCCATCGACCTCCGGGTCCCCGTGTCAAACGATGAGGAAGAAGTCCTGCGCGTCGTGCCAAATGACGATGTCGCCGACGAGCGGCTACCTCCTGTCCTTGACGCGTTGCCACCTATCCGTGAAGATGAGGTGCGGCGTGTCGTCGTCCCGAATGAAGAATTGTAATCCCTACGAGTTGATGTCCCAGACCCCACAGAGGTAGCACGCCTCGTGGTGGACGAACCTACCCTGCGGCCTGATGTCGTCACTCCAGCCCTCGAGCCATAGCTGCTGCCAGTCCTGTAGTTGTTACGATATACCGGGCGGGGATGATATCCGGCATAGTAGTGATGCGGATGATGCGGGTAGTAGTAATGCGGATGATACCAATGGTAATAATCATAATACCAGCCCGGATAATAGGAATAGTAGTACGGCGAACACCAACGGTAGTAAAGACTTGCTGGCGTGAAACGCCAATCCCACCACAAAGGATTGGAGAATGTGGGGAAAGCATAGGCATACGGACCATCGACATATACATTCCAGTCAAATGCCGACGCACCGTACACCACATCAAAATAGAGGGGACTTGAGACATGGATTGCTATCTCCGGGCTGGCGAACCGCATGAGACGGATTGTGTACTCATAGTCCGACTGCGAGCCATTGAAGCCGTTGACCCATCCCTCATCCTCATCGGCTTCTGCTACCGAAGCAGGTTTCTTCTTCGTCTCTACGTCATCGCTTTCGGGTTCGTAGCGACGGTTGTAGGCATCGACATCCACATCAAGAGGGTCTGACGACATGACTTCGCCATCCGGTTGCTGGGAGGCATAATGCTCGTCATCGACTGCACTCACTTCAGTTTCCACCTCATAATCATCGTCCGAGGGGACGTAATACATATCATTATACCCTTGCGAAAAAGCCACCATCGGCGCGAGGGCAAGCATGGTTGCAAACAATAGATTCCTAATCATAACCTTTCCTCCTTATATTAATGGCTTATACAAATATAGGTATATAGGATTAGTTGGGATGCCGCGCGGCAATTCTATTTCTATTTTTTAACTATACATGAGAGGGTGACGCCTAGTGTTCACATTTCACAATGTCTTTCAACGCTTAACCACGATTGTAACACCAGCCGAATCGATGTCCGCTCCCATAGGTGGATTGTCTTTGCACACAGTCAATGTGACACGGGCAACAAGCGGGAAAGCATCAAGCAACACACGCGCCAACCTGCCGGCCAGCGTCTCGAGCAAGAGTGCAGGCTTTGCCATCTCACGTTCCACCAAGCTGCACACCTCGGCATAGTTGACAGTGGCCGACAAATCATCAGCCTCCGCAGCTGTAAAGTCACTCAAATCAAGCGCAATGTTCAAGTGATACGCATTCCCCACCCTACGCTCCTGCTCCATGACCCCATGATAGGCATAAACACGCAGGTTGTTCAGATGGACAGTCATTCCCTCTATCTCCATTTCGATCTCAGCTTTTCAAATGTTTTGCAGCCTGACAAATAGTATTTCATCCCCCCGCTGCCGCCATAACACTCGGCAAAACTCTCATTGCCGCACGACCTCTGATAGTGTTTCTTGCACTTGGCATAATCCACACGTGCCTTGATGACCGCCCTTGCTTTCTTGAAATCAAACTTAAAGGTGAACAGCAACACGGACAGACAATCAAGGAATGCCCTGGCAAGCATGACCCTGCCATAGCCGCGCACCGCAAGGTTCTTGCGCATCATAAGAAGGTTGTTCCGGAAATTAAGGTATGTCTTATATGGATTTTCCGCCCCAAGCGTTGCCCCGCCGACATGATAGACGACGGAAGACGGGATGCAGCAAATCCCATATCCCGCCCTTTTTATCCTCCAGCACAGGTCTATCTCCTCCATGTGGGCAAAGAAAGTCTCATCAAATCCACCCACCGAATGAAAGACATCCGACCGGATGAAAAAAGCCGCCCCTGATGCCCAAAAGACGGAAGCGACATCATCATATTGTCCCTTGTCCTTCTCGACTGTTGAGAATACACGTCCTCGACAGAATGGATAACCATAGCGGTCGATGTATCCACCACAAGCACCCGCGTACTCAAACAACGAGTTGTCCCTCTCGCTCAGTATCTTCGGCTGGCACACAGCCACGTCAGCATGACTGTCCATGTAACTGATGACCGCATCAATCCACCCCGGCGTGACACGCACATCCGAGTTGAGCAGGACATAGTAGTCTGCCTCGATGCTCCGCAAGCCAATGTCGTAGCCTCCGGCAAAACCATAGTTCTTGTCAAGCCTGACCAGCCCGACAGTCGGGAAATGCGAATTGAGATAGTCAACTGAGTCGTCGGTCGAAGCATTGTCAATCACAAAGACCTTGCACCAGTCAGCCTCTGAATACCTGACCACCGACGGAAGATACCTCTCAAGCATCGAGCGGCCATTCCAATTAAGGATGGCGACAGCAACTTTTGTCCTCATCGTCTCAAGGCTTTTCATCCACTATGGTCGCCAGCATATGATGCGACGTACGGTCAAGACGGTCGAGGCTCACCTCCACTATGCGGTTGTCAAGCATATCAGATGTCGCGACTTCAACCTTAATATAATTATCAGTGAAACCGTTCATCACACCTACCTGCTTGGAATGCTCCAAAAGAACCTTTGCCCTACGCCCGACGTGCTTGGCATAGAAATCCAGCAGCTTGCTATCTGACAATTCTATCAGCTTGTTGCAACGTTGATGGCGCACCTCCTTGGGGACGACATGGTCGATGCGCAATGCCGCAGTCCCGGGACGTTCCGAATAGGGAAAGACATGGAGTTGCGACACGTCAAGGCTTGAGATGAAATCATAGGAGCTGTCAAACAACTCGTCAGTTTCGCCACGCGCCCCGGCTATGACATCGACACCGATGAATGCGTCGGGTATCACCTCTTTTATATGCTGCACCTTGCTGCGGAACAACGCCGTGTCATAGCGACGGCGCATCAGCCTCAGCACCTCGTCACTGCCCGCCTGCAACGGCAGGTGGAAATGCGGCATGAACCGCCGCGACCGGGCAACGAAATCAATTATCTCATCAGTCAAGAGGTTAGGTTCGATTGACGAAATCCTGAAACGCTCGATGCCATCGACACCGTCCAAAGCCTTGACAAGGTCAAAGAACGTCTCACCCGTCGTCTTGCCGAAATCGCCGACATTCACCCCCGTCAGGACTATCTCCTTGCCCCCCGCCTCAGCGACCTGCCTGGCCTCATCGACCAGCTTGGCAATCTCGCCGTTGCGGCTGCGCCCCCTGGCGAATGGGATTGTGCAATAGGAACAGAAATAGTCGCACCCGTCCTGCACCTTCAGGAAGTAGCGCGTCCTTTCGCCGCGCGAGCAAGAGTAGTCGAATTCCTTTATCTCGCCATGCCACGTCGTGTGCTCCTCGGGCCTCCCCTCGCCCAACCGCTCAAGATAGTCGGGCAACTTCATTTTCTCATTCGCGCCGAGCACCAGGTCAACGCCTTCAATCTTCCCGACACTCCCGGGCTTGAGCTGCGCATAACAGCCCGTCACGACGACCAGCGCACCGGGGTGCATCTTTACGTAACGCCTGATGATTTGCCGGCACTTCCTGTCGGCGAGGTCAGTCACCGAGCAAGTGTTGACGATGACGATGTCCGCCTGCTCGCCACGCTTTGCCGCGACGATGCCTTGCGATGCCAGTTTCTCGGCGATGGTGGATGTCTCGGCAAAGTTCAATTTGCAGCCGAGAGTGTAGTATACAGCCTTTCTCAAAGTCATATATAAACCGTCCTTGGATACTTCTGGGCACGAAAATACGCAAAGTCCCCCGATTGGCAGGACAGGGGGCAAAAGAATTAAATAAAATTATTGAAAAAAGTTTGGGCGCAATGATACAACCTATCGGGAAAAGACATACTTTTGCAGCGTCTAACAAAATTAATTGTACAATTTAAATTCAAAAGAGATGAAAAAGTTAGTTTTTGCTTTCGCAGCTGTTGCTGCTGTATGTTTGGCTTCTTGCGGTGGTAACGCAAACACTGAGACAGCTACTGAAGAGGCTGCTGCTCCTGTAAAAGAAGTTGTAGCTCCTGCTGAGAACGATTCTACTGCTGCTGTCGAAGAGGCTGCCACTGACTCTGCAGCTGCTGTTGAAGAGGCTGCTCCTGTTGCTGAATAATCCACAGAGCAACTGAGACTTCGGAAGCGACGAGCTATGCTTGCCGCTTCTTTTTTTGCCCTTTCCGCACACACCGTGGCACGCCGTGCCTATGTCTGCGCACCCGCCGGCAAGACACACCCAAATTTCCAGCCAAAACCATCAAACGCCAAATGCGGCATGGTCGGATGACTGCTGCAAAGTCATGCCTTGTTAGTCGCTATAACAAGGCTTGTTAATGGCACTAACAAAGCTTGTTATAGCGACTAACAAAGGATGACTTCGGGCAAACCACTCCATGCAGCCTCGCTCTGCGGCGCACGACGCGCGGCTGAACGCCTCACGACAGGGGGGCGAAGGGGGCGCGGTGTTCACAATTGATTAGCTTTTTATCCGATTTTACACCTTATATTTGCACTCAAAAGATGGATTTAGGTTAAATCACGATTAATTATAGTTAACAGAAACGTCCGAGGTTGTGTGAGTTCATATATTTGCTATATGAAAAAATTGAAGATTTGGGCGTTAAGTGTCATCATGATTTTCTCATTCGCGTGTCTGTTGCTGTTGCAGGTGACGTACATCGAGAGGATGGTGAAGATGAGGAACGAGCAGTTTGACGAGTCGGTCAAGCGCAGCTTGAACCAGGTGACGCACAACCTGGAGTACGACGAGACACTCAAATACCTCGAAAAGGAGCTTTACGAATCCACCGACAACAAGAAGCTGTCGCAGCCCAACAGCCTGTTGCAGCAACGCTACAAATCGTACAGCAAGGAGAACGACTTCTATTCGTCCTTTGAGATACGGGCGATAACGATGCAGCCGGCGCAGAATCCCAAGATTATCATCGCGAGGGACAACTTCGGCAAAAGCAAGTCCATCAAACAGACGACCGAGAGCCTCCAGGAGACGCTGAAGAATAAATACGTCTTCCAACGCTCGCTGCTCGACGAGGTGGCGCTGGGCATCCTCTACCACTCAAGCGAAGTCCCCATCGAGAAGCGCGTGAATGTCAAGCAACTCGACTACTACATCAAAAAGGAACTCAACAACAACGGCATCGGGCTGAAGTACCACTACACCATCCTCGGCAGCAACGGGCAGGAAATCTACCGCTGCCCGGACTTTGACGACAAGGGGAAGGAGAAGACCTACCAGCAAGTGCTGTTCCAGAACGACATACAGAGCAACACGGGGATGCTGGTGCTGCACTTCCCGGACAGGAGCGAGTATATGTACGACTCGATAAAGTTCATGATCCCGTCGGTGATATTCACCCTCATCATCATCGTGACGTTCATCGTCACCATCTACAGCATAACGATGCAAAAGAAGCTGTCGGAGATGAAGAACGATTTCATCAACAACATGACGCATGAGCTGAAGACCCCCATCTCGACCATCTCGCTCGCCGCGCAGATGCTCAACGACGACTCGCTGTCGAAGTCGCCCGCAATGTTCAACCACATCTCGACCGTCATCAATGACGAGACGAAAAGGTTGCGCTTCCTCGTCGAGAAAGTGCTGCAGACATCGATGTTTGACAAGCAAAGGGCCATGCTCAAGATGAAGGAGCTCAACGTCAACGAGCTGATTGAGAACGTCGTCAACACCTTCAAGCTCAAAGTGTCAAACTACGGCGGCAGCATCACCACCGAGCTCAACGCCGCGATGCCGACAATCGAGGGGGACGAGATGCACATCACAAACGTCATCTTCAACCTCATGGACAATGCCGTCAAATACAGGAAAGAGAACGAAGCCCTCGAGCTAACCGTCAGGACATGGAACGAGAACAACAAACTGCACATCTCCATCGAGGACAATGGCATAGGAATCAAGAAGGAAAACCTGAAAAAGATATTCGAAAGGTTCTACCGCGTGCCGACCGGCAACCTCTACAAGGTAAAAGGCTTCGGGTTGGGACTGGCCTACGTCAAAAAGATTATCACCGACCACAAGGGGACAATCAAGGCCGAAAGCGAGACCAACGTGGGCACAAAGTTCATAATAACATTACCAATAAAACTATAGATTATGGAAGAGAAATTGAAAATCCTACTCTGCGAAGATGACGAGAATCTTGGCATGCTCCTGCGGGAATATCTCCAGGCGAAAGGCTACGACGCCGACCTTTGCCCTGACGGTGAAGAGGGCTACAAGGCTTTCCTCAAAAATAAATATGACCTCTGCGTGCTCGATGTGATGATGCCCAAGAAAGACGGCTTCACCCTCGCCCAGGAAATCAGGTCGGTGAACTCGGACATCCCAATCATCTTCCTGACGGCAAAGACATTGAAGGAAGACCTCTTCGAGGGCTTCAGGAACGGTGCGGACGACTACATCACAAAACCGTTCAGCATGGAGGAACTCATCTTCAGGATAGAGGCCATCCTGCGCCGTATAAAAGGAAAGAAGACCAAGGAGACGACATTCTACAAGATTGGCAAGTTCACTTTCGACACACAAAAGCAGGTGCTGACCATCGACGGCAAGAGCACCAAGCTCACAACCAAGGAGTCGGAACTCCTCTCACTGCTCTGCGCACACGCCAACGAGATACTCCAACGCGACTTCGCACTGAAGACAATCTGGATAGACGACAACTACTTCAACGCAAGGAGCATGGATGTCTACATCACCAAGCTGCGCAAGCACTTGAAAGAAGACCCATCAATCGAGATCATAAACATCCACGGCAAGGGTTACAAGCTGATTATCCCCGACTACGAATGATGCTTGAGACAACGAGGGGCGACCGCCATGGCAGTCGCCCCTCGTTGTTTATACTTTCCCGCAGTAAGGCAGGACGCTCAACAGAGATATGTCTCAAGCATTGCACACAGCTGCATCCAGACATCCTCCTCGGGTATCAATGCAAAACGTGCCTCATAGTCCATCCCGGCCTGCTGCGCCAAAGGCAAATAGTCGTCAGGCGAGATGCCACGATAGCGCGGGTCATCGCCAGGCAACCAGAAGTGTTTGCTGATGTCGGGCGGGTAAATCGCGAATGACGGCACACCAAAAGCCTGCGAGATGTGACGCGGGCCGCCCTCGTTGCCGAAGAAAAACGAGGAGTTCGCCGCCAAAGCACACAACTCACGCAGCCCCTTGGCCTCTATGTCAAGGAACACACGCTTGTCCCTACCCATCGCCTCCCAGATAGTCCTGGCGGCAGCAGTCTCGACATCGCCGGCATAGTTGAAGACAAGCTGCGCATCAAACCTCTCGACCACACGTTTCAACACACGGCTCATCTTGTCATAAGGCCAGACCTTGTGGGGCACACGTGCCGTCACCGCACAAAGGATGACCGGACGTGCGAAGTCTATCCCATGCTCCTCCATGTAGCGGCGGTAGGCGGCGACCTCGTCGGGAGTGACACTGAGCCTGAACTGCCCGTTCTTCACCATCTCACCGCCCTTGGCTGCCGACAAAGGTTCGATTAGGCGCAGATTGCTCTGCACCCTGTCGTCACCCGGCTGGTCGGACACACGGCAGTTGTGGATGAGGGCATTGTAGCCCTTGCGGCGGCCAATCCTATACTTCGTCCCGAGCGAGAAGAGCGAGAACCACAACGTCTTAGGCGTGGAACGCATATCCACTATCACATCATAATGGGTGTCGTGCACCACGTGCCACACCCTCTTTAGATACCGCCACCCATGGCAATCCTTTTCAGCAAAAGGTATGACCCTGTCGATGTCGGGATGCCCGTAATAAAGGGGAGCTATGCCCTCGTTGATGACGAAATGCACTTCCGCCTCGGGGAAGTTCTCCTTCAGGCTGCGGCAAAGCGCGGTCGAAAGGACAGAATCGCCGATGCGGCGAAAACGTATGACCAGTATTTTTCGTATCATCTTCCTCATGTTGTTGATGCACAAAGATAGGCATTAGCCAGCTTTTAGGCACGTCTGTCGGCAAATCGTCCGCAACAAACCGCCCTACACCGTCATCCGCGACGGCGGCTCTCGACGAAACGCCTGAAACGCTCCAGCCCGTCGAGCATCACGGCACGTGGACAGGCGATGTTCCAACGCATGAAGCCCTGCCCCTCGTCGCCGTACATCGTCCCGGCATTGAGCCACAGGCGAGCCTCGTCCAACAGCTGCTGCTCCAGCCTCTCAGAGTCGTTGCTGACGGCACGGCAATCCATCCACACGAGATACGTCCCCTCAAGCTCCGTGATGGGGAAATCGGGCAGATGCCTTGCGCAGTAGTCCACCATACAGTCATAATTGCCCCTCAGGTAGACCAGCAGGCTGTCCAGCCACTCGCCGCCCTCGCCATAGGCAGCCACCGTCGCCTCGATGCCGAATGGATTGACATCGCACACCTCATTGATGTTTATCGCACGGTCGATGCGCCGCCGCACGTCATCGTCAACCGAGACGATGCTGGCAATCTGCAATCCCGCGATGTTGAACGCCTTGCTCGGCGACAGGCACGTCACCGAATTGTGCAAGAAAGCATCAGACAGCGAAGCAAACGGGACGTACTCATGTCCCGGAAACACCAGCTCGCAATGGATTTCGTCCGGGATAACCCTCACCCCGTGGCGCAGGCAAGCCTCGCCCAGCCTCACGAGCTCATCGCGCCGCCACACCCTGCCGACAGGGTTGTGCGGGTTGCACAGCACGAGCATCTTGACCGCAGGGTCAGCCAACTTGCGTTCCAGGTCCTCATAGTCCATGACATAGGTGTTGCCCACGCGCCGCAACGGATTGGCGACTACCTCGCACCCATTGTTCCTGACCGACGAGAAGAAGCAGTTGTAGACCGGCGTCTGCAACACCACCTTGTCACCCGGCCGCGTCAGAGCCTTGATGACAGCCGACACGGCAGGCACGACACCCGACGTGTACATCAGCCACTCGCGGTCGATGCTCCAACCATGCCGCCGCGCGAACCACCTCGTCACTGCCGCATAGTAGGCATCCGGCACCCGCACGTAACCGAAGATGCCATGCTCGACCCGCCTCCTCAGCGCATCGACAACCGCAGGAGCGGTGCGGAAATCCATGTCAGCCACCCACATCGGCAGCACATCGCGGCCGGCGGCACTGTCCCACTTGTAGGAATTCGTGCCGCGCCGCTCCACCCGTTCATCAAAGTCGTATGCCACGCCGTTCATACCTGCCTCCCCATCTGATAAGCCTCATCCAACGCACCATTGCCCTCGATGTCGCCCACGTGCGTCACACCGCCACAAAACAGCGTGCCGCGCACCACCGGCTCCTCAAGGCAGTCAAAGAAACCCTGGAAGCCCGTCATCACGCGCCCCATGATCCACTCGTCCTCCTCGGCCGCCGTAGCGATGACATAAAACTCCTTGCCCCGCATCTCGGTGTACGGGCCGCACGTGCGGTCAATCAACGCCTTCATCTGGGCGGACATCGAGTAGAAGTAGACCGGAGTCCCCATCACGATGACATCGGCCTCGACCATCCGGCGGACGATTGACGGCGCGTCATCCCTCTGGGGGCACGGCAACGCGTGGAAGCTGCAAGCACCGCAACCCCTGCACGGATTGACCGTGACATCGCGCAACGCGACCTTCTCGACCTCATGCCCGGCATCCACCGCCCCGCGCATGAACTCGTCGCACAGCGCATCCGAGTTGCTCCCCCGGCGCGGGCTCGACGAGATAATCAGAACTTTCTTGCTCATAACTCTAACCTTTCCGTTTTGAATGTTTGTCTCAGTCCCGCAAAAGTAAGGATTGCCGCACGCCGACGCTGTGAACATTTTACAGAAAATGCCGCCCCCGCCCCGCCCCCCGTTCCCGACGGCCCGCCGGAGTACCCCCCCGCCCCGCCCCACCTTCCTCCGTCCGGGGCAATGCAGCCCACCGCGTCTCCCCGACAGGCGGTGCGCCGTTTTGATATGCGTTGGATACAGGGGAGACGCATATTATGCGTCTCTACAACCAGCACGCGGCTATCTGGCAATCGTGATAGGGGACAAATCCCGTGACGATAGACATAAACTTTCACTAAGTCGGACATAAACTTCCATGTCTCGGCGAGTCAAGTAAAAACAAAACTTCTGAATATACTTTACTCACCGAGGCAACCAACTTTTCTCGGCGGGCAGTGGAAGTTTTCTCGGCGAGTGGTGGAATTTGTCCCCAGACCCGGGCGGCAGCGAGCCCCACCCCGCGCGGACGGGGCACGTGGCGAAAACGCGGCAGCACCGCCACCACACGGCGGGAACAAAAAAGGGCGGGAGCTTGGCGACTCCTTGCCAAAGCTCCCGCCCCGCAGGACGACCGGGGAATATGCCCCGGGAATGATCATTCGTCCTTTTGCGTTGCCTCGAATTCCTTGACGAGACGGTCCTGCACGTCTGACGGGACGAGCTCGTAGTCGGCGAACTTCATGATGAACGATGCGCGGCCGCCCGTCAGCGAACTGAGTGCTGTCGAGTAGGACGACATCTCCTTCAACGGCACACGTGCCTGGATTTTCTCATAGCCCTTCTCGCTGCTCATGCCCATGATCAACGCCCTGCGGCCTTGCAGGTCGCCCATCACGTCGCCCATCTTGTCGCTGGGGACGAAGACTTCGACGTTGTAGATGGGTTCGAGCAACTTCGGCCCGGCATTCTTGAACGCTTCGCTGAATGCGTTGCGCCCTGCGAGCATGAAGGAGACTTCGTTGGAATCGACCGGGTGCATCTTACCGTCATAGACGATGACCCTCACGTCGCGGGCATAGGAGCCAGTAAGCGGGCCTTGCTCCATGCGGGACATGATGCCCTTGAGTATCGCCGGCATGAAGCGTGCGTCGATTGCCCCGCCGACAACGCTGTTGACGAAGATGAGCTTGCCGCCCCATTCGAGGTTGATTTCCTCCTGCCCCTTGACGGTGACTTTGAACTCCTGCCCGTTGAATTTATAGGTGTCGGGCAACGGCATACCCTCCTTGTAGGGCTCGACAATCAGGTGGACTTCGCCGAACTGGCCTGCGCCGCCCGACTGCTTCTTGTGGCGGTAGTCGGCACGTGCCGCCTTGGTGATGGTCTCGCGGTAGGGGATGCGCGGCTCGTCGTAGCGGATCATTATCTTCTCGTTGTTCTCAAGCCTCCACTTCAACGTGCGGAGGTGGAACTCGCCTTGGCCGTGGACGAGTGTCTGGCGCAACTCCTTGGACTGCTCGATGACCCATGTCGGGTCTTCCTCCTTCATGCGGTTGAGGGCAGCCATCATCTTTTCGGTCTCCGCCTCGTTGACCGCCTTGATTGCACGGGTGTACTTGGGGTCGGGGAATTTGATGAAGTCAAACCTGTGGTTGCAATCCTTGCCGTTGAGTGTGTTGCCGGTGCGGACGTCCTTGAGCTTGACCGTCGCGCCGATGTCGCCGGCGTGCAGCTCTGTGACCTTGACCCTGTTGGCCCCTGCAACGACGAAGAGTTGTGCGATGCGCTCCTTGGAATTGCGGTCGGCGTTTTGCAGGTCGTCGCCCTCGTGGAGGATGCCGCTCATGACCTTGAAGTAGGAGACTTCGCCGATGTGCGGCTCGACGCTCGTCTTGAAGAAGTAGATTGACTCTGGCCCGTTGTCGTCATGCGGCACGTCGTTGCCGTCTGTGTCTTGCACGACGGGCATCTCGGAGACGAATGGGACGACGTTGCCAAGGAATTCCATCAAGCGGCGCACTCCCATGTCCTTGCCTGCACAGACGCAGAAGAGGGGGAATATGCTGCGCTGCACCAATCCTTTGCGGATGCCCTCACGCATCTCGTCCTCGGTCAGCGAGTCGGACTCGAAGAATTTCTCCATCAACGACTCGTCATTTTCGGCGGCAGCCTCGACCAATGCCTTGTGGAGTTCCAGGGCTTTGTCCATCTCCTCGGCGGGGATGTCCTCGATGATGGGCGCGCCGCCTTCGGGTTTCCATGAATATTTCTTCATGAGCAGCACGTCAATCAACGCGTTGAAGCCCGGGCCGCAATTGATGGGGTACTGGATGGGCACGACCTTATTGCCGTAAATCTCCTTCATCTGGTGGAGGATGTCGTCGTAGTCGCACTTCTCGCTGTCAAGCTGGTTGAGCAGGAAGATGACGGGCTTGCCCAGCTTCTCGGTGTAACGGAAGTGGTTCTGTGTGCCGACCTCGGGACCATACTGCCCGTTGATGAGCAACAATGCCGTGTCGGTGACGTTGAGCGCGGTGACTGTCGCCCCGACGAAATCATCGGAGCCTGGGCAGTCTATGATGTTCAGCTTCTTGCCGTTCCACTCCACGTTGAAGACGGAAGAAAAGACGGAATAGCCATATTCTTGTTCTACTGGGAAATAATCGCTGACGGTGTTCTTTTGTTCGATTGTACCCCGGCGTTTGATGAAGCCGCTTTCGTAAAGCATCGCTTCCGTGAGGGTTGTTTTACCTGAGCCTGAGCTCCCGAGCAACGCGATGTTTTTGATTTCATTAGTCTGATATACCTTCATGACCGTATTAAATTTTATTTTAATTGTTAACTAAATGCGCCTATAATAAATGGGCATTCGATTGTCAGCCGAAATATAGAAACATTTCAATTGCAATGCAAGAAAACAACACTCTTTATAAACCTTTCACACTGTCAGAGCAACAAACATTAATCAGCCGTCCCTCCAACGTGAGTGCAAATGAACCCGACGGATTGCAACGGCTTGATTGCAATGTCTTAACTTTGCCACGACAACAAACGATGAGACATGGCGGGAATCTATCTGCACATCCCTTTCTGCAAGAAGCGTTGCATCTACTGCGACTTCTATTCCACGACCGACAGCGACAAGCGAAGCCTGTACGTGGAAGCATTGAAAAAAGAGCTGGAAACGCGGAAAGACTATCTGGGCAACGATGCCGTTGAAACGATATACTTCGGCGGAGGCACACCGTCACAACTGAAACCGAGCGAGGTGGGCTCTCTCATAACCCACATCAAGAGCCTGTTTGCCACCGCCGACGACATGGAAATCACCATCGAGGCAAACCCTGATGACATCAACGACAGCTACCTGCAAGAACTCAGCAAAACAGACGTCAACAGAATCAGCATCGGCATACAGTCATTTGATGACAAACGGCTCAAATTCCTTAACCGCAGGCACGACTCCAGGCAAGCCAT
The DNA here is from genome assembly GCA_939800445.1 of uncultured Bacteroidaceae bacterium. Classification (GTDB taxonomy): domain Bacteria; phylum Bacteroidota; class Bacteroidia; order Bacteroidales; family Bacteroidaceae; genus Avibacteroides; species Avibacteroides faecavium. The sequence continues at coordinate 15,827 of CALNGU010000017.1, read as the reverse complement.
CACCGCCGTCGAGAGATGCAGACGACACGGACTGAAGAACATCAGCATAGACCTCATCTACGGTTTCCCAGGTGAGACGATGGATGCATGGAGCGAGGACATAGGCAAGGCAATCGCACTCGACGTTGACCACATCTCAGCCTACCACATCATCTATGAAGAAGGGACACCCCTGCACCGCCTCTTGAAACAGCACGCCATTTGCGAATTGGACGAAGATGCAAGCCTTGGGCAATTCAAACAGTTGAAAAGCACACTCGAAAAGGCAGGCTACATCCACTACGAAATATCCAACTTTTGCAAACCGGGACGGCACTCAAGACACAACACGGCTTACTGGCAGGACAAGAAATATCTCGGATGCGGGCCATCGGCACACTCCTATGACTTGACTTCGAGGAGGTGGAACGTGAGTGACCTATCTATATATATGGATAAAGTGCAAAATGGTGGGACATACTCCACAGAAGAGAAACTCGACCTGGCAACGAAGTACAACGAATACGTCATGCTCTCACTGCGGACAATGTGGGGGCTGAGACTTGACACCATCAGTAGCCGATTCGGCAAACGCTTCTTGGATTTCTTCATGAAAAACGCCCAAAGACACATCGACGACGGATGCCTGTGCATTGACAATGGCAACGTGAGGCTGACGACCAAAGGCATATTCGTCTCCGATGGCGTTATGAGCGACCTCATGTTCGTTGAATGAGCGAGTTGCCGCAGTTTGTGGGAATATCTATATTTGCAAGCCAATCCTATATCATCCTATCCACGCAATGCAAAAGACCAATGTCATAGTCATCGCCAACCCCAAAGCAGGGACACACGACAAGGGCGGATTGCTGCAATCCATCGATGACAGCCTCGCAAAGAAAGGAATAACGCACGAAATCTTCGAGACCAGCCACGCTGGTCATGCGGAGGAAATAGCAAAAAGCTACGCCAACAAGGCTGCCAAAGTCATAGCAGTTGGCGGCGACGGCACTGTCAACGAAGTGGGACGCGCATTGATCGGCTCAACCACCGCAATGGCAATCATCCCTTGCGGCTCGGGCAACGGATTGGCGCGTGACCTGCAAATCCCCATGCGCAAAGCTTCAGCCATCAAGACAGCCATTGACGGCGAAATAAAAGCCATTGACCATGGGACAATCAATGGCAAGCCGTTCTTCTGCACTTGCGGCACAGGCTTTGACGCGTCGGTGAGCATGAGCTTCGCAAACGCAGGCAAACGAGGGGTCATAACCTACATCGAGAAAGCATTGACCGGGTGGCTGAACTACAAGCCCACGACCTACCGGTTAACGATAGACGATGGAAGCCCTATCACCATCAAAGCTTTCCTGATCACTTGCGCCAATGCGGAACAATATGGCAACAACGCATTCATTGCCCCGCAAGCATCCATTGACGACGGACTTATGAACGTCACCATAGTCGAACCGTTTTCCACGATAGACATCCCCGCATTGGTCATCCAACTGTTCACCAAGACAATCGACAAAAGCAGCAACATAAAGACATTCAGTTGCAAGAGCCTGAAAATCGAGAGTGAGAAAAGTGACAACCCAGCCCACTATGACGGCGACCCGGTAATGCTTGGCCAGACGATAGACATCGACATCGTCAAAGGAGGGCTGAACGTTGTCGTCCCCAACAAAGAGGACATCAGGAAGCGGATGCGCTACACACTCTCCCAACGCTACAAAATGACAATCGACGACATACGCCACAGCACCGAGTACATAGAAAGCGTCAACAACAACATAAGCAAGAAAATCAGCGACAGGAACAGAGAGGTACTCGACTTCATCAAGCACACCAACGAGGAAATCCTCACCTCCATCCAAAAGCTAATCAACAAGAAATAATCGGGTCAGTCCAGCAACGCCTCTATGTCTGCCTGCAATTGCTCGTAGCCAGGCATTGCGTGGTAATTATACGTATATCTGATTGTGCCGCCAACGTCAGAAATGACAATGAACGGTATGCCTTCGTTGGTAAACATCTCATATATCGTCCTGTCATCCTGCGCCGAATACGGCAAAGTGAACCCTTGCTCATTCCAATACTCCTGCACTGAAGCTGCCGACTGCTCACGACTGATGCAAATGAAATTGACAGTCCCGCTGCCGGCATAGGATTCATACAACCGCTGGATTACCGGCAACTCATGCCGGCAATCCTGGCAAGAGGTGTTGAAGAGGGTCAACAACGACACCTTCCCCGCCAAAGACCCGTTGTCCCATCGTATCCCGTTGTTGTCAACCACGGAGAATTGTGGCAGCCGCTCCCCAGGTTGCACCGACCATGACGGTTCGGGTTCTTCCCCTATGCAAGACCACAGTAGACACACAGTCAAAAGGTATGTCATCCACCCCAACCTCATGCGTGAGCTTTCTCGAAATCCAACAGCATAATCTTCTTGTCCACGCCGCCTGCATATCCAGAGTAAGCTCCACGGGCCACCGAGACAGCCCTGTGGCATGGCACGATGATGGCAAAAGGATTCTTCCGGCAAGCAGAGCCCACCGCACGGGCTGCCCCTGGATGCCCCATCCTTGCAGCTATGTCACCATAAGTCCGCACTGCGCCGTAGGGAATCTCCATCAACTCGCGCCAGACATCAGCGGTGAAACCATCACCAGCAATGCCCAGCGGCAACTCAAACCGCTTGAGCCGCCCCGCGAAATAGGCATCCAGCTGCCTGGCCGTCTCGCGGATGACCGCACTGTCAGGCAACGTCCCACTAAAATCCAAAACGAGACCGTCGGCATAGGAAACCGACAGCAACGCAGTCTCATCAGCAACCAAGCACAAATCGCCGACAAACGATGGGTAAGCGTAAGCATAACACATGACCTTGGATTTTTTGCCCGAACACACCGGGCGGTCGGGACGACATAATTACAGATTATCACCCGCACCGCAAAACACTCTGGCGGGAAAGTTTGCAACTCGCCTCATTTTTAACAAAACGCCGCCATCATACAGGCAAAACATAGGGCGAAAAACGGTCGTACGGGCAAAAACATTAGAAGCTAAGATTTTTATTCCTACCTTTACCCGACAGAATACTAACCATTAAACAATAAGCAAAATGAAGAAAGTCATCTCAACTCCCGACGCACCGGCCGCCATCGGCCCTTACAGCCAAGCTATCGAAGCAAACAACATGGTCTTCGTCTCAGGCCAATTGCCGATTGACCCGAAAACAGGGGCATTCGCATCCGACGAAATCACAGGGCAGACCCGCCAGTCGCTCGAAAACATCAAGAGCATCCTCGCCGCAGCAGGCCTCGGCATGGGTGACATCGTCAAGACGACAGTGTTCCTGGCTGATATGTCACTGTTCGGCAGCATGAACGAAGTCTACGCACAATACTTCCAAGGCGACTTCCCCGCCCGCTGCGCTTTCGCCGTGAAGCAATTGCCCAAGGACGCATTGGTGGAAATCGAGTGCATCGCAGCACGCTAAACCCCTCGACGACATGAAGACAAGACACATCATGCTCGCCGCCGCCCTGCTCGCCGCATCGGCGTGCGCCAAGGCACAAAACGACGGTGGCGGACTGACCCCCGAGCTCATCAGCGAGCTGCAAGCATCATTCCAAGGGACACCCACCGACATCGCGCTGATGAACGCCCTGTGCAACAACGGCATCAACAAGCTCGCCCTCAGCCACGAGAGCCTGGCCAACATCGACACGCACTTCTCGCACCGCGTCCCCAGCAAAGGCATCACCGACCAGAAACGCTCGGGACGGTGCTGGATGTTCACCGGCATGAACGTAATGCGCGCCGACATCATCCGCCAGCACGGGCTCGGGGCATTCGAGTTCTCGCAAGCCTACACATTCTTCTGGGACCAGCTGGAGAAGTCCAACCTCTTCCTCCAGAGCGTCATCAACACCGCCAGCCGCCCCGCCGACGACCAGACGGTCGATTGGCTGTTCCGCCACCCCATCAGTGACGGGGGACAATTCACCGGCATCTCGGACATCATCGGCAAATACGGCCTCGTGCCCAAGGACGTGATGCCCGAGACCGTCAGCTCCAACGACACGCAGGTCATGGCCACCCTCATCGCGCGCCGCCTCAGGGAAGCCGGGCTCGACATCCGCACCGCCTACGCCAACGACGGGAAGAAAGCCGCCGGCGCGATGACCGCCATCAAGACTGCCGCGCTGAAGGACATCTACCGCATCCTCGTGCTCAACATCGGGCAACCCCCGACGGAATTCACGTGGACGATGTACTCCGCCGACGGCCGCCCGCTCAGCACCAAGACCTACACGCCGCGCTCGTTCTACGACGAATACGTGGGCGACGACCTCACGGGCAACTACGTCATGTTCATGAACGACCCGACGCGCCCCTACTACCGCCGCTACGAGATCGACCTTGACCGCCACGCCTACGACGGCTACAACTGGACCTACATCAACCTGCCCATGGACGACATCAAGGCCATGGCCATCGCGTCCATCAAGGACAGCACGATGATGTATATGTCATGCGACGTGGGCAAATACCTCAACATCGACAAGGGCATCAACGACGTGCGCAACTACGACTACGAGTCACTGCTCGGCGTTGACTTCGGCATGGACAAGCGCGAGCGCATCCTCACCTACGACAGTGGCTCGACGCACGCCATGACACTCGTCGCCGTTGACCTCGACGAGCAAGGCAAGCCGAAAAAGTGGATGGTCGAAAACAGCTGGGGAGCGGACAAAGGATTCCAGGGACACCTGATAATGACCGACGAGTGGCTGGACAACTACCTCTTCCGCCTCGTCGTCAACAAGAAGTACATACCCGCAGACATCCTCGACCTCACCCGCCTCGACCCAATCAAGCTGCCGGCGTGGGACCCCTTGTTCCAATGCGAGCAATAGGCACGGCATAGACGGCACGGCATTGAGCCGCAACCACACACGTCAAGGGGCTGGAGCAATCCAGCCCCTTTGCCATATCACCCCGCCCGCCGCCGTGACGGCTATGGCCGCACACCCCGTGGCCGCCAGCAAGCACGCCAACGCGGCATCGCCACGGAGCTGCGCAACGGTGGCATGAGGAGAAGCCCCGCCCGGGTCAGGGGACAAATCCCACCACTCGCCGAGAAAACTTCCACCACACGCCGAGAAAAGTTGGTTGTCTCGGCGAGTAAAGTATATTCAAAAGTTTTGTTTATATATTCAAAACTTCTGTTTATATAAACAAAAGTTTTGTTTTAATATTCAGAAGTTTTGTTTTTACTTGACTCGCCGAGACAAGTAACTTTATGTCCGACTTAGTGGAAGTTTATGTCTATCGTCACGGGATTTGTCCCCTATCGCGATTGCCAGATAGCCGCGTGCTGGTTGTAGAGACGCATAATATGCGTCTCCACCGTGTCCAACGCATATCAAAACGGTGCACCGCCTGTCGGGGAGACGCATATTATGCGTCTCTACACCATACGGGGATTGGCATCGGCCTGCATATAAACAATGGACGATGTTGGCGCGTCGGCATCCCACACATCGCCAGCCCGCCGTGTGGACGGGACGTGGGGACGGGGCTGTCCGTTAGCATAACTTTCGTGAAATGCAATGGGCGGGGGCTGTTTTATTGTCCTACCTTTGCGGCTCAAATCAAAAAAGACGACGTTATGATGATGAACGAACAACGGGCAAGCAAACTGCATGGCATCTTGCTCATCACACTGTTTTCATTCGCGGCATTCTACATCGCCGAGTTCGAGTTCGTGCAGAGGCTGTCGCTCAGCCCGCTGATTGTGGGCATCGTGCTAGGCATCCTCTATGCCAACAGCCTGCGCAACAATCTGCCGCAGACGTGGGTGCCTGGCATCACGTTTTGCACCAAGACGGTGCTGAGGACGGGCATCGTGCTCTACGGTTTCAGGCTGACGTTCCAGCAGGTGATGGCCATCGGGTTGCCGGCGATTGTCATCGACACAATCATCGTGGTGATGACGATCGTCATCGGCGTGGTGGTCGGCAGGGCTCTGAAGATAGACCGCGACATAACACTGCTCACGGCGACGGGCAGCGCGATTTGCGGTGCGGCGGCGGTGCTGGGGGCTGAGCCTATCGTGAGGAGCGAGCCGCACAAGACGGCGGTGGCGGTGTCGACGGTGGTGATATTCGGGACTGTCTCGATGTTCCTCTACCCCGTCCTCTACCGCAGCGGGGTGTTTGACCTCACGCCCGAGCAGATGGGGCTCTACACCGGGGCGACGCTGCACGAGGTGGCGCACGTGGCGGGGGCTGGCAACGCGATGGGGCAGGCCATCTCTGACCCGGCGGTCATCGTGAAGATGATCAGGGTGCTGCTGCTCGCTCCTGCCCTGCTCGTGATGAGCCTGCTGCTGGCACGCAGCACGGTGCGTCAGGGGGCGGCCGGCGGGACGAGGGGGCGGGTGACTGTCCCTTGGTTTGCCGTGGGCTTTGTGCTGGTCATCGGGTTCAACTCGCTGGACTTGCTGCCGCAGGCGATGGTGGATGGCATCAACACTTTCGACACGTTCCTGCTGACGATGGCGATGACGGCTCTCGGTGCGGAGACGAGCATCGACAAATTCAAGAAGGCGGGGAGCAAGCCTTTCGTGCTGGCGGCGGTGCTCTACGTGTGGCTGTTCTTCGGCGGCTATTTGCTGGTCAAGCATCTCGCTCCACTGCTTGCCTGAGCCGGAGGAGGGGGCGGCTTGCCGCTATACCATATATAATATGACGAAAGACCGCGCATGGGGCAATTGCCTGGCCATGCGCGGTCTTTGTTTCGGGTGAGCCTGCCGGGTTGCTCAGTCGAGCTTGAGGACGGCGAGGAATGCCTTTTGCGGCACTTCGACGTTGCCTATCTGTTTCATGCGCTTCTTGCCTCGCTTCTGTTTCTCGAGGAGCTTGCGTTTGCGGCTTATGTCGCCGCCGTAGCATTTGGCGGTGACATCCTTGCGGACTGCCTTGATGGTCTCGCGGGCAATGATTTTGGAACCGATGGCAGCCTGTATGGCGATGTCGAACTGCTGGCGGGGAATCAGCTCCTTCAACTTCTCGCACATCCCTCGTCCGAGGTTGTAGGCGTTGTCCACATGGGTGAGGGTGGAAAGAGCGTCCACCGGCTCGCCGTTCAAGAGGATGTCGAGCTTCACCAACTTGGACGGGCGGAAGCCGTTCTGATGGTAATCGAATGAGGCGTAGCCCTTGGATATGCTCTTGAGCTTGTCGTAGAAGTCAATCACTATCTCGCCCAACGGCATATTGTAGTGCAACTCGACACGGTTGCCCGAGATGTATTCCTGCTTGACGAGCTCACCGCGCTTGCCGAGGCAGAGGGTCATGATGGAACCGATGTAATTGGTCGTGGTAATGATTGATGCGGCGATGTAGGGCTCTTCGATATGGTCGATGAGCGTCGGGTCGGGCATCCCGCTGGGGTTGTGGACTTCGGTCACTTCGCCCTTCTTGTCGTAGATGAGATAGGAAACATTGGGGACGGTCGTTATCACATCCATGTCAAACTCGCGGTCGAGACGCTCCTGGACAATCTCCATGTGCAGCAGCCCGAGGAATCCGCAACGGAAGCCGAAGCCCAATGCCACCGACGACTCGGGAGTGAACGTGAGAGATGCGTCGTTGAGCTGGAGTTTCTCAAGCGACGAGCGCAGGTCTTCGAAATCCTCGGGGTTGATGGGATAGACACCGGCAAAGACCATCGGCTTGACTTCCTCAAACCCTGCAATCGCCTTGTCGCAGGGTCGTGCCACATGGGTGATGGTGTCGCCCACCTTGACCTCGCGGGAGGTCTTGATGCCCGAGATGATGTAACCGACATCGCCGGTGCGCAGTTCCTTGCGAGGCACGAGATCCATCTTGAGGATGCCTATCTCGTCGGCATCATACTCCTTGCCGGTGTTGAAGAACTTGACATGGTCGCCAGTGCGGATGACACCGTTCTCTATCTTGAAATAGGCGATTATGCCCCTGAACGGATTGAACACCGAGTCGAATATCAATGCCTGCAACGGCGCATCCTCGTCACCGGTCGGCGCAGGGACACGCTCGACGACCGCATTGAGGATGTCTTCCACCCCGAGACCGGTCTTGCCTGATGCACGGATGATTTCCTCACGTTTGCAGCCAAGCAATTCTATGATTTCATCCTCGGTCTCGTCAGGATTGGCACTCGGCATATCACATTTATTGATGACCGGGATTATCTCAAGGTCATGCTCAATCGCCATGTAAAGGTTGGAGATGGTCTGCGCCTGAACTCCCTGCGAGGCATCAACGACAAGCAATGCCCCCTCGCAAGCCGCGATTGAACGTGAGACTTCATAGGAGAAATCGACATGACCCGGAGTATCTATCAGATTCAAGACATACTTCTCTCCGCCATGGACATACTCCATCTGGATCGCATGGCTCTTGATTGTGATGCCGCGCTCCTTTTCAAGGTCCATGTCGTCGAGCATCTGCCCTTCTGTTATCTTTATCGTATTGGTGAACTCCAGCAGACGGTCGGCCAAGGTGGATTTGCCATGGTCGATGTGCGCTATGATACAGAAATTACGGATATGCTTCATTTGGGAAACTTTGGTTGGTAATCGTGCCAAAGCACTCAGGCAGCCTGCACCACTTGCGCCATGATGCGACCCCAGACCACGCTTAGGCGGCGCAAAGATAATGATTTATGCAACTACATCCAATGTGGCTGCCAACAGGCCAACTGCTTAGCCCTCACGTCTCGACTTCATCAACGATTGGCATAAGTCTTAGGGGAACAGCCAACCGCACGCTTGAAGTATACCCCGAAGAACGAGGCATTGGGAAAGTTAAGCAGGTCGGAGACTTGCTGGACACTGTAGGTGTGGCTGCGCAACAAGACTTTGGCCCCGAGGATGACGAAGTTCTTTATCCACTCGGCTGCCCTACGTCCGCTGACAGTGCTAATCACGTTGGAAAGATATTTTTGTGTGACGCACAGTTTGTCGGCATAAAAGGCGACATCGCGATGTTTCTGGTAATTGGCTAACACCTCGGCAATAAAACGGTCAAAGAGTTGGTTCTTACGGCTGACAGGCTCCATCTTGGATTCCTCAAGAGCACGCTTCATCGCTGAGATACAGATGAGTAACATCGACTCTAACAGTTTCCTTACGATTTTCATATTCGCCTCACTGTCTGATTTGGTCGCCATGACACGCATTACCTTATACAGGGACACCAACGAGGCAAAAGTGTCCTCAGGAAAATCCAGTACGACGTTGCTCATCAGATACTGTGCCATGACAGTCCGCTCGTTGACACCGATGTCGAAGTTTTGATAGTCACGGGTGACTGCCAACACCACCAGCGAGCAATCATCAGAGATTTCAAGCAATTCCCCTATATGTCCAGGAACATTGAACAGCATGGAATTCTCACGCAAAACGTACTCTTTCATATTCACCATTACCCTTACCATTCCCTTCAGACACAACAGATACTGGATGTAATTGATCTTGAAGGGTAAAGATGCTTTGATGAATTTGCATATTCTTGGGTCAGACTTAGTAATTTCCTCACCCATAGTATCGCCAAGGTAAAGTATTCCGCCACAGTTCACAAACACTTCATCCGAGACAAAATCGAAAACGTTGAGTAACTTGAATTGTTTATTCTCTTCTTGCACCATATAACAATCATTACCTTCCACCACGCAAAAGTACATATTTAACAGCGAAAAGCAACAAACAACGCATATACGGCAGAAGTATCTAACTTTTAGAACAGTTTCAGTGATTTATTGAAAGTCATATTTTGAGCATGACCCATTAGATTTGCATCCAAAACAACAACCAAACAGAACCATGATGAAAAAAGGATTCTTAGCCATCACAAGCATCTGCCTGCTCTGCTCATGCGGCAACCAAGGCAATGACGAACAGCATCTGAGATTTGTGGAAACAGCACGCCCTGTCGAGGTCGCCGACAGCGTGACCCAGACATTCTCGGGCATAATCGAAGAAGCACACCAAACAAACCTCGCTTTCAAGATTGCAGGACAAATCAAGACCATCGCCGTCAGCGAAGGCCAAAGGGTCAGTAAGGGACAACTGATGGCAACGCTTGATGACACGGACTACGAACTGGAAAAAGAAGCGATAGAAATCCAGTACAACCAAGTAAAAGACGAGGTGGAAAGGACGAGACGCCTATATGAGCAAAAGAGCGTCTCGCGAAACGATTACGAGAAAGCTACTGCAGGGCTGCAACAACTCGCCGTCCAACTGCAAGGCTACCGCAACAAACTCGACTACACCAAGCTTTACGCACCTTATGACTGCTTCGTGCAGAAAGTCAATTTCGACCCGGCCGAGATGGTCAACGCAGGCTCAACCATTTTTGAAGTCATAGACGCGTCACGATTCGAGGTGGTAATAGACATACCGGCAAATGCAAAGACGCAGGACTTGCAAACCACCAAATTCTACTGCAAATCCCAATACAGCAACAACGAAGTGCCAGTAACGCTGAAAAGCATAGTCCCGAAGGCCGACGGCAACCAACTCTACCGGGCACGTTTCACCATGCCGAGACCCGAAACAGGCACAATCACGGCAGGAATGAATGCCGAAGTGATATTCAAAAGCGTCAAAAACAGTTTGGACAACCAGACAACCATCCCCGCAAGCTCAGTGCTCAACGACGGCACTGACACCTACGTCTGGGTCGTCAATCCCGACAGCACGCTCACACGCCGCAATGTAGAGATTGACAGGATTACGTCCGACGGGACAGCTTTCCTCAACAGCGGTTTGGACGGCAGCGAAATAGTCGTCAGAAGCGGCGCAAGCACTCTGCAAGCAGGAGAAAAGGTGAAAATCATGCCTGAAGCGGCTGAAAGCAACGTAGGGGGGCTGTTATGAAAAAAGTAACAGAGTTTTTCGTCAAAAACCCCACCATCTTCTGGTCTTTGATGGTGGGCATACTGATCGCAGGAGTCCTCGCGTTCATCCAGATGCCAAAGCTCGAAGACCCTGCCGTATCCGCCAAGCAAGCAATGGTCGTGGTCGTATATCCTGGAGCAAGCGCACACGAAGTGGAACTGAACGTCGCACAGACAGTGGAAAACGAACTGAAAGCACTGCCTGACGTAAATAAAATCAAGACCGAATGCCAGAACGGGCAGGCCATCTTCACCGTCGAATTCAAAATGACCGTCCTCAACAAAGACTTGGAGCAACACTTCGACCTCGTCAGGCGCAAGGCAAACGACTTGAGCATGAAACTGCCTCAAGGCTGCTATGCCCCGATTGTCATCGACGACATGATGGATGTCTATGGCATATTCTACGCAGTGACAGGCGACGGCTTTGACTACAACGAACTCGACCGCTACGCCAAATACATCAAGCTGGAGCTGTCGGATGTCAAAGGCGTAAAGCGCATAAACATCGCCGGCAACCGCAGCGAGGTCATAAACATAACCCTCTCCAAAGAAATGATTTCGCGCAACGGCATAATCCCGACGCAAATCATGGCCACACTCCAGTCGGTAGGCAAGCCGGTCAACGCTGGCAAATACGCAAGCGGCACTGACAAAGTGCAAATCCGCATCTCCAACCCAACTGACGATGTTGAAGAAATAAGGAACACCCTCATCAGCACCATGAACGGCAAGCAGATGAGGTTGGGCGACATTGCCAAGATAGAGAGAGAATATGCCACGCCGCAAACCAACGGCTTCTTCGTCAACAACCGCCCGGCCATCGCAGTCTGCATAACGATGGAGGGTGACGCGATTGTCCCCGATGTCGGCAAGGCCGTTGACCAAAGGCTCGCTGAAACAATGACAAAGATTCCTGCCGGCATAAACGTGGAGAAAATATTCTTCCAGCCCGACAAGGTGGATGAGGCAATCTCATCATTCATGGTCAACCTCGTGGAGTCGGTCGCCATCGTCATCCTCGTGCTGATATTCACCATGGGCTTCCGCAGCGGGGTCATAATAGGCTTCGGGCTGGTGCTGACAGTGGCGGTCTCATTCCCTATATTGTTAATGATGGGGACGACATTGCAGCGCATCTCGCTTGGCGCGTTCATCGTCGCCATGGGTATGCTGGTTGACAACGCCATCGTCATCATGGACGGCATACTGGTGGACAAGAAGAGAGGGCTTGCCCCGAAAACCTACCTCTACCGCATAGGGCAAAACACAGCACTGCCGCTCCTTGGTGCGACTATCATAGCCGCTTCAACGTTCCTGAGCGTCTACCTGTCGCCCGACTCGGCCGGGGAATACGCCAAAGACCTATTCCTCGTGTTGTGCGTGAGCCTCTTGGCAAGCTGGTTCCTGGCACTCATCCAAGTGCCGGTCTGCGCGAAGTCATGGCTGCCGGCACGTGAGAAGGCAAAGGGCGGCAACAACGGCGAAGTCCTCAACTCTCCTGTCCACCGCTTCGTCCGCAGGGCGATAAGCTTCCTGATTGACCACAAGAAGTCCACGATAGCGACAGCTTTCGTCCTGTTGGGGGTATGCATCTTCGGGATGACAAAGGTGAAAAACCTTTTCTTCCCCGACTTCGATTACAAGCAGTTCATTGTGGAATGCTATTTCCCAGCACAAAGCGACCCGGATTACGTGCGTGACCAGCTGTTTGACATGACCGAGCGACTCAGGCAAAGCCCCAAGATAGAGCGCGTGGCATCGAGCATGGGCGGTGCACCAGCCTACTACTGCCTCGCAAGACCCATGACCTCGGGAGGCGAATGCTATGGCGAACTGATGGTGGACTGCAAGGACTACAACACCGTCGTGGAGCAGATACCGGCTGTCAGGGAACTGCTGCGAAAGGAATATCCCGACGCTTATATAAGGATAAGGAAATACAACTTCTCCATCAGCACATCCCACACCGTCGAGGCTGAGTTCTCAGGTCCTGACCCGGCAGTGCTCAAGTCGCTCAGCCACCAGGCGGAGGAAATCATGCGGCAATGCGAATACGTAGACCCCTACTCCGTGCAGAACAACTGGAAGCCCAAGAGCAAGAACCTCACCGTCGATTTCCTGCCACAGAACGCCTTGAGTGCAGGCATCACACGCAACGATGTCGCCCAGGCACTGCTCGCAGCCACCGACGGCCAGCCAGTCGGAGTGTTGAACGACGGCGACAAGACCGTGCCTATCAACCTGCTCGTCCGCAACGATGACGGCAGCAGGATAGACGACCTCGACAACATCCCCGTCTGGAGCATGATGAACGTCAGGATGACCGACGACGATGCCCAAACGCTCATGGCGGGCGGCATGAGCATGGACGAGTTGCAGGACAAGATGTACCGCAGCGTGCCGCTCAGCAGCGTGGCGAGGGACATCAAAGTCGATTGGGAGGAACAGACCGTGCGCCGCCTCAATGGCCGCCGCGCCATCGAGGCCGAGTGCGACCCCAACCCCTACAATCCCGACGCAACACCTGCCAAAGTCATGTCGGAGATACAGGACAAGATAGAGTCCATCCCCCTCCCCGACGGCTACAAGCTGCGCTGGGCCGGCGAAGGCGAGTTGCAAGGCGATGCCGTGAGCAACATCCTCAAGTACGTTCCACTCACCATCTTCATCATACTCGTCGCCCTCCTGTTGCTGTTCAACAGTTGGAAGAAAGTGCTGCTGATACTCATCTGCTTCCCATTCGTGTTCTGCGGCATAACTCCGGCATTGCTTGGCACAGGGCAGCCGTTCACCTTCATGGCCATCATCGGGCTGATAGGCTTGATAGGCATGATGTGCAAGAACGCCATCGTCCTCGTCGATGAGATCAACCGCCGCCGCAATGAGGAGCACGAGCCAGCCTATGATGCCGTCGTCAACGCCACCGTCTCACGTGTCAGGCCCGTCATCATGGCATCGCTCACGACCATCGTGGGTATGATCCCGCTCGTCACCGACCCGATGTATGGCTCGATGGCCATCACCATCATGGGCGGCCTGACTGTGGGCACGATTATCACGCTGATACTGCTGCCTATCCTCTACACGGCACTGTTCCACGTCAAAAAGCAAAACCAACTCACCATAAAACAAACCGCAAGATGAAACACACGACATTGGCAACCATCGCAATGCTCTCAGCTTTTGCCTGCGCCTCGGCACAGACCGTCACGTTGTCATGCGACGAGTTCAGGCAGATAGCCTTGGAGCAAAGCGAAGACATCAAGATGCATACCAACTCCCTCAAGCAAGCGGAACTTGACAAAGGGATAGCATTCACAAGCTACCTCCCCAAAATCGACGCGACTGGCATGGGAGTGTACATGACACCCAACCTGGAGATGTCCGGCATGGAGATAGCCATGCAAGGGATGTACCTGGCAGGCATCACACTGACACAGCCAATCTATGCCGGCGGCAAGATCATCGCAGGCAACCGCATGGCCAAGATCGGGCAAGAGATAGCAAACGAGCAACTGCGCAAGACACGCTCCGACGTGATGGCAGAGGCTGACAACAGCTACTGGACATACATAGCCGTCAGGCAAAAGGTCAAGATGCTCGGCAGCATCAAGTTGCTCATCGACACGCTCTATGCCCAGACCAAAGTGGCAGTGGACGCTGGCATGGCCACCGAGAGCGACCTGCTCACAATCAGGAGCAAGCGCAGCGAGATTGACTATCAGATGCAGAAGGCACGCAACGGTGCTGACCTGTGCCGCCTCTCACTCTGCTACACCGCAGGGCTTGACCCTGAGACCGAGATAATCCCGACCGACACACTCATCACCGTTTCACCGCGCCCCATGGACGACGGCGACGCAAGCCTGCGTCCTGAGATAGCCATGATGCAAAAGCAGATCGAGATCAACCGCCAGCAGATCAAGTCGGCACGAGGCGACATGCTCCCGATGATAGGGCTGACCGCAGGCTACACCTACTTTGGCAATGTCAAGATGGAGGGGACGACGATGCTGCCCGATGGAAGCCCCTACAACTATTCGCAAGAGATGAAGCAAGGACTGGGCGTCGCCATGCTCGCCGTCCAAATCCCAATCTGTCACTGGGGCGAAGGGCGCAAAAAGGTCAAGAAAGCCAAACTCGACCTGCTCAACTCTGAACTGGCTTTGCAAAAAAACACCGACCTCATCTACATCGAGATACGACAAGCCACTCAAAACCTCGACGATGGGTGCAAGATGGTTGACGCGGCGGCCACAGCAATGGGCGAGGCCGACGAAAACCTGCGTGTCACCCGCAACCGCTACCAGTCATCCATGGCGACAGTGAGCGAAATGCTTGACGCGCAATCGCAGTGGCAACAGTCATACAGCAACCTCATCGAGGCACAAACGCAGTACAAGATCTACGAGACAGCCTACCTCAAAGCCACGGGACGACTGGAATAGACCGCCATACATATAATATGGTATAAGCACGAGGGACAACGCGTCAATGCGTTGTCCCTCGCCGCATATCAGAATGGCAACAAAGGGAACTATAAAATCTTTCAATTCGGTGTAGAGACGCATAATATGCGTCTCCCCGACAAGCGGCGCATCGTTTTGATATGCACCGACCAATGTAGAGACGCTGCCTGCCGCGTCTCCCCGATTGATGGGGAATCATCGCGGATGGTTCGGGTGTTATGGAGACGCAGCAGGCAGCGTCTCTACAACCACCACGCGCCTTTCAGGCAACCACGTCAGGGGACAAATCCCGTGACGATAGGCATAAACTTCCACCAAGTCAGACATAAAGTTCCATGTCTCGGCGAGTAAAGTAAAAACAAAAGTTTTGTTTATATAAACAGAAGTTTTGAATATATAAACAAAAGTTTTGTT
>CALNGU010000016.1 GCA_939800445.1 uncultured Bacteroidaceae bacterium | reverse complement strand
TTGTTTTAATATTCAGAAGTTTTGAATATATAAACAGAAGTTTTGTTTTTACTTTTCCTCTGGGGCAATGCAACTTTTCCCGGTGCTTGGTGTGGTTTTATGCGGCAGGTTGCGGGATTTTGCCCCGCTCGTCTTCAGCCGGCCGTCACGTGGCAGGCGGCGGGATGGCTGGTGTGGGGATAAAAAACGACCAAGCCAGCCGGAGCGGTGTCCGACTGGCTTGGCTTGCAGGTTTGCCTTGAGCGGCGGCGGGGCGGTGTCACCACACGTCTACGCGCTCGGCTTTGGGGATGAACATGGCGTTGTCTTCGGTCACGCCGAATGCCTCGTACCATGCGTCAATCTGCGGCAGCGCGCCGTTGACCCTCCATTCGCCCAGGGCGTGCGGGTCTGTCTTGGTCGCCACGCGGATCTGCTCGTCGCGGATGCTTGCCGCCCAGAGGTTGGCGTAGGCGATGAAGAAGCGTTGGTCGGGCGTGAAGCCGTCGATGTCGGCGAGGGGTGCGTCCTTGGTGGCATTCTTGTAGGCTTGGAATGCGACCTTGATGCCTCCGTGGTCGGCGATGTTCTCACCGAGGGTGAGGCGGCCGTTGGCGTGCAAGCCGGGGAGCACCTCGATGCTGTCGAAGAATTCCTCCATGACCTTGGTCTTCTCGCGGAAGCGGACAGAGTCCTCCTTGGTCCACCAGTTGTTGAGGTTGCCGTCCTTGTCGTAGAGCGAGCCTTGGTCGTCGAAGCCGTGTGTCATCTCGTGCCCGATGACCACGCCGATTGCGCCGTAGTTGAACGCGTCGTCGGCCTCCATGTCAAAGAAGGGGTACTGGAGGATGGCCGCCGGGAAGCATATCTCGTTGGTCGTGGGGTTGTAGTAGGCGTTGACCATCTGCGCCGGCATGAGCCATTCGGTGCGGTCCACGGGCTTGTTGGCCTTGGCGAGCATATAGTCGTACTCGAATGCCGTGGCGCGTTTCATGTTGTTCCACAGGTTGGTGGTGTCGATGTCGAGGGCGGTGTAGTCGCGCCATTTGTCGGGGTAGCCGACTTTGACGTAGAATGCGTCCAGCTTCTCGTGCGCCTTGGCCTTCGTCTCGTCGCTCATCCAGGTCTGTTGGTCTATCCTCTCGCCAAGGGCGGTCTGGAGGTTCTTGACGAGATTGATCATGCGCTCCTTGGCTTCGGGCGGGAAGTATTGTTTGACGTACATCTGTCCGACAGCGTCGCTGAGCGTGCCGTCCACGAGGCGGATTGAGCGTTTCCACCTCTCCGACGGTGCCTCGCGTCCCGACAGCACCTTGCCGTAGAAGGCGAATGATGTGTCATAGAATTCGTCGCTCAGGTAGCTGGATGCCGCCTCAAGGAGTTTGAATTCGATGTAGGCCTTGATGTCGTCGAGCGGTTGCTTGTCGAGGATGCCGATGACGGTCTCGATTTGCTTGGTCTGGCAGACGTTGACATTGCCCACCGAGTCGAGGCCGAGCGATGTGACGTAAGTTTGCCAGTCGAATCCGTCGAAACGCTCCTGGAGTTGTGCGAAGGTCATCTTGTTGTAGTTGTTATAGGGGTCGCGCAGTTCCGTCGCGTTCTTTGACCCTTTGGCGATGGCGGTCTCGATGTCGAGGACGGCCTGCATCTTCTTCTCGGCGGCAGCGTCGTCACCTGCGAGGCGGAAGAGGTCGGCCACATACTGTTTGTAGCTGTCGCGGATGGCCTTGGTGTGGTCGTCGTTGTCGAGGTAGTATTCCTTTTCGCCGAGCGAGATGCCGCCTTGGTAGATTTGGAAGAGGTTGTTGCGGCTGTCTTTCTCATCCGCGCCGACGTAGGGCTGGAAGAAGAGGCTCACGCCGATGCGTTGCAGGCTGGCTATGGTTGCCGGCAGCTGGTCTTTGGAGGTGATTGCCTCGATGGACTTCAGGTCTTCCTGGATGGGGGTTGCCTTGTCGTTGTTGCGCTTGATGGTGTCCATCGCCATGTTGTAGAGGTCTCCAATCTTTTGCTCGATGCTTCCCGGCTGGTTCTGCTTGGCGGCGATGCCTTCGATGAGCTCCCTGATTTGCTTCAGGTTTTGTTCCCCGAGGTACTCGAATGAGCCGAAGCGGGAATATTCGGGGGTAATGGGGTTGGCTTTTATCCATCCTCCGCAAGCGTACTGGTAGAAGTCGTTGCCGGCGACAACGGTGGTGTCCATGTTTTCCAACCTGATGCCACCGCTCTGTGCCTGTTGTTTGCAGCCGCTCAATGCTGCCATTGAGACGAGGGCTGCCGCCATGATTGGCAGGTAAGTTTTACGTTTCATGTTGTTAGTTAGGTTTATTTGTGAGTTCAAGTTCTTCGTTGAGTTTTTCCCATTCGTCCATTGTCTGCTCAATGGAGCGTTTTGTCGCCCCGTGCTTTTCGTATAGCGACGTGTCTGCTGCGCCGTCGGGGGTGGCAAGTCTTTGCTCTATGTCTGCCAGTTCCGCTTCGAGTGACTCGATGCGTTGCTCGCAGTCCTTGATTTGGTTTTCCAGTTTGCGGATTTTCTTTGCGAGCAGTTTCCTTTCTTCATAGTCGTTTTTGCCTGCGGCCTGCTCCGTCGGGCGTGGTGCGGCAGGGGCTTCACGGCTGCTGAGGTTGAGCTCGTCGAGGTGCTCGATGTTCTTTTTTGCAAGGAAGTCGTAGACACCGCCGAGATGTTCCCTGACGTGTCCGTCGGCAAATTCATATACTTTCTCCACCAGCCCGTCGAGGAAGTCGCGGTCGTGTGAGACGATGATGGCTGTGCCGTCGAATGTCTTTATGGCTTCCTTGAGGACATCTTTTGAGCGCATATCGAGGTGGTTGGTCGGCTCGTCGAGTATCAGTAGGTTGACGGGCTGGAGCAACAGCCGTATCATGGCGAGGCGTGTCCTTTCGCCACCTGACAGGACTTTGACACGCTTGTCGATGGCATCGTTGCCAAACATG
This sequence comes from uncultured Bacteroidaceae bacterium, assembly GCA_939800445.1. GTDB lineage: Bacteria > Bacteroidota > Bacteroidia > Bacteroidales > Bacteroidaceae > Avibacteroides > Avibacteroides faecavium. Next base: position 32,797 of record CALNGU010000016.1, on the reverse strand, counting down.
AATGCGCCGAGGATGTCGCGCACTTTTGTCCTGATGTCCCCGGTGGCGATGTTGTCGATGGTCTCGAAAACGGTCAGATTCTCGTCGAGCAGCTGCGCCTGGTTCTGGGCGAAGTAGCCGATGTGCACGTTGTGCCCTATGGTGACTTTGCCGTCAAATGGGATTTCCCCCATGACGCATTTGACGAAAGTCGATTTGCCTTCGCCGTTTTTGCCGACCAGAGCGACCTTTTCCCCACGGCGAATGGTGATGTCAACTCCCGAGAAGACGAGGTTGTCGCCGTAGGCTTTGGCCAGCCCCTCGGTGATGACCGGGTAGTTGCCTGAGCGGATTGCCTCTGGGAAGCGGATTGACAGCGTGGACGTGTCTTCGTCGTCAATCTCGATGCGCTCGATCTTTTCGAGCTGTTTGATGCGGCTCTGGACTTGGACTGCCTTTGTTGCTTTGTAGCGGAAGCGTTCTATGAACTCCTGGGTGTCGGCGATGGCCTTTTGTTGGTTCTCGAAAGCGCGTATTTGCTGCTCACGCCGCTCCTTGCGCAGTTCGATGAATTTATCATACTTGACCTTGTAGTCGTATATTTTGCCGCACGAAATCTCGATTGTCCTCGTCGTTATGTTGTTGATGAATGCCCTGTCGTGCGAGACGAGCACGACTGCATTGGCCTTGGTGATGAGATAATTCTCCAGCCACTGTATGCTCTCGATGTCGAGATGGTTGGTCGGTTCGTCCAGCAGCAGCACGTCCGGGTTGAGCAGCAATATCTTTGCCAGCTCGATGCGCATCCTCCAACCGCCGCTGAACTCGGATGTGGGGCGGTCAAAGTCGCTCCTCTTGAAGCCCAGCCCGAGGAGTGTCTTCTCGATGTCGGCGCGGTAGGTGTTGCCGCCGTTCATCGCAAACAGTTCTTCGGCCTGGCTGTATTTGTCGATGAGGTCGTGGTATTCCTTTGATTCATAGTCAGTGCGTGCCGCCAGCTCCTCTTTCATCGCCTCGATGCGCCGCCTCATGTCGTCGATGTGGCTGAATGCTTTCTCGGTTTCCTCGATGACCGTGTGGCTGTCGCTTATGGCCATGACCTGCGGCAGATAGCCTATTTTCGTGTCTTTCGCCCGTGAAACCGTCCCGTCGCTCGGCATCATTTCGCCTGCGATAATCTTGAGCAGCGTCGATTTGCCCGCGCCGTTTTTGCCGACGAGGGCTATCTTGTCCTTGTCGTTTATGACGAATGAAACGTCATGGAAGAGCGTGTCTGCCCCGAAGTCCACCCGTAGTTTGTCAACCGATACCATGTCGTGCCCCGTCAATCGTTTAGTTGGAAGTCTTTCTTGCGGTAGACGAAGTTGTTGCTCAGGTACTTCTCACGCACGATGCTGTTTTCTGCCAGTTCCTCGGGCGTGCCTTGGAAGAGGATGCGCCCCTCGAAGAGCAGGTAAGCCCTGTCCGTGATGCTCAACGTCTCCTGCACGTTGTGGTCGGTGATGAGGATGCCGATGTCCTTGTATTTCAACCTCCACACGATGTTCTGTATGTCTTCGACCGCGATGGGGTCTACGCCGGCGAATGGTTCGTCAAGCATGATGAACTTGGGGTCGATGGCCAGGCACCGCGCAATCTCGGTGCGTCGCCTTTCGCCTCCCGAGAGCTGGTCGCCGAGGTTCTTCCTCACCTTTTGCAGGCGGAACTCCGAGAGCAGGCTCTCCAGTTTTTCTTTCTGGTATTCCTTGGGCTTGCCGGTGAGTTCGAGCACCGACGCGATGTTGTCCTCGACACTCATCTTGCGGAAGACCGATGCCTCCTGGGCGAGATAGCCGATGCCGTTCTGGGCGCGTTTGTACATGGGGTATTTCGTGATGTCCATGTCGTCGAGGAATATCCTGCCCGCGTTGGGTGTGATCAGACCCACGGTCATGTAGAACGAGGTGGTCTTGCCAGCCCCGTTTGGCCCGAGCAGCCCGACGATTTCACCCTGTTTGACATTGATGCTGACATCGTTGACGACGGTGCGCTTGCCGTATCTTTTCACAAGGTTTTCCGTGCGCAGCACCATCTTGTGATGTGCCTCGGGGGTATGTTGGTCTTGGTTGTCCATCTTGTTGTTAGCGGCGTTTCGCGCAAATGTAGTAAAAATGGGGTAATAGTGTGTGTCGTGCGTGCTTTTAGTTTTCGCTCCCGTGAGCTGGATGCCTGATGGCCATGCTTGCGCCTTACACGAGTTTTGCTACTGCCAGAAGTTTGTGGCTCGGTGTGTAAAGTCTGTTTTTAGCCTAAATCTATGTATTTGCAGATTAAAAATATATAGCTTTAAGTTGAAAATATGTATTTTTAGCCTAAAAATAGAGTCTGTGTCGGATGTGGGTGAAAAAACGGGGTTCGCCGCCAATTTTATGCTTGCGGCTAACCCCGTCATGGTCAGTCCCTGTTGGAAAGGGGAGGGGTGTTTCAGTCGTTTTCCTCCTCCTTGGCTTTGTTCCAGTAGGCGTCCATCTCTTCCAGCGTCATGTCCTTGAGCTGTTTGCCATCGAGCTTGCTGTGCGTCTCAAGGTAGTTGAAGCGGCGGATGAACTTGCGGTTGGTCCTCTCGAGTGCGTTGTCGGGGTTGACGTCATAGAGCCTTGAGGCGTTGATTATGCTGAACAGCAGGTCGCCAAACTCGGCCTCGATGCTGTCTTGGTCGCCCGATGCGATTGCCGACTTGACTTCTCCAAGCTCTTCGGACACCTTGTTCCACACGTCTTCGCGGTTTTCCCAGTCAAATCCCACGTTGCGTGCCTTGTCTTGGATGCGGTATGCCTTGATGATCGATGGCAGGCTTGCGGGGACACCACCGAGGACAGTCTTGTTGCCGTCCTTTTCTTTCAGCTTGAGAGCCTCCCAGTTTTGCAGCACTTGGTCTGTCCCGTCCACCTTGACCTCGCCGAAGACGTGGGGGTGGCGGAAGATGAGTTTGTCGCAGAGTTTGTCGCAAACGTCCTTGATGTCGAATGTACCGGTCTCGGAGGCCATTTTGGAGTAGAAGACAATGTGCAGGAGGACATCGCCGAGTTCCTTTTCAATGTTGGCCATGTCCTTGTGCTCGATGGCGTCGCACAGTTCGTAGGTCTCCTCTATGGTGTTTGTCCTGAGGCTGTCGAATGTTTGTTTCCTGTCCCAGGGGCATTTCTCACGGAGCTCGTCCATGACATCGAGCAGCCTTTCAAAGGCTGCCAGTTGTTCTTTGCGTGTGTGCATTGTCGTGTTGCTTTTGATGTTGGTGCCGCCGTCAGTCGTTGAGGTAGTAGTTGACGTAGGTGACAACGCGCACTTTCTTTATATAAGGTGTATTGGCATCCCTGTCCTCGATGGAGAATTGGCCTTGGCGTGCGCTCTTGATTTTGCCGAGTTCGCTCTCAGAATCCTTGGCGAATTGCTGTGCTGCCTCGCGTGCCGCCTTGGTGGCTTCCTCGATCATGCCCGGTTTGATGCTGTTCAACCCGGTGAAGTCGTAGGTGATGGTGTTGTAGTCACTGTTCAGCACGATGCCCTGCTCCAGGAGTTCCTCCTGCTTGTTGACTGCCTCGTAGACGGCATCGACGCTTGATGTCGAGACCGTGATGGTCTTTGAGACGTTGTAGCGCGGGGCTTTGTTGGTGTCATAGACGTAGCGGCCGCTCAGTTTGTCGTATACGCTGGCCGGTGTCTTGTAGATGTCTTTCTCGTTGATGCCGTTGTCGGTGAGGAATCGTTCTACCGCTTCTTCCGTACGTTTCGTCTTGTTGTAGAGTGACTTCAGGTCTTCGCCGCTGGAACTGAAGGTGATGTTCCATGTGGCACGGTCGGCCTTGACTTCTTTTTCAGACAATCCGCGCACTTCGATGGTGCGTGTCGTTTCAGAGATGCTCTTGATGCCGTTTTTGATTGCATTGCCGCATAGGAAGATGCCTAATGCGATGATGATGGCTTCAATTTTCCATTTCATGACGTAAGGTTTTTAATGGTGTTTTTGACTGATGCCTGCGAATATAGGGATTATTGCTAATAAAAACTACTCGGTGAGCCATTTCATCGTCGGCGGTTGCTGCCGTGCAGACAGTAAGACGCGCCGCCAGCAGGGTCGTTGCCCGTGCGGCGGCGCGTCAGGATGGTGTGTCCGTTTGGCTTATTTGATGATGCCGAGTTGCTTGAAGCATTTGACGAGCTTGTCCACCGCTATGTCGATTTGCTCCTTGGTGTGTGTCGCCATGAGTGAGAAGCGGATGAGCGTGTCCTCTGGTGAACAAGCAGGTGGAATCACAGGATTGACGAACACACCCTCGTCGAAAAGCATCTTTGTGACGAGGAATGTCTTCTCCATGTCGCGGACATAGAGGGGAATAATCGGTGTTGAAGTGTTGCCTATCTCGAATCCCATCGTGCGGAAGCAGTCGAGTGCATAGTTTGTCATGTCCCACAGATGCTGGATGCGCTCGGGCTCGGTCTTCATGATGTGGAGTGCGGCGCGTGCGGCGGCAGTGGCTGCCGGCGTGTTGCTTGCACTGAAGATGTAGGAGCGTGAGTTGTGCCGCAGATAGTTTATGACGGTGCTGTCGGATGCGATGAACCCGCCGATTGCTGCAAGCGACTTGGAGAACGTCCCCATGATGAGGTCAACATCGTCAGTCACGCCGAAATGGTTGCAAGTGCCACGGCCATGGTCGCCGAGCACGCCGAGGCCATGGGCTTCGTCTACCATGACGCTGGCGTTGTATTTCTTTGCAAGTCGCGTAATCTCTGGGAGGTTGGCTATGTCACCTTCCATGCTGAACACGCCATCGACGACTATCAGTTTCACTTTGTCGGGGTCGCAGCTCTGGAGAGTCTTCTCCAAGGAATCCATGTCATTGTGCTTGAATTTCAATCCCTTTGAGAATGACAGCCTTCTGCCTTCGACGATTGAGGCGTGGTCAAGCTCATCACAGATGATGTAGTCCTCACGGCCGGTGACGCATGACACGACGCCGAGGTTGACTTGGAAGCCGGTGGAGTAGATTATCGCTTCTTCTTTTCCTACGAATTCTGCAAGCTCCTTTTCCAGTTCAAGGTGCAGGTCGAGTGTCCCATTGAGGAATCTTGAGCCTGCGCACCCGGTGCCGTATTTTTTAGTCGCCTCGATTGCGGCCTCTATTACCTTTGGATGGTTGGTGAGACCGAGATATGAATTCGAGCCGAACATAAGGACTTTCCTGCCGCCCATGACGACTTCGGTGTCCTGTTCGCTCTCTATGCATCTGAAGTAGGGGTATACGCCTTTTGCCTTAACGCGTTGTGGCAAATCATATTTGGCCAATTTGTCTTGTAGCAATCCCATAATTCTTGTAGTGTATTTTGTGTTCGTTGTTTTTGTCGCTTATGCTTGCCGTCAGCTGTTGTTGTTACGTTTCTCGATGTGGGAAATCCTGAATGCGGAGTACATCTCCAGCACCGTCGCGATGCAGAGGCAACCGATCCACTCATTGCCCCTGAGCGTCGTGAGCATCAACGCCCCAGTCCCGACAAACAGCACCGAAGCCAGCATCTGTTGCACCATGAGGCGGCGGAGCACTATGTCGTCAGTCTTTTGATAGGAGGCGAACCGCCCGAATGCGGCCACGATGCTGCCGACGAGGAATGCTAATTTTGCATTGTCAATCCCCGCAGCGATTAGAATCAAGGTCGTGAGCATTGTCAACGAGCCGGCGATGAATGCAAGATTGGCGATTTTCCTCATTTCTTCTCGATTAAATAGATGTCCTCGTTGTCTTTCTTCATGAGATATTTTTCCCTGGCGATTTTTTCGATTGATGCCGGGTCTTTCTTGATGCTGTTGAGCATCTTGGTGCTGCGGTCATATTCAGTCCGGTAGGCTTCGACCTCTTTGCTCAGTTCGCTTATGGTCATTTTGTTTTCCAGCCTTGTGATGAGGTTGTTCTCGTCGAAGAAAGTTATGTGTACGGTGAAAACTCCTAAAACAATCAGGTATTTGTGCCTCTTGATGAGTTCCCAGAGTTTTAACAACTTTCCCATTGCCTTTTTGGACTTGATGTGGTTTGTATTTCCGAAGCGCAAAATTAGAAATAATATTCGTTAGTATGTGAATGGCTTTGAATTTAAATGTATTTTTGAACCCCACAATCACGCCTTTGTATTTATGGAAAAGCAATATTTGGTCTCTGCACGCAAGTACCGCCCTGCGAAGTTCGGCGACGTGGTAGGGCAGGAAGCGTTGACAACCACGCTCAAAAATGCCATAGCAAGCGGCAAACTTGCCCACGCCTACCTCTTCTGCGGCCCGCGGGGTGTGGGCAAGACTACGTGCGCAAGGATATTTGCCAAGAACATCAACTGCCTCAACCCCCGCGACGGTGAGGCTTGCGGTGAATGTGAGTCGTGCCGTGCTTTCGCCGAAGGGCGGTCGTTCAACATCTACGAGCTGGATGCTGCGTCAAACAACTCGGTGGAGGACATCCGCTCACTGACCGAGCAGGTGCTGACACCTCCTCAAATCGGACGTTACAAGGTCTACATCATCGACGAGGTGCATATGCTGAGCACGGCGGCATTCAATGCCTTTCTGAAAACATTGGAGGAACCGCCGTCGTACGTCATATTCATCCTCGCCACCACCGAGAAACATAAGCTGCTGCCCACGATACTTTCGCGTTGCCAGATCTATGATTTCAACCGCATGGAAGTGGGCGAGACCGTCGCGCATCTCAAGCGCGTGGCTGCGAGCGAGGGCATAGAGGTCGAGGACGAGGCTCTCAACCTCATAGCGCGCAAGGCCGACGGGGGGATGAGGGACGCTCTTTCCATCTTCGACCAGGTGGCGAGCTACGGCAATGGCAGGGTCACGTACGAGGCGGCACTTGCCGATCTCAACGTGCTGGACTATGAGTACTACTTCAAGGCAGTTGATCTATTCAAGCAGCATGACGTGCCGCATCTGCTTGTCCTGCTTGACGAGGTGGTGAAGAAAGGCTTCGACCCCGGTCAGTTCATAAGCGGGCTGGGCGACCATCTGCGCAACCTGCTCATGAGCCGCGATGCGGTGACGTTGCCGCTGCTCGACGTCCCCGATGATGTCAGGCATCGTTACCACGAGCAGGCGTCCAAGCTGTCGCAAGGCTTCATCTACAGCGCGATGCGCTTGACCAACCAATGCGGATTGCACTACAAGCAGAGCCGCAACAAACGTTTCCAAGTCGAGTTGGCACTGATAATGATTGCGCAACTCGGTGATGAAGGCGAAGACCCATACGCGGGGCGTGGCCCTGCAGTGATTAAACCCTTGTTCACCGCCCAGAGCCGGCAGGAGGCGCAACAAGACAAACAGCCGGCACAGCCAGTCGCTCAGCAGCAACCATCTGTCAAACCTGCCGAGGTCAAAGCCCCCGTGCGGCACGAGCAACCGCAGCCGAAACCGCAGCAAGGCCGCATAGGCTTTTCGATAAAGAGATACGCCGCCGCCGAATCCCAACAATCCGCCCCGATGGCCTCTGAGCAACCACTCGCGGCCGGGGGAGCAACGCCGGCGGCACACGACCAACCCGTCGATGACACCAAGCTCGGCTATGAGTGGCGTGTGTTCGCCAACTCGATGCCAATCGAGGACAAGGCCATCAGTGCACGGATGTTCAACATGACACCGCGCATGATTTCACCGGCGATGTTTGAGGTCAAGGTCGATACCCCCAAGGTGCGTGAGATGATGCTTGAGAAGCGCGGTGAGATTGTCACAGCCCTGCGCAAGGCATTGTCGAACTCTGCCCTTGATATGCAAGTGTCCGTCGTCGAGGTGCAAAGTGTGAAAGTCGCCATTTCGCCGCGTGAGAAATACGAGGAATTGAAGGCCATAAACAGCGACTTGGAGGAATTGGTCAAGACATTCGGCTTGCGGTTTGACTGAATGCCGCCCCCGTCAATGGCTTGACTTGAAGCATCAATCGGCAACACCGTGTGTGCTGCCGACTTTTTTATGGCATAAGATGATGTGTGGTCGCATGATTTTCCCCTTTCAGCGCGTGTGGCACTTACACTATCGCATGGATATTCCGCACCATTGGATGAAAAGTCTGTTTTTAGGTTGAAAATATATATTTTTAGCCTGAGTTTATGTATTTGCAAGTTAAAAATATGTAGATTTAAGCTAAAAATAGAGTTTGTTTCCCGCACCGGCAACTTTTTGGCGAAGCCTGCACCGCTCGCGGTTTGAAGGGGCGTTGCCTTGATTTGCCGTTTTATGCAGCAAGACGCGGCGATGGGGCAAGTCATATTAATTATGGTGAAACAATCATAAATCCCTGCCGCTTGCAGGGGGAAGTGTGGGGTGCGGGCAATATCTTTACCCGCACAAATCATTGACGATGGCGATGGCGGAACATTCGGTCTTTGCGGCATTTGTTGCCAGTCATGCGGCGCGTGCAGGTGCTTGCGTCGTGTTTGCGCTGGCGGTGTCGTGGCCATGTGCGGCGTTGTCGCAAGTGCCGCCAGGGAGTGACAGTGCCATCGACTCGCTGGATTTGGAATTGCCGGTTGATATAAATTTTGATTTGAATTTCCGTCCCATGACGAGTGAGTCCTCGCCAAAGTCACTGTTTCTTGGGGCGGAAAGCCTGCCGCAGACGTATGTCGATGGTGACGAGGCACCGCGCTTGACGTTGCGTCCCTATACGTGTTTCACGCGCTACGACGAGGACCCGATCCGTTGGCAGACCATGGCTTCGCTGATGAACCCACCACGGGTGACTGGGCGTGACATCTATGTCCCGTTCACAATCCATGGATTCGGACGTGCCACATCGGGTGGGGCGGGGACCTCTTTTACTTTTTCTATGGAAGATGTCTTGCTGTCGATTTTCAGCAAGACCTATCGCTACAGGAAGCATAATGCCAAGCACGCTACGGCTTGGAAGAATTACTTGGAACCGGGTTTGTGATAACGGTGGAACTCGATGCCGCTGACGGTTGCTGTCCTGATGCTGTCGCTGTCATCTGTCGGTGTGAGGTAGAATGACAGAGCCAGCCGCTTGAGACGTGCGTCGGCTGTCTCGACGACAATCGAGTCTGTGCGGCTTGTCTCCGTAGTGTTGCAGTAGGTTGCCGTTGAGTCATTGGCATAGGTCAGTGCCATCGTCGTCATCAGGGCTGAGGCCGTGCTGTCTGACGGGAATTGGCAGGTGGCGCGGAACACCAGCTTGTCACCGGGGTGGAAAGTGGTGTCTATCTTTTCGTCAAACAGCATCAGCGATTGGTTGGGGAGGGTCGAGAGGGCATATTCCTCCATTCCGCCCCAGAGGTCAACCGTGTCGGCCGAGATGGTCCTGATAAATTTATTTTCCCTCATGCGCAGGATGTCCTCGACAACGTTGAGACGGCCACCCACTCTCGACTCAAGGTTCTCGTAGATGCTGACTATGTAGGAAGTGTGCCGTGAGTACCATGCCAATGAGGAGTCGAAAAGAGCTTCGTCGATGCCGTGTTTTGCAAGGGCGTAATTCTTGTAAGGCTCTTTTTTGTACTTCTGTGCGTAGGAAATGTCTGATGACACCGCCTGCGCCATGTGGTAGTCGTAGAGCACATCTTCCATCTCTTGCGGCTGGATAAGGCCTTCGGGGACGGATTGTTTGCACCCTGCAACCATGATGGCGATTGCGATGATGGCTGGCAAGCTAATCTTGCTTCTTGGCATTCAGCAGGTTGTTAAGGTGTTTGCCGTAAAAGAGAATCAAGGCTATGACCCCGCAGCTGATGGAAGCGTCGGCAAAGTTGAACACAGGGCTGAAAAAGATGAAGTGTTCACCGCCCACGAATGGCATCCATTCAGGCCAGTAGGTGTCGATGATGGGGAAATAAAACATATCAACCACACGCCCGTGCATCCACCCTCCATAGCCGTCGCCGATTGCCGTGAGTGTGGCCTTGGCAAATGGCGTGCTTTCAGTGAAGATGGCCCCGTAGAAGATGTTGTCGATGATGTTGCCCAGAGCACCGGCAAAGATGAGTGACAGGCAGATGAGCAATCCGCGTTTGGCGTTGCAACTGGCAGCCTTGACGATTGCATAGCCTATGAGGGCGACAGCGGCTATCCTGAACAGTGTCAGGAACAGTTGCGGCATGATTTGCATTCCCCATGCGATTCCTTTGTTTTCGATGAAGAAGATTTGAAACCAGTCGGCTATGTGGATGCTCTCCCTGAGGTACATCCCCGTCTTCACCTCTATTTTGATTATTTGGTCGATGATGACGATGATGGCAACAGTGGCTGCGCACATCCACAGTCTTTTTGTTTTCGCTGTCATTTGCTCATAATTAATCCGCACCAGATGTCTGGTGCGGATGCTTGGGTCAATGTTTCTTGTTGTTCTTGGCCTCGATGCTGAGAGTGGCGTGTGGCACGGCGCGTAGCCTCTCGGCTGGAATCAGCTTGCCTGTTTCGCGGCAGATGCCATACGTCTTGTTTTCAATCCTGACCAGCGCGGCCTTGAGGTTTTGGATGAACTTCAATTGCCTTTGTGCCAGTTGGCCGGTTTCTTCACGGCAGAGGGTGTTGGCCCCTTCTTCCAGAATCTTGTAAGTCGGGGATGTGTCGTCCGTGTTGTTGCCGTCTTTATTCATCATGCTTTGGCGCATCTCGTCGTAATCTTTTTGCGCCTTCGCCAGTTTTTCCAAGATTATTTTCCTGAATTCCTCCAACTCTTCGTCGGAGTATCTTGTCTTTTCGCTCATGGTGTTATTCTATGAAGGTTATATTTTCTCAAGTCCTATTTTGACTGTGGCAAAGTCGAGGTCGGCTTCCACACCGTTTGCAACGTTGTCGCTCAGCGTTATTCCTTGTGCCAAGACTTGGTTGCAAATATATGTATTATACTTAGTAATGACAACCTCGATAGTTTCATTTTTGCTGATGGTCACGTTTATCTTGTCGGTGATGTCATAGTTGCTTGACTTCCTGATATTTTGTATCCTGTTCACCAACTCGCGTGCGATGCCTTCATGACGCAAGTCATCGGTCAGTTCGACCTCCAGCGCGACTGTCAGTTTGCCATCGTTGGCGACGAGCCATCCCGGGATGTCCTCGTTGTGTATCTCGACATCCTCTGTTGTCAATGTGACTTGCTGGCCGTTGATATCAAAGGTTATGCTGCCGTTTGCCTCCAATGCGGCGATGTCGTCTTGTGTCATGGCTGTGACGTTCTTGTTGACATCCTTCATCAGCTTGCCGAATTTGGGCCCGAGTTTCTTGAAGTCGCACTTGACGCTCTTGACCAGGACTCCTGCCGTGCTGTCAACGTAACGGAGTTCCTTGACGTTGACCTCGTTGAGGATGAGTGGTTTCACAGCCTCGATGTACTCTTTGAGCGACGGGTCGTTGTCTACCGGAATCATGATGGATTGCAGCGGCTGGCGCACCTTGATGTTGACTTTGCGGCGCAGGGCAAGAATCATGGAAGTAATCTTTTGCGCCACTTCCATCTTCCTTTCCAGTTGGCTGTCGATTGCGCTGTCGTCGCAGGCAGGGAAGTCTGCCAGATGCACCGACAACGGAGCGTCAGCCCCCTTGTATGTCGTCAGGTCGCAGTAGAGCTTGTCTGCAAAGAACGGTGCGATGGGTGCCATCAGTTTTGCCACAGTGAGCAGGCAGGTGTAGAGTGTCTGGTAGGCCGATGTCTTGTCCTTTGTCTGCTTGCCTCCCCAGAAACGTTTGCGGTTGAGGCGCACGTACCAATTGGAGAGGTTGTCGTTCACAAAGTCCGAAATCAGTCGTCCCGCCTTCGTCGGCTCATAGTCGTTGAGGTTGGCATCCACGTTCTTGACGAGGGTGTTAAGCTCGGAAAGTATCCAGCGGTCTATTTCCGGACGCTCGGCGAGCGGGATGCTTTCACTGTCGGCATCGAACCCATCGACATTGGCATAGAGCGCAAAGAATGAGTAGGTGTTGTAGAGTGTCCCGAAGAACTTCCTCTTCACTTCCTCTACTCCCTCCATGTCAAACTTCAGGTTGTCCCATGGCGACGAGTTGGTTATCATGTACCACCTCAGCGGGTCTGACCCGTATTTCTCGATGGTCGTGAACGGATCGACTGCATTGCCGAGGCGTTTTGACATCTTGTTGCCGTTTTTGTCGAGGACCAGTCCGTTGGAGATGACAGTCTTGAATGACACTTGGTCAAACACCATTGTCGAGATGGCGTGCAACGTGTAGAACCATCCGCGTGTCTGGTCCACACCCTCGGCGATGAAGTCTGCCGGGTAGACCGAGTGGCTTTCCACTTCCTCCTTGTGTTCAAAGGGGTAGTGCATCTGGGCGAATGGCATCGCTCCCGAGTCAAACCACACGTCGATGAGGTCACGTTCCCTGTACATCGGTTGGCCTGATGCCGACACGAGCACTATGTCATCCACATAGGGGCGGTGCAGGTCGATTTTGTCGTAGTTCTCCTTTGTATATACGCCTGGCGTGAAGTCCTTGTACGGGTTGCTCTTCATCACCCCGGCGGCGACAGCCTTTTCAATCTCGTTGTACAATTCCTCAACCGACCCGATGCACAGCTCCTCGCTGTTGTCTTCGGTGCGCCAGATGGGCAGCGGAGTGCCCCAATAGCGTGAGCGGCTCAGGTTCCAGTCGTTGAGGTTCTCCAACCATTTGCCGAAACGTCCCGTGCCTGTCGATTCGGGCTTCCAGTTGATTGTCTTGTTGAGGGCGATCATCCTGTCCTTGCAGGCGGTGGACTTGATGAACCAGCTATCGAGCGGATAGTAGATTATCGGCTTGTCCGTGCGCCAGCAGTGCGGGTAGTTGTGGGTGTGCTTCTCTATCTTGAATGCCTTGTTGGCAGCTTTCAACTCCATACATATCGAGATGTCGAGCGTCTCGTCCTTGTCGGTGAGTGTCGGGTCATAGTCGTTTTTGACGAAACGTCCCTCATATTGCTTGTACAGTTCGATGTTGACGGAGCGTTTAACAAAGTCTTCATCGAGTTCATCCAGCAGGTAGAACTTGCCCGTCAGATCGACCATCGGGCGTGCCTCCCCTTTCTTGTTGATGAGTTGCAACGGCGGCACCCCGGCAGCCTTGGCAACGAATGCGTCGTCAGCACCGAATGTCGGCGCGATGTGCACGATGCCTGTTCCGTCCTCGGTGGAAACGTAGTCGCCAAGGATTACCCTGAACGCCCCGTCCCCGGGATTGACCCACGGCAGCAGTTGCTCGTAGCGCATCCCCTCGAGGTCTGTGCCCTTGTACTCGGCGATGACCTTGTAGGGGACGACCTTGTCACCTTTCTTATATGAATCCAGCTCCAGTCCCTCGCCTTTGGGGTTGAAGTTGGCTGCCACCAGTTCCTTGGCCAGCACGACCGTCATCGGCTCGCCGGTGTATTGGTTGTAGGTTTGGACGGCCACATACTCAATCTTCGGTCCGACGCACAGCGCAGTGTTTGACGGCAATGTCCACGGTGTCGTCGTCCATGCCAGGAAGTAGGGTTTGCCCCACTGCGTCATCTCTTCCCTCGGCGTGGTGATGAGGAACTGTGCCGTGACCGTCGTGTCCTTGACGTCGCGGTAGCAGCCCGGCTGGTTGAGCTCGTGCGAACTGAGCCCCGTGCCCGCCGCCGGCGAATAGGGCTGGATGGTGTAGCCCTTGTAGAGCAGTCCCTTGCCGTACAGTTGCTTCAACAGCCACCACAGTGTCTCGATGTAGCGGTTGTCGTAGGTGATGTACGGGTTGTCCAGATCGACCCAGTAGCCCATCTTGACCGTCAGGTCCGACCATTCCTTGGTGTACTTCATCACCTCCTTGCGGCACGTCGCGTTGTATTCCGCCACGCTTATCTTCCGTCCGATGTCCTCCTTGGTTATGCCCAGGGTCTTCTCGACACCCAGCTCGACGGGCAGCCCGTGCGTGTCCCAGCCGGCTTTGCGGCGGACGAGGTAGCCCTTCATCGTCTTGTAGCGGCAGAACACGTCCTTGATCGTCCTTGCCATCACGTGATGGATGCCCGGCATCCCGTTGGCCGACGGGGGGCCTTCGTAGAAGACGAATGACGGATGCCCCTCCCTTATCTTCATGCTTTGGTGGAAGAGGTCGTGTTTGTTCCACTTCGCCAGCACGTCCTTGTTGATGTCCGAGAGGTCAAAGTGCGAGTATTCGGGGAATTTCCTTACTTCCATAACTGTCTGTGTTCGTTGTTTGTTTTCAAATTGCTGCAAAAATAGCAAAATTGCAGTAACTGCGCTCCCGCCACTGACATTTAATGAACTTTAGCCACCACCGCCGTTTCATGCGGCGCGTCGTGTGGCATGGGCGGCACGTCCCTGCGGTGTGGTGCGGGGGCAAATCCCGTGACGATAGGCATAAACTTCCACCAAGTCAGACATAAAGTTGGTTGTCTCGGCGAGTAAAGTAAAAACAAAACTTCTGAATATTAAAACAAAACTTTTGTTTATATAAACAGAAGTTTTGAATATATAAACAAAACTTTTGAATATACTTTGCTCGCCGAGCAAAGTAACTTTTCTCGGCGGGCAGGGCGACTTTTCTTCTGTCTTCGTGGAGTTTGTGCCTTGGGGGATGTGCGCGACGGCTTGGCGCGGTGGCGTGCGGGGCGGGGTGGCGGTGGCGTTTCCCGGGCTTGCCGGCGCGGGTGGAAATGAAGCCGCACGGCTGACATTGGTCGTCGCCGTGCGGCTTGTGAGTGTCTGGCGGCGGTTGGCCGTTGCTGCCAGCCGCTGCCCTCGGGTGGATGGGTCAGCAGGCTTTGAAGCTCATGTCGAGCACCTTGACCGAATGGGTGAGCGCACCGACCGAGATGAAGTCGACGCCGCACTCGGCATAGTCCCTGATGGTGTCGAATGTGATGCCGCCCGACGACTCGGTCTCGCAGCGTCCGCCGACCATCTCGACGGCTTGCCTGGTGAGCTCGCGGGTGAAGTTGTCAAACATTATGCGGTCCACGCCGCCGTGGTCGAGGACTTGCTGGAGTTCGTCGAGGTTGCGCACTTCTATCTCAATCTTGAGCTGCTTGCCTTTGGCGCGGCAGTAGTCCCTGGCGCGGTCGATGGCGTTGGTTATGCCGCCGGCGAAATCGACGTGGTTGTCCTTGAGCAGTATCATGTCGAAGAGGCCTATGCGGTGGTTGACGCCGCCGCCTATCTTGACTGCCTCTTTCTCAAGCATACGCATTCCCGGGGTGGTCTTGCGGGTGTCGAGGACGCGGGTGGCCGTGCCTGCGAGGCGGTTGACGTAGCGGCGTGTCATCGTGGCTATGCCGCTCATGCGCTGCATGACGTTGAGCATGAGACGCTCGGTCTGGAGCAGCGACTGGATGCGTCCCTCGACGAGCATGGCGATGTCGCCTGGTTTGACTTCAGACCCGTCGTTGATGTAGACGGTGACTTTGAGGTCGGGGTCGAAGCGGTGGAAGATTTCCTTTGCCACTTCCACTCCGGCAAGCACGCCCTCTTGCTTGATGAGCAGGTGTGATTTGCCCATGGCATCGGCTGGGATGCACGACAGGGTGGTGTGGTCGCCGTCGCCGATGTCTTCGGCAAAGGCGAGGTCGATGAGTCTGTCTATGAGTTCGTCCATATTGTTTTGTTTAAATGGTGAATGTCTGTGCCTGCCGTTCCGCCGGCCGCACGCCTATGCCCGGTGCGTCGTTGAGGACGAGCCGCCCGTCGCTGACGGTGACTCCGTGGAACGGGTCGTTGCTGATGAGCAGGTTGCCGTCGAGGTCTGCGAAGTCAACGGCCGGCGAGAGCTGTGCCGCTGCCGAGATGGCGCATGATGTCTCGGTCATGCAGCCGAGCATGACACGCATCCCGAGGGAGCGTGCCGTGGCGACCATGCTCCATGCCTCGTGCATCCCGGTGCATTTCATCAGCTTGATGTTGATGCCGTCGAATGCGCCGTGCAGCCTCGGGATGTCCGTGGCGCGTTGCACTGCCTCGTCGGCTATGATGGGGATCGGTGATGCCTCTGACAGCCGCGCCGTCATGTCGAGGTCTTCGCGTGGGAATGGTTGCTCGATGAGCAGCGTGCCTTGCCCGGCAAGCCAGTGCGCCATGTCGATTGCCTCGGCTGGGTCGCGCCATCCTTGGTTGGCATCGACGGTGATGGGCAGGTCGGTCTCCTGCCTGATTGTCTCGATGATTTGGCGGTCGTGGTCGGTGCCGAGCTTGACTTTGAGTATTTTGTATTTCGCAGCCGCTTCCCGCACCTTGCCGCGTGTCTCGTCGGGCGACCCGATGCCGATGGTGTAGGAGGTGGCTGGGGCTTTCGCCTTGTCCAGTCCCAGCAGTTTGTGGCATGGCTGTCCGATGATTTTCCCTGCCAGGTCGTGCAGGGCAATGTCTATCGCTGCCTTTGCGGCGCAATGCCCGTGGTCGATGCCGGCGACGTGGGTGAGTATGTCGTCCGTCATCAGCGGGTCTTTGAACTGCGACAAATCCACCCGTGACAGAAACTTTGCCGCGTTGTCAACCGTCTCGCCGAGGTACTGGGGCAGGGACGCTTCGCCGTAGCCTGTGAGCCCGTCGTGCCTGAGTTCGACCAGGATGCCCGGGGTGGTGGTCCTTGAGTATGTCGAGATGGTGAATGTCCCGCGCAGCGTCAGGGTGTAGGGGTGGAAACTCAGCTCCATGCCGTCAGCGGTTGTTGTGGTAGATTTCCCTTTTGATAGTCTTGATGGCATCCCGCACTTGCTGGCCGTCCATCTCGCCGTGCGCCATGATCCAGAGGGGCAGTTCGTCGCCGCCGGTCGTATAGGATGGTTGGATGTAGTCGGTCTCGACCACTTCGAAGCCGTTGCGGCGGTAGAAGTCGATGCGCCGCTTGGCCATTTCGTCATCGGCAGGTTCGGCTTCGAGGACGAGCGGTTTGTCGGCCAAGGTGAAAAGATGTTGGAGCATACGTCGTCCTATGCCCCTGTTCCTCATGTCGGGGAACACGGCGAAGTGCTCCATATATATAAAGGTATGCAAATCCCAGTAGATGAACAGGCCTGCCATCGTCCCGTCATCGTCTATGATTGAGCAGAAGTGCATCCGTGCCTCTTTGCTGAGCAATGATGCGAGGCTTTGCCTTTCACGCCTCTCTGCCGGCGGGAATGACTGTTCGTATAAATCCATGAGACGGTTGAACGCGTCGGAGTTCGGGTCGGTAATCCTTGTGAGTTGCATGGCTGTTGTCTTGAATATCGTTGTAAGCAGGCGACAAATATAGGCATTTGCGTTTGAACGTAAGCAGATAGTGACTAACTTTGCAAGCATGGATAAGCTTTGTTCCTATGTGAGCGGTTTGCTCAGAGACTACGGCTATGCGGTCGTTCCTGGCGTTGGCGGGTTCGTCGCCAATGAGTGTCCCCCTCGTGTTGACCATTTCACGGGCAAGGTTGCAGTGCCTGTCGTCGAGGTGACGTTCAACAAGGACATGACCGTCAACGATGGGCTTTTGATGCAGAAGTATATGACAGAAGCCCACCTGTCCTATGCCGCCGCCAAAAAGGTGGTCGAGCGTGATGCCGCCCGTCTCATGCAACGCCTCGATGCCGGGGAGCAAATCGTGATAGATGGCGTTGGCACATTGTCCAAGGATTTGCGTGGTGAGCGGCGGTTCACCGCTGCACCTCCAGCGGCAAGCCTTGCCGTGTGGGGATTGGGCGAGGTTGCCATGCCGCTGCTCGCCGACCTGAAGAAGCAAGCCGCTGCCGAGGAGAAG
The DNA here is from genome assembly GCA_939800445.1 of uncultured Bacteroidaceae bacterium. GTDB lineage: Bacteria > Bacteroidota > Bacteroidia > Bacteroidales > Bacteroidaceae > Avibacteroides > Avibacteroides faecavium. The sequence goes on along the minus strand of CALNGU010000016.1, from coordinate 15,084 downwards.
GCGGCGCACCGTCAAGAGACGATTGCCATGCGGAAGAAGACGTTGTGGAACTACGTGCAGTATGCAGCCGCTTGCATTGCCGCCATCATCGTCTATCTGTCATTTTCCGAGCCGATTGACAACTACGGGTTGAATCGTTACGACAACTACGCCAGCATTGTCCCGGCCAATGTCATCATGGCTGCCACCGAACAGCCCGCCGCAGTCGAAGTGATAGCGGAGACACCCGCCCCTGCGACCCCGACAGTCCTACCCGAGCAATCACAGATCAAGGAAGTTCCCGCACCGGCACCGGCTGAAGTCCGCTCGGTTGAAGGACGCTACTGCATCATCGTCGCGAGCCTTGCCAAGGGGACTGATGCCTCATCGACGATAGAAATGTTTGTCAAGCAAGGTTTCACCAAGACCTTTGCCATAGAAGGTGCGGGGCGGACACGCATTAGCGTTGCCGCTTTTGACACGATGGACGAGGCTGTCGATGCCCTGCGTGAGATAGCCGCGACGGCTTCGTGCAAGGATGCCTGGATTTTGAAAAGATGAGAGCATGAAGAAAATCAGATGCCCCAAGTGCAACAACTACATCACCTTTGATGCGTCAAACTATGTGGACGGGCAAGTCCTCGTGTTTGACTGCCCTGACTGCCACAAGCAATTCAAGATAAGGATAGGCAAAGACCGCCTCCGTGACAAAGACCGCGCCGTTGACCTCCAGGAGCAAAAGGATGAAGCGCAGTATGGTTACATTGTCGTGGTCGAGAATGTTTTTTCCTACAAGCAGATATTCCCCTTGCATCTCGGTGACAACCTCATCGGGCGTTCCAACCTCGGGACAGAAGTTGACATACCCATCGAGACATCCGACCCGAGCATGGATCGCCGTCATTGCTACATCAATGTCAGCAAGGACAAACGGGGCGAGTTGGTCTATACGCTCCGCGACAACGACAGTGTGGTCGGCACGTTCCTGATGAACGACATCCTTGCGCCAAAGGACAGGATTCGCCTCTCCGACGGCGATGTGATAACGCTCGGGGCAACCTCCATCATCCTTCGTTCACAGCCCGACGAGTGAGAGGACATCAAGCGAAATGCGGGGCGTGCATCGGTGCCGATGCCACGCCCCGCATTGTTTCGTGACAGGATGTCAGAACAATTTTCCGCTGGCAGAGCTTGGTGTGATTTTATGCAATTCGCACATTTCCGCAAAGTCCGCCCCGTTGCGTTGCATGAGGTAGAAGTCATTCTCGCCCAGCAGCACGTACTCCCACGTCCTGTTGTCACGTTCCTCGGGGCGCAGCTGGTTGATTTTCCTGCACCATTCCGTGATGGCCAGTTGTTTCTGCTTCACATTCTTGTCGTGCTTCTGGTCTTGGGCTTTCGTTTCCACTATGTAGATGTGCGTGGCGGTTGACACCATGAAGTCCGGGTGGTAGGTCGAGAGCATCCCGTCCTGACGGATGTAGCTGATGGATGCAAAGCTGTGTTGGTATTCATTGATTTTGATGAACCTTTCCACGTCAGCCTGGCAGTCCAGATATTCCATGAATGCCTTTTCCAGTCCTCCTCTGTTTGACGGGTAGCCTGTGCGCTCATAGATCGTCTTCTCCAATTCCAGCGAGTAGTGTTCCCTCACTTTCATCGTCGGGACAGACGAAAAGTATATCTTCTCCACTATTGCATCGGTGATGCTCACTTCTTCTTGCAGGCGGTGAATGGCTATCGACATCTCTTTCACTATGTGCTGCGTGACTATGCCCTCGCGGTGCAGCAGGATTTTCCAGTTGTAGTTTTCAAAAGGATTGAACGGGCGGGAGAACAGCCTTGTCCTTATGTAGGTGTCTATCGCACGGATGATTTCCGGTTGGTTGATTTGCAGGGTCGGCAGGCGCAGTGTTTTGTTGCGTCCCACATTGTCAAACCGTGTCGTCACTATGCGCAGCACCTTCTGCAAATATTCGTTGTAGCTCTGGGCATTGCACAGATCGGCGTTGACTTCGTACTTGCCGAATGTTGTCCCCACCGTTATTTCATGCGAGATGAACGCCTCCCCAGGTTTTGCCAGCAAGCTGTGCAGGTAGTCATAGGTGTAGTCGGTGAAAGGGGCTAACCGTGTTATGTCTATGGTCGTGAGATCCAGCTCTTCCTCGCGTTCCTTGACGATGAAAGGCCAGAAGAGGTCGTAGTCTGCATAGTTCTCCTTGAGCCCCACGTTTATCAAGTCGCCGGTGACATTCGACCCTTGTGACAAATCATCTTCATCCACGCCGGCCAGCCCGTCGGCCATCAGCCCTTTGTAGAAGTCGAGGAAGGCTGGATGCTCGATTATCGACAGCATATCCAGGTAGGATTTCGGTGATTTCTTCTCCTTCAACACCCTGCGAATGTTCTCGTGTTTCTCTTCCTGGTACTCCGGTTCGCGCCACATCAGGCGGAGGCCGCGCCCGATGGTCTGTTCCAGCAGGATGTCCGACTGGGTGGAGCGCAGCGGCACAATCACGCAGATGTTGTTGACGTCAAAGCCCTCTCGCAGCATCAGCACCGACACGATGACTTTGGGTGATTTGTACCTATCGACGTTGAACAGTCTTTCCTTGATCTGCAACCAGTCCTTCTCCTTCACCTCTCCCTTGGCGTTGCTGTCGATGCGCAGTATGTCGTCCTCTGCCAGTCCCTCTTCCTTGAGGAATGATGCGACAAAGGGGGTGACATTGGTGTCCTCGCAGACCACCATCATCTTGGGGTATTTCTTTTTGTCTATCTTGGTGAAGCCCTCTTCGAGGATTCTCAGTTTGTGCAGCCCCGCACGCAGCATGAGGCGTTGCCCGTCGCTCAGGCCTATGACCCTCCTGCCGTCGCGCACGGCTTTGTAGTCGAGGTTGCCCAAGTCGGTCAGCTCTTGCCTGCGGTCCAGCAGCAAAGTCTTGACCAGTCCCTTGCGCATCGCCGTCGTCAGGTCGAAGTCCGTGATGATGTGGGGGAAGTAATGCCGCTTCTGCTTCTTTCCCGTCCCCACCTTGTCGTAGGGTGTTGCCGAGAAGTCTATCTGGAAGAAACTTTTCCCTACGCCCTGGGCTATGCGGTTCAGTCCCTTTTGCCACTCGACCTCCTCTATCTCGCCCTGCACCTTGTTTTCGTGGATGTGGTGTGCCTCGTCGTTGATGACCATCAGGTCGGGCAGGCTGGACAGGAAGTCCAGTTCGCTGCCCCGCAGGTATCTCTTGTCCAGCGCGTCCAGTGCGTTGCCGCCGCTCGTGCCGGGGCGGACGGGCAGGATGTCATCCACTATTCCCGATGCCTGGTCGGTGTCCTCCTCCGCTGCCGTCGCATCCTCGTCCGAGAGGAAGAGATGCCAGTTGGTCAGGGCAATCATGCCGTTGCCGGTGACTTTGCGCCCTATGCCGTCCTCTTTTGTCACCACGTTGTTTTGTATGAATGAGAACACTTCGTCCCTGTAAGCTGGCGGGACAAACAGTTCCACGTTCAGGCGCAGGTCGTTGGTGTCCATGTCGCGTTCTGTGCCGTCTTCTTTCATCCGCCCGCAGTAGGCATCCTTGAGGCGGTCGTAGACGATGAGCCCCGGGGCGACTATCAGGAAGTTTTGCGTGAAGCGTCCGCTCCGCTCCGTCTCGTGCCTTGCGTTCAACATCTGCCACAGCAGCAGTGCGTGCATGACCCAGGTCTTGCCGGTGCCGGTCGCCATCTTGACGGCGTACTTTGGCATCTCGTATTTTTCCTTGCCCAGTTCCGTCAGGTTGCATTCGGCCAGCAGGTCGCTGTCCACCTTATCGTAGATGTCGCGCACGCTCGTCACGCCCAGCACCTCGTGCAGGTAGATGATGTTCAGGATGCTCTGCCGCTGCCCCACGTGGAGGTTTTTGCCGCGCTCGTCGGTGTAGGGCTCCGTGAACCAGAATTTCAGCAGGTCACGTGTGACGGGTGTCACGCTGTCGAACATCTCTCCGCTCTCGAATGCCTGTCGTGCCTGCTCGGTCAGCCGTTTGGCCAACTCGAGGGATATGTCGTTTGCCATGATTGCCTGTCGTTTTAAGATTCAATAGTTTCCATCACCACGCTCTCGAAGCCGAAAACATCGACCGCCTTGACGCAGACTGTCCGCCTATGCTTCCGTTCCACGATCAGCCGGGCTTCGTAGATGCAGTGCAGCGGGTCGCCGTCGTTGGCCGTGTTCTCGCGGTAGTCCTGCCAGCGGCTGCGGAAGGTCGTGCCGTCATAGTCGGGGTCTACGCTCCAGTACTCGATCAACGCCAGCGGGTCATGCTCCATGACCTCTTGCAGCTTCGCCTTGTCCTTGTCGTCCAGCGGGATGTTGTCGGGCGAGAGCAGCACGTAGTTGCTCAGGCGGATGCGCACCTCGTCGTCATCGTCGTGCGGCGTGACGGTGATGGGCTCGGTCGTCAGGTATTGCAACGAACTGAACCGCACCGACCCCTCGCGCACCAGCTTGCCGTAACCTTTCTTCGACAGCTTGTCCAGCAAGTCGGGCGGGATGACCAGCACCTCCACCTCGCCCTGGCATTGGCGCAGGGCGGCAGAGATGTCAAATGCGAAGTTCCATGCCAGCACCACGACGCGCCGCCATCCGCCGCCGAGCAGGTTGTCTCGCGCCTCCTTGGCGCGGCGGACGGTTGCCGCGCCCGTCAGTTTGTTGGGGCTGTCCACGTAGACGAGGGTGCGGTCGGCCTTGACATAGCCCCAGTTGCGGTCGTTGAGTTGCTCGGGCGTGAACGGGATTGCGCCGTAGAGCTGCATCACTATCTGGCTCAGGTCGCCGATGCGGCGGTAGAGTTTGTTGCTGCCGAACACCTCTTTCTGGTAGTCCCCGATGCATTGGTAGAGGAACGGCTTCACCCCTTGGTCGATGAACCGTTTGCGCATGACGAGCGTCGCAGGTTTGCCGATGTCGGTCGTTATCCATCGCCGCCCCAGACGTTCTGCCACGGCAGCCGTAGTGCCGCTGCCGCCAAATAGGTCGCAGACCAGATCGCCCTCGTTTGATGAGGCTTTTATGATGCGTTCAAGGAGGGCTTCGGGTTTTTGGGTAGAATATCCTGTAATCTCTTTAATTATTCGCCCAACTGGTGATATGTCAATCCACCAATCTTCTAATATTTTGCCTTGTTCTTCTAATTCATCTAATTTATCTTTTTTAATGTCTGTAGAAGAGAAACCAAATCCGCCTTTTCCATGTAAGCCCGATTTATGTGGAACTCTTTGAATGTTAAAAGTGTTATTATTAGTTTTTGAGTAGAAATATAGCATGTCGTGTTTTCTTGCAAATGAGCCATTAGAACGTTGAGGCCCAGAGTAGCACCACACAATCTCATTCACAAAATTCTCCTTTCCAAACACCTCATCCATGATAGCCTTGACGTAGTGTCCCACGTGCCAATCAATGTGCACATAGATGCTTCCTCGCTCAGACAGCAGTTCGCGCATCAGCACCAACCGGGGATAGAGCATCTTCAGGTAGGAGACAGTGCCGTCCCCCCAAGTGTCGGAGTAGGCAAATTGCTCGATCACGGTCGGATGTTGCTCCAGATCCACGCCAGGCAGGCTGACTTTGGTGCGATAGTCCGCCTTGCTGTCAAACGGCGGGTCGATGTAGATGAGATCCACCTTGCCCCTCAGCGACGGCAACCCCGTCGCCTCGTCTCCCGACAACAAGGCCTGCATGGCGAGGAGGTTGTCGCCATAGATGAGACGGTTGATCCATCCGTCGCCCGCCACCTGGCTGTTTTGCCCGCGCCACAGGCCTGCGCTGTCCCGTGATGGCAACACCAGCTCGTTGGTTTGCAGCCCGATGCGCGCGCCGTTGTTTGCGCGTTCCAGGAGTTGCTGTGCCTCCCGCCTGCCCTCGGCTGCAATGCGGGGCAGTTCTTCAAGTAATGACTTTGGCATACGCTCAATCTTTTTTGCGCTGCCATCGTCCTTTTTCCTACGAACACACTGCGTGGGCAATTTTGCCCTGAAGTGCGCTCGTAGGAAAGCGATGAAAACAGACAAAAATGCCCACGCATACACGCGAGCATTCACACATCTGTCCTTCGTCTTCATTAATGAAATTTCCTACGTTTCACTTCACAAGAACAAACAGCAAACGCTATTAATAACCCATAAAATGGCAACCTCCGCCACTGCGGTCCTGTTGCCGGGTGTAAAGTTACACAATAATATCTTGTGGGCAACCCACTTTCAAGGCGTTAAATTAACGCCCGGTCAAAATCGGGTAGACATGGAGTGGACGGTTGGATGTGCCAGAGAGAATGTTGCCCCTCTGATCGTAAGCATCAAAGGGATTTTGAGGAAAAAAACGCGATTGTCGCTCGGAAACCCTGATTTTTTATGAGTTTCCGAGCGACAATCGCGTTTTATGGGCGTAGTTATGAGTAAATATAGTTTGTGGAATACCTAATACTCGCCGCCAAGAAATTGCTCAATTAATAGATAGCTAACGCTGTTATATATGGCGGAAGTGACCAACTGCATTGATGTTTTGTCCTGATAATGGTGCTCCACGCCTACGTCCTACTATCAATCCAACAGTAGCAATGCCCATTCAGGGAGATCATCTACATATTTCTTTTTCAAATTCCCATCGGTCAATCGGAACAACAACTTTGCATCTTCGCCATCCACTGAATTGTCATATACATAAAGGCGGTCTACCACCCGTGCCACAGTGTGACAATTTTCGATAGATTTGTAGTATCTGGAAATTATCTTAGGGATAGGAACGTCATGCCCGCCTTTCATCACCCTGTTAGCTATCCGTGCTGCATTGATGGATGGGTGGGCTGTAGAAATAAAGAATAGTCTGATAAAAAAGCCAGCTTGCTTGGCTCGGAGGATAAAATCAACTTTGTCTTCGGCAGACATCACAGTCTCAAAGACAAAACTACGTTGTGAACGCAAACATTCCTCGCGCAAAGCGGTACAATAATTGGCGGCTTTCCATACAGCCTCTGCCGAATTCCAATCACCGAATACCTCTTTCGCGACTTCGTCCGGATTGATATACAGTGTTCCTTCTGCCCACTCATGGTGAAGAAACTTTTGCGTCACAGAAGTTTTGCCAGAGCCATTCGGCCCGGCAATGATTATCATTTCTGGCTGACGTTTATTGCTTTCCATGGCACACGCTTTCTATTATCCCAGCCCACTTTGTCTGTTTGGCGCGTGCATTCTGTCGCATTCGCTCCATGTAGGCTTCTGCAGCTTGTTGGTTGCTGGTTCTGGCTTCTTCTGCAACTTCTTTCATGATTTGCTGCAACATTTCATCAGTGGGTTCTTGTTCTGGGCTGAAGCGATAGGAATTCAACTCTTTTTCTGACATAAGCTGCATCACATTATTCAGTTAATCAAGCAAGGGCTGTGCACAATGCTTGTTGCCTGGCACAGCCCCCTAAGTATGTGTGTCGTCACTCCCACTCGATTGTCGAAGGTGGCTTTGACGAGATGTCGTAGGTCACACGGTTGACTCCCTTTACCTTATTAATAATATCGTTGGACACCTTGGCGAGGAAGTCGTAGGGCAACCTTGCCCAGTCGGCAGTCATCGCGTCGGTCGATGTCACCGCACGCAGTGCCACGGCACGCTCGTAGGTGCGCTCGTCACCCATGACCCCGACGCTCTGCACGGGCAGCAGGATGACGCCGGCTTGCCAAACCTTGTCGTAAAGCCCCCAGTCGCGCAGCCCCTGGATGAAGATGTCGTCGGCATCTTGCAGCACGCGCACCTTCTCGGGGGTGATGTCGCCGAGAATCCTCACCGCCAGTCCCGGTCCCGGGAACGGATGGCGCGTGATGAGGTGCTCGGGCATCCCCAGCTCGCGTCCCACGCGGCGCACCTCGTCCTTGAACAGCAGGCGCAACGGCTCGCACAGCCGCAAGTTCATGCGGTCGGGCAATCCGCCTACGTTGTGGTGGCTCTTGATGACGGTGCCGGTTATCGACAGCGACTCGATGCAGTCGGGGTAGATTGTCCCCTGGGCGAGCCACTTGACATCCTTGATCTTGTGGGCCTCGGCATCAAATACGTCGATGAAGCCCTTGCCTATGATTTTCCTTTTTCTCTCGGGTTCGGTCACGCCGGCCAGTTCGCTGAAGAACTTTTGGCTCGCGTCCACGCCGATGACATTCAGCCCGAGGCATTCGTAGTCGTGGAGCACGTTCTGGAACTCGTTTTTGCGCAGCATCCCGTGGTCAACGAAGATGCAGGTGAGGTTGCTGCCGATGGCGCGGTTCAACAGCACTGCCGCGACCGACGAGTCAACGCCGCCCGACAGGCCCAGCACCACTTTGTCGTCGCCGAGCTGCCTCTTGAGCTCTGCCACGGTGGTCTCGATGAACGAGGCCGGCGACCAGTCCTGCTTACAGCCGCAGATACCGACGGCAAAGTTCTTGAGCAACCGCGTGCCATCGACGGTGTGGAACACCTCGGGGTGGAACTGCACGCCCCACACATTAGCCCCCTTGACCTCGTAGGCTGCGATGTCCACGCTCTCGGTCGAGGCGATGCGCTCAAAGGAGCTTGGTATTTCTGTGATGGTGTCGCCGTGGCTCATCCAGATCTGCGAACCCTCGGCGATGCCGTCAAACAGAGGATTGCCGGCAGCGATGCGTGCCAGGTGCGCACGGCCGTATTCGCGCGAGCCGGCAGGTTCGACCTTGCCGCCGCCTGAGTAGGCGATGTACTGTGCGCCGTAGCATATCCCGAGGACGGGGTACTTGCCCACGATGCCCGAGAGGTCAACCTTGAACGCCTTGTCGTCGTAGACCGAGAAAGGGCTGCCCGACAACACCACCCCTCGGATGCCCTCGTCACCCTCGGGAAATTTGTTGTAGGGATAGATTTCGCAGTAAATGTCCAGCTCGCGGATCCTGCGCCCGATGAGCTGCGTGGTCTGTGACCCGAAATCAAGTATGATAATCTTTTCTTGCATATATGAAGAACTAAGTTTTGTGTCCTGTCGTCTGACCGTGTGTGCAAAGATAATCCAAAGATTTCAATTAGCCCCTCCGTCGGCGGCACAAGGTGGGCGGACAGCTTCCCCGCCGCCGCTGTGCCGCACCGCGTGGCGTGCCGTTGCCATGGCGGGGCGGTGGCTCAGCCGTCACGCCGTGAAAAGTCTGTTTTTAGGCTGCAACTATATATTTTCAACCTAAATCTATATGTTTTTAACCTGCAATTATATAAACTGAGCCTAAAAATAAACTTTTCTTCCTACCTTATATATAATATGCGCGATGCTCGCAGCCGTCCCCTCCTGCCGCCGGAGCACGTGCCTGCGGGCCGCCGGTGGCGGGGCGGGGCAGGCCTGTTGTGAGAAAAAAGCCCATAAACGGTTGTAAGAATAGATTTTATGTTATCTTTGCGCCCGGATTTCATCTACACATAATGTCTAATTCATTAACAACAAACTAAACATTACATTAATCTGATGGAAAATTTAAAGGACGTCAAACCAGTCGAGAATTTTGACTGGGATGCTTATGAAAAAGGTGATGTGTTGTCAACCGAGGACCGCAAGGCCGCCGAGAAGACATACGACAACACATTGAACAATGTCAGCGACCATGAGGTCATCGACGGCACGGTCATCGCCATGAACAAGCGTGAGGTGGTCGTCAACATCGGTTTCAAGTCAGACGGCATCATACCGCTGAATGAATTCCGTTACAACCCCGACTTGAAAGTCGGCGACACCGTAGAGGTGTACATCGAAAACCAGGAGGACAAGAAAGGACAACTCGTGCTGTCGCACAAGAAGGCACGCGCGTCACGCTCTTGGGAACGTGTCAACCAGGCTCTTGAAAATTCTGAAATCATCAAAGGTTACATCAAGTGCCGCACCAAGGGCGGCATGATTGTCGATGTATTCGGCATCGAGGCATTCTTGCCCGGCTCGCAAATCGACGTTAAGCCTATCCGCGACTATGACGTGTTTGTGGGCAAGACGATGGAATTCAAGGTTGTCAAGATCAACCAGGAATACCGCAACGTCGTCGTCTCCCACAAGGCACTCATCGAGGCAGAACTCGAGCAACAGAAGCAGGAGATCATCTCCAAGCTCGAAAAAGGACAGGTGCTCGAAGGCACGGTCAAGAACATCACTTCCTATGGCGTGTTCATCGACCTTGGCGGCGTGGATGGTCTTATCCACATCACCGATTTGTCTTGGGGACGTGTCAACGACCCGCACGAGGTCGTCGAGCTTGATCAGAAGCTCAACGTCGTCATCCTTGACTTCGATGAGGAGAAGAAGCGTATTGCTCTCGGCTTGAAACAATTGACACCGCACCCATGGGACGCTCTCGATCCCAACCTCAAGGTAGGCGACAAGGTGACTGGCAAGGTGGTAGTCATGGCCGACTACGGCGCATTCGTAGAGATCGCACCGGGTGTCGAGGGACTCATCCACGTGTCAGAGATGTCATGGTCACAGCACCTGCGCTCGGCTCAGGACTTCATGAAGGTGGGGGACACCGTCGAGGCTGTCATCCTCACACTCGATCGCGAGGAGCGCAAGATGTCACTCGGCATAAAACAATTGAAGGAAGACCCATGGGCAACCATCGAGCAGAAGTACCCCGTCGGCTCGAAGCACACTGCAAGGGTGCGCAACTTCACCAACTTCGGTGTGTTTGTTGAAATCGAAGAGGGTGTCGATGGCTTGATCCACATCTCCGACCTGTCATGGACGAAGAAAGTGAAACATCCATCTGAATTCACTCAGATCGGGGCTGACATCGAGGTCGTTGTCCTTGAGATTGACAAGGAAAACCGCCGCTTGAGCCTCGGCCACAAGCAGCTGGAGGAGAATCCTTGGGACGTATTTGAGACAGTCTTCACTGTCGGTTCTGTACACGAAGGCACAATCATCGAGATGCTCGACAAGGGTGCTGTCGTCGCACTGCCCTACGGTGTTGAAGGTTTCGCTACACCCAAGCACCTTGTGAAAGAGGACGGCTCACAGGCCAAGGTCGATGAGAAGTTGCCGTTCAAGGTGATCGAGTTCAACAAGGATGCCAAGAGGATCATCCTCTCTCACAGCCGCATCTTCGAAGATGCCGCCAAGGCAGAGGAGAGGGCAGAGAAGAAAGCCCGCCGCGCTGCGAAGAAAGAGGAGCAACCGATGATTCAGAACCAGGCGGCTTCTACCACTCTGGGCGACATCGACGTGCTTGCAGCCTTGAAGGAGCAAATGGACGCTGAAAACAAGAAGTAACTTCATAATTTGAGTTTTTGATTGCACCGATGTGGGGGGAAGTGATTCTCCCCACATCTTTTTATATTAACTTTGGAGCTGTGGAACCTATCGAACTCAACATACTCGGGTGCGGGTCGGCATTGCCCACATCGCAGCATCTGCCATCGTGCCAGGTGCTGGCGGCAGGCAACAAACTCTATATGATCGACTGTGGCGAGGGGACGCAGTTGCAGTACCGCCGTGCCGGACTGTCGTTCACCAAACTGCGGGCAATCTTCATCTCGCACATCCATGGCGACCATTGTTTCGGTCTGCCCGGGCTGTTGTCCACATTTTCGCTGCTCGGGCGCAAGGCGGCATTGAGCGTCTATGTGCCTGACTACGCTTGCAGGATGATGGAGGGAGTGGTCAAGTCGCTCTGTGGCGAGATGTCGTTTGAGGTGGAGTTTGTCCCTTTCAGCACTAGGGCGGCGGAAGTCATCCATGACGACACGACGTTGAGTGTGACGGCAATCCCGCTCAAGCACCGATTGCCGTGTGCAGGCTTCCTCTTCAAGGAGCATGAGGGGCTGTTGCATCTTGACCGTTGGGCGTGTGACAGGCATGGTGTGCCGATGGCCTACTATGGCAGGTTGAAGAACGGTTGTGACTATGTGGCCGACGACGGCACTGTCATCCCCAATGCACAGTTGACCACGCCGCGTGACCCGGTGCGCAGCTATGCCTATTGCTCTGACACAGTCTACCGGCCGCAGTTGGTGGAACTGGTGGCTGGGGTTGATTTGCTCTACCATGAGGCGACTTTTGCCGAGGCTGATGCGGCGCGGGCGCGGGAGACATTCCACTCTACGGCGCGGCAGGCGGCGCAAATCGCCAAGGATGCAGGGGTGGGGCGGCTGTTGCTCGGGCACTATTCGGCGCGGTACAAGGACCTCCAGCCGCTGTTGGACGAGGCACGGGAGGTGTTCCATGAAACATACTTGTCACAGGAGGGCATGAAATTGCGCCTCTGACGGCTTTTGCCCTCCCTTTCCTTTGCTTGTTAAGGCAATCATACTTACTTTTGTCACTGCAAACATTGTTTAATATTAAAGGTATTAGCTTATGAAAAAGATTTTTACTTCAATTGCTTTCGGTGCAATCGCGCTGATGTGTGCATCTTCTGCTATGGCGCAGGAGAATCTGGTTCAGAACCCGACTTTCACAGAGTGGAATGACCAGTATGGCAGGCCGGAGAATTGGTTGCTTTATGATGGCGAGGCAACTCGAGTGGAAGGTACTTCAGCAGACACCTATGGGGTGCAGTGGTTACAGACAGGGACTGGAAAGGCATCAATCCTTCAATATGTGAATGGTTTGACCGAGAATACAAAGTACACTGTGTCGTTTGATTATAAATTGGCAACTGTTAATTCGGAAAATTCTTTCCGTAACTGGTTTAGGTGGCAAGATGGGGATAGGGAGACTATAAACAAGGAAAATTATGTTGGGGATGACCTTTCTGTAATGCAGCCCTCTGGCTATCTTGAAAATTCAACGGAGTGGAAGCACATGACAATAACTGTCACAACTCCTCCAGCGGGTGCTTCTTTGGAAATGGGTTTCCGTGTTTATGGTGGAAGTGTTGCCCAAATGGCCAACCCAATGATGGTCGAAGGCTCTGGCAGCGGACTGTCTGACGCACAGGCTGAGAAGACAGGCATCTATTCAGCAAACGGCAACGTCTATGTCCTCTCAAATGGCGTAGGTGAGGTGGAAGTCTACAACCTCCTCGGCCAGTTGGTACGTACAGAGCAAGTCGTTGACGGCTGCAATGAACTGAGCGGTCTCAATGCCGGCCAGGTGTATGTCGTCCGCTATGGTGACAAGGCGCAAAAGGTTGTCCTCTGATCCACGGCACAAACACTTTACTGAAGGCATCCCGCCAAGGGATGCCTTTTTGTTTGCATCCATTTTGTTGTTGGCGGCGGGTGCGCTATATTTGCAGTACCCTTGATTAAACCTTGGGTTGCAATCGGAGTCTAACATTAAAATGTAAAGACTATGGCCAAAGAAGATTACTTGCTGAGCAAATGCGGGCGGGAAAACCCGTTCAAAGTCCCCGAAGGGTATTTCGACCAATTCACCGACGATCTGATGGCGAAGTTGCCCGAGAGGACATTCGACGAGGAAGCCCCACGCAAAGTCACCCTTTGGGACAAGGTCAAGCCCGTCGTCTACCTCGCCGCAATGTTTGCCGGCATAGCAGCGATGTTTGCCGTCGCCGAGGATTTCATGCAGTCGGGTGACGAGGCAGATGCCAAGACCGAGCTGGTTGCGACAGGCGGCAGCGCGGCAACAACTGACGAAATGGCGGCAGATGATGCAGCCATCGACTACTGCAACTACGTGATGAACGAAAATGAAATGGACGACTACTCCATGTACCTCTATATGGAGGAGATAGTCGAATAAACCCCACAGACACCGCACACGACATGAGGAAGATTTTGACAGTGGCGTTGGCCATACTCCTTGCCGCCGCAATCCCGGCGCAGGCGCAGGTCGCCGGCATGACACGCGAGCAGTTCAGGGAATATAAGGAGAATTTCCTGAAAAACGAGTTGAACCTGGACGATGCAGTCGCCGCACGATTCTTCCCCATATACGAGGACTACCAGAACAAGAAGCAGAAACTCTACAACGAGAACCAATCGCTGATGGACAAGGCCGGCATGGCCAGCGAAGCGGAGTACCGCGCCATCATCGACAGGTTGCAGGCCATAGGCAAGGCAACCAATGACTTGGAGGAAACCTATCTTGCCAAACTCAAGACGGTGCTCACCTACGAGCAGATATTCAAGTTGGGCAAGGCCGAAACCAAGTTCCAGAAACACATCCTCAAAGAACTTACCCGCAGCAAGAACAGGACGCGCAAGTGACACCTTCCATCGGACAAGAGTGATGAACCAAATGTTGCAGACCAGATGAAGGATTACGACGAAAAGGAAGTCCTGCTCCAGCTCCAAGAACCATCGACCCGCCGCAAGGCTTTCGAGGCGATCGTCCGCCACTACAGCAGCCAGCTGTACTGGCAGATACGCCGCATCGTCATCGGCCACGACGATGCCAACGACCTGCTGCAAAACACCTTCATCAAAGCGTGGATGAACATCGAGTACTTCCGGGGCGATGCCAAGATGTCCACATGGCTCTACCGCATCGCGCTGAACGAATGCCTCACGTTCATGTCCCGCCGCTCGCAGACGCTTCCCCTTGACGAAATGGCGGAAACCAAGGCCGAGGAACTCGTCGCCGACCAATACTTCACCGGCGACGAAGTGCAGCTGCTCCTCCAGAAAGCGTTGCTCACACTGCCCGACAAGCAGCGTATGGTGTTCAACCTCCGCTACTTCGACGAGATGAGCTACGACGAGATGTCCCAAATATTCGGCACCACCGTCGGCGCGCTCAAATCCTCCTACCACATCGCCGTAAAAAAGGTCGAGGATTACGTGAAGCGGCATTCCAAGTGACCGCACGCCGTTCCCCTTTTGCCGTATGTTGTGGTGACGCTGCCTGATGCGCCTCCCCGCCAGTCGGCACATTGTCGCAATAAACACGGGACGTGGGGGAGACGCATAATATGCCTCTCCCAAGACAGGCGGTGATGCGCTGGGAATGCCATGGGACGTGGAGGAGACGCATAATATGCGTCTCCCACGACAGGCGGTGATGCGCTGGGAATGCCATGGGACGCGGAGGAGACGCATAATATGCGTCTCTACAACCAGCGCGCGGCTATCTGGCAATCGCGGTAGGGGACAAATCCTGTGACAATAAGCCTAAACTCCCACTGCCCGCCGAGAAAAGT
>CALNGU010000015.1 GCA_939800445.1 uncultured Bacteroidaceae bacterium | reverse complement strand
AAAAGTTCTGTTTATATAAACAAAAGTTTGGTTTTTTAAAGCAAAACTTTTGTTTTTACTTCTCCTCTGGGGATATGGAACTTTTCGCGGCGGGCAGCGGAAGTTTATGTCTGGAGTAAGCCGGTTTCATGTCCGTCCCAGCCGTCAGATGTCCGCGTGGCGTTCCCGTGGGGGCAAAAGAAAACTCCCCGACAGCCTGCCGTGGCGGTCGGGGAGTGCTGTGTCGTGGTCGTGTCCGTCAGTCGGCTGACGGGGCGGGTGCGTTGCCGCCTGCTGCATTGCCGGTTGCGACGGTGTCGGCGGGCGTGCCGCTGACCTTGATGTAGTAGGTGGCGATGGTGTCACACGCGACTCCTGTCGAGTCGGCAACGGCCTCTGGGGCGAGGACATAGACTTGCTTGACTTCCTCCTTGGGGCTTTCGCATTCGTCATCGGCGAGCGAGATGAATTTTGTCACGTTGGACACGCACATCCCGACCGACACGGCGAGGAGTATCACGCCGAAGAACTTGCGGGCGATGTAGATGCCCGACTTGCCGAGCAGCTTCTCTATGCGGCTCGTCATGCTGAGCACGATGTAGACCCACACGAGGTTGAGGACGAGGGCTATGAGGATGTTGATGGTGGCGTGCATCGAGCA
Source organism: uncultured Bacteroidaceae bacterium (assembly GCA_939800445.1). Lineage (GTDB taxonomy): Bacteria > Bacteroidota > Bacteroidia > Bacteroidales > Bacteroidaceae > Avibacteroides > Avibacteroides faecavium. The sequence continues at coordinate 36,279 of CALNGU010000015.1, read as the reverse complement.
CAACGACAGCAGCGTGGTGAATGCCGCCGGCCCTGCGACGAGGGGGAAGACGATGGGTATCATCGTCGCCTCCTGGGACGGGGCTGCGTTTTTGAATATCTCGACGTCGAGTATCATCTCCAACGCCATGATGAACAGGATGAACGAGCCCGCCACGGCGAATGAGTAGATGTCCACGTTGAAAAGGTCGAGCACCAGGTTGCCACCGAAGAGGAATATCAGCAGCAGCACGGTGGATGTCAGCGTGGCTTTCACGGGCTTGATGGCGAGGCCTTTCTGCCGCAGCGACAGGATGATGGGGATTGACCCCATGATGTCTATGACGGCAAATAGGGTGATGAACGTACTGATGATTTCTTTCAGTGAGAATGCGGATAACCAGCTCATAGTATCAGATGTTTAAATGTTGCTCGCAAAGTTATTTTTAATCAGTAAAAAAACAAATGAAATGCTAAAATTCATTTAATGGCAATCGGTCTTTTTTCTTTCACAATGGATGTTTTCCCCGCTTCTGTTGGGCTGTGTGCTTACACAAATGGCGGAAAAACACCGATTGCGGGGCAAAAAGTCAAAACGGGCTGCGCCGCCCCATCCGTTTCCGCACGCTGCCGTCGCGGCGTGGCAGGGCGAAGTCTCGCATTTTGTCTAACTTGCGCTCAATTGACAGGACATGAGGATAAGAACAGAAACCATCGCCGCGCTCAGGTTGTTCGAGGGGTTGAGCCTCAATGACCTGCAGTCGATAACGCGCGGCTTCACGTTCAATTTGATTTCATTGCGGCCCGGGCGCACCGTCAGGAGGTGCGGCGAGCGGTGCGGCGAGTTGCTGTTCATCATGAAGGGCAGCGTCAGGTCGGTCTGCGAGGGGACAAACGTGGATTTTGTCTTCGAGGAGGAGCTGGACAACCGGCACGTCATCGAGCCTTACTCGCTGTTCGGCGTGTCGCCCTACTACCGCAAAACCTACCGTGCATCGACCTACGTCGATATTGTCGGCGTAGACAAACGCCATGTCGTCAAGCTGATTGAGGACTATGACGTTTTCAGGCTCAACTTCCTGAACTATGTATGCAGCTATGCCTACCACACCCGTTGCCGCAACCTGACGATGGGGGCGGTCGGTGCGGTTGACAAAATCATCCAGTTCGTCCTGCGCCTGTCGGAGACCGACCGTGGGGACAAGCTGTTGAAAGTGAAGAAAACCGTGCTCGCTTCGCTCATCGGCGAGCCTCCCGTGAGGACATCCGCCGCCCTCGGCAAGCTCAAGGAGATTGGACTGGTGGACGTTGGGCGCGGCTGGATAGTGTTCCATGAGACCATCTTCACCGATCCCGGCACGGCGGCACGCTTGTCGTTGTGACCGTTGCGGCGCGATGCCGCACCGTCCTCAAAAGATGGTGGGCAAAGGGACGCACGTTAAAGCAAAATGGTTAACTTTGCGCACGTTAAACATAGTGCGACATCATTAAAGCATAAGACAATGATTGACAAAATAAAGGGTTTGCTCGACGAGGTCGGGCAGATAAGTGCCGCGAACAATGAGGAACTGGAGGCGTTGAGAATAAAGTACCTTGGCAAAAAGGGGGTCATAAATGCCCTCATGGCCGACTTCCGCAACGTCCCGCCCGAGCAGAAAAGGGAGATAGGTGTGCTGCTCAACCAACTCAAGGACAAGGTGCAGAGCCGCATCAAGGAGTTGAAAGAGGCGTTTGAGTCGCATGACGATGCTGCGGCAGGCATAGACTTGACCCGCACGGCCTATCCGGTCAGCCTCGGCACGCGCCATCCTCTCTCGATAGTCAGGAACGAAATCATCGACATCTTTGGCCGCATGGGTTTTTGCGTGGCGGAAGGTCCCGAGGTAGAGGACGACTGGCACGTCTTCGGGTCTATGAACTTTGCCGAAGACCACCCGGCTCGTGATATGCAGGACACATTCTTCATTGAGACGCATCCTGATGTTATTCTCCGCACCCACACTTCATCTGTCGAGGCTCGTGTGATGGAACACGCGCAATTGCCCATCCGCATCGTCAGTCCGGGGCGTGTCTACCGCAACGAAGCCATAAGCTACCGCGCCCATTGCTTCTTCCACCAGGTCGAGGGGCTGTATGTGGACAAGAATGTTTCCTTTACCGACTTGAAGCAAGTCCTCCTGCAATTTGCCAAAGAGATGTTTGGCGAGGGGACTAAGATTAGGCTTCGTCCGTCCTACTTCCCCTTCACAGAACCGAGTGCGGAGATGGACATCTCGTGCAACATCTGTGGTGGAAAAGGTTGCCCCTTTTGCAAGGGCACGGGATGGGTCGAGATTCTCGGCTGTGGCATGACCGATCCCAACGTTTTGGAGAACTGCGGGATAGACAGCAAGGAATACACTGGCTACGCATTCGGCATGGGGGTGGAGCGGATAGCCAACCTCAAATACCAGGTTAACGACCTCAGGTTGTTTTCTGAGAACGACGTGCGCTTCCTCAAGGAGTTTGAGGCTGCCAATTGAGCGGCCGCGTCATTTAGAGCATCAGATGGTGCGGCGGGGACTTGCCTTGCCGCACCTTTTTTCATACCATTATTATAATATATAGGTGAAATGGATAAGTCAGAATTATACGCCGCAGTCATCGATTACTTTAAGACCACGATGCCTGTCGCCGAGACCGAGTTGCATTATGACTCCCCCTTTCAACTCCTGGTGGCGGTCATCCTGTCGGCTCAATGCACTGACAAGAGGATTAACCAGGTGACTCCTGCGCTTTTCGCCGCCTATCCGACACCGCAGGACATGGCGCAAGCATCGGTGGATGACATATACGGCTACATAAAGTCGGTTTCCTATCCCAACAACAAGGCACGCCACCTGTCAGGCATGGCTCGCAAGCTCGTGGAAGACTTCGGGGGCGTGGTGCCTGACAACCTTGACGACCTCGTCTCATTGCCTGGTGTCGGGCGCAAGACCGCCAATGTCATCCAGTCCGTCGTGTTCAACAAGGCGGCGATGGCGGTTGACACTCACGTTTTCCGCGTCGCCAACCGCATAGGGTTGACTGATGACAGCAAGACACCGCTCGCCACCGAGCGTGAGCTCGTGCGCCACATCCCCGAGGAGCTGATACCGACGGCCCACCATTGGTTGATACTGCACGGACGCTATGTCTGCACAGCGCGTGCACCCCGTTGCATGGACTGTGGGCTGGCAGGCATCTGCCATTACTTCCAATCCAAGCACGGCGAGGAGTGAACCACTGTTTGCCGGCATCGGCTGATGTCATGGACGCGGTGCGATGGCGGACATGACAATAAAAGTCGTCCGTTTGTTTGCATTGTATGCTATTATCATCTAATTTTGCAGCCGATTGTTCCGAGCCGGGTAGAAAAAGACATCATCAACGGTGCACCCGACGGACATAACCGTATAGATTAAAGGTAAAAATGTACGTAATCGTAGAAATCCAAGGACAACAATTCAAAGTAGAAGAAGGGAAAAAGTTGTTCGTGAACCACATCCGTGACATCGAGGGTGGTTCAACAGTCGAGTTCGACAAAGTGTTGTTGGCAGAAAACAACGGTGAAGTGAAGGTCGGGTTGCCACTTCTCGAAGGCGCGAAAGTAGTCTGCGAGGTTGTTTCTCCCCTTGTGAAAGGCGACAAGGTGCTTGTCTTCCATAAGAAGAGAAGAAAAGGCTATAGGAAGTTGAACGGCCACCGTCAACAATTCACGGAGTTGAGAGTTAGACAAGTGATTGCTTAATCAGTTAAAATCAGAAGAACATGGCACATAAAAAAGGTGTCGGCAGTTCTAAGAACGGACGTGAGTCTCACAGCAAGAGACTTGGCGTGAAGATATATGGGGGCAACGCCTGCAAAGCTGGTAACATCATCGTGCGCCAAAGGGGGACAGAATTTTTCCCTGGCGTGAACATGGGTATGGGCAAGGACCACACCTTGTTTGCCTTGGTTGATGGTGTCGTCTGCTTCAAGAGGACACGCAACGACCGTCGCGTCGTTTCGGTCATAGAGACAAAAGAGGAAGCATAACCCATAGTAGGTACAGATATATTTGTGGCGGTCATGGATGCACAGTCCATGACTGCTTTTTTTATGCCGCTGCGTTCCGGTCGTCACAGTGCAAGCTGTTGTTGCCTCCATGTTTTGATGAAAAGATTGGGAGGACGGATGGAAAGTCTGTTTTTAGGTTAAAACTATATAGGTTTAGGTTGCGTTTATATATTTTAAGCCTGAAAATATATAATTGCAGGCTAAATCTTGACTTTTCACGCCGTGCTGCATTGTTTTTCTTTTGTCCCGCAGGTTTTGACTGGCATAATGCTTGCACTATCTTTGTAACCTGATAAATTGACATCAAATGGCAAGCAAGGACTTACAGCAGGTCAAGATGCGTTTCGGCATAATCGGCAACGCCGAGGATTTGAACAGGGCGATAGACATTGCCATGCAAGTCGCCCCGACAGACTTGTCCGTCTTGATCACGGGTGAGAGCGGTGTGGGAAAGGAGAGTTTCCCACAGATAATTCATCAGTACAGCAGCCGCAAGCACGGCGCGTACATCGCGGTCAACTGCGGGGCAATCCCCGAGGGGACGATTGATTCCGAACTTTTCGGCCATGAGAAAGGCGCGTTTACCGGCGCGATAAGCGAGCGCAAGGGCTATTTTGATGAGGCCAACGGCGGGACAATCTTCCTCGACGAAGTGGGGGAACTGCCTCTGCCGACGCAAGCCCGCCTGTTGAGGGTGCTTGAGAGCGGCGAATTCATCAAGGTCGGCTCGTCAAAAGTCGAGAAGACCAATGTGAGGATAGTTGCCGCCACCAACGTCAATCTCCCCCAGGCCATCTCCGAGGGGCGGTTCCGCGAGGATCTCTTCTACCGTCTCAGCACAGTGCCTATCAGGGTGCCGGCGTTGCGTGACCGTGGTGATGACGTGCTGTTGCTTTTCAGAAAATTTGCAAGCGACTTCGCCCAACGTTACAGGATGCCTGGCATCCGCCTCACCCCTGATGCGCAGGAGATGCTCAAGGCCTACAAGTGGCCGGGCAACGTGCGCCAGTTGAAGAACATCACTGAGCAAATCTCCATCATCGAGACCAACCGCGATATTGATGCGTCGATACTTTCCAAATATCTGCCCGAACAGCAGTCCGACTCGATGTTCCCAATCCTGCTTGACGACAAGTCGGGCGGCAAGACATTCGGCAGCGAGAGGGAGATACTCTACCAAGTGCTGTGGGACATGAAGCGTGACATCGCCGAGTTGAAAGACACCATCGGCGGCCTGCTGCGCAACCAGGACAGCAAGCAGCCCGGGACGGTGTCTGGCGAGGCCGCGCCCGCCTATCCGGCGACGGTCGGCGGGGTGGTGCAGCCCGCGCCGCAGTCATTGCCGCAAGTCCGCTTGCATGACGACCGTGGCGGGAGGCACAATGACTATATCGAGGAACCTGAATATCTCGAATCAACGTCGCTTTCACTTGATGACTTGGAGAAGGAGGGGATTATAAAGGCGTTGGAGAAACACCACGGCCGCCGTAAGGCCGCTGCCAAGGAACTGAACATCTCGGAGCGCACGCTCTATCGTAAAATAAAAGAATATGGGATTGAAATGTAAATTCCGCTTGCTCGCTTGTGTCTTGCTGTGCCAGTTGGTGACGGCTTGCACGATTTCCTACCGTTTCAACGGGGCATCCATAAACTATGACCTGGTGAGCACCATCTCGATAGACAATTTCCCGATACAGTCGGCCTACGTCTATCCGCCTCTCGGCATTACCTTCAATGAGAAGTTGCTCGACATCTACACCCAGCAGACACGGCTCAACCTGGTGGACACGGGTGGGGACATGGATATCTCGGGTGAGATCATAGAATATTCGCAACGCAACAAGGCGGTGCAGGCCGACGGTCTGGCCTCGATGGTGACGCTCACCGTGCGCGTCAACGTGAGGTTTGTCAACAACACCAACCATGCGGAGGATTTCGAACAGCAGTTCTCGGCATCGGCCGACTACGATTCGACCCGCCAGCTCGTTGATGTGCAGGACGAATTGATAGATGAGATTGTCGATGACCTCGTGGACCAGATATTCAACGCCACAGTAGCACGCTGGTGAGCCATGGATGCAGTCAAGATAGGAGCGATAGTGAACAAACGTCACCCGCTCGACGGTGACGAGATGGCTTTTGCCGCAAGCGTGCTTGAGGAGTATCCTTATTTCCAGGCGTTGCGTGCGGTGCGGTTGCGGACCTGCCTGATGTCGGGGGCGGCATCGCTTGGTGCTGATGCCGGTGATGCGATATACCTGCCTGACCGCAAGCGGTTTTATGCCTGGGCGATGACGCCATTGCAAGAGGAACAACCGGTGCACAGCCCGTCGGGCAGCAGGACGCTGGATTTGATAGACACTTTCCTGAGCAAATCTTCGCACGAGACCGACAGCGGGGATGGGGCTGCAATCGGCGATGTGCCGCCGCACCAGCCTGCCATCAAGACGGTGCATCAACAGTCATCGGACACCGTGGTCAAGACATCGCATGAGGCCGATGCACATCCTGATGCCGGCGGTGGCGACTATTCGCTTGACGAGGACAACATCGATGAGGCTTGTTTCACGGAAACGTTGGCACGCATCTACATAAAGCAAGAACGATATGAAAAGGCTCTGGAAATAATTAGGAAGCTTAGTTTGAAATATCCGAAAAAAAACGCTTATTTTGCAGACCAAATCAGAACATTGGAACAATTGATTATTAACTCCAAAACAGATAGTAAGTAATATGTATGTATTTTTAATCGTCCTGTTCGTGATAGCATCAATCCTGATGTGCCTCATAGTCTTGATACAGAACTCAAAAGGTGGAGGTTTGGCATCGAGTTTCTCTTCCTCCAATCAGATAATGGGCGTTAGGAAGACCACAGATTTCCTTGAGAAAACCACTTGGGGATTGGCGATTTTCATGGTGGTGTTGAGCATCGCGACCGCTTACGTCGTGAAGAGCACTCCGCAAGGCAACACATCGGCGATAGAGCAAAAGGCTGTGCAGGAACGTAACCAGAATCCTATTTCTGCTCCTGACGTTCAACCCTCGCAATCTCTCCCCGAGTCTGGTGCCCAGTCATCAGCACCTGCCGAGCAGAGCCAGCCGGCTGAGTGAGATCACGTAGGATAACGAATCGAAAAACAAACTCCGCAGATGGTCGGGATGCCGACGGTCTGCGGAGTTTCTTTTGGTGCAAAAGCCTGCACCGTGCGGTGTGGAATGCTCTACGGCGCGGTGGTGCTGGGCTTGTCACTTGGTGCTGTCGTCGATGACGAGCATCTCACATCGCTTGCAGTCAAACCGCAGGCTGAACGACTTGCCATTTTGCATGACGATGCGCAACGGCTCTTTGTAGGGCATACGCCGTCCGTTTTTTGTGCAATAGCCGAGTGCATACCTGATGCAGTGCTTGCATTCCATCAAGGTTGCCCCTTTCGCCGCTGACAGTTCATAGGCTGGCGTTATGTCGTCGCATCCGTTTTCCATATAGAATTGGCGTGCAAGCCTGTTGGCGATGTTGTCGCGGTAGGTGGTCGCCTTGTCTGACAATCCGGTGTGCTTTGTCTCTTTCCTGGTTTCACGTTTGCGGTTTGCTTTCCTTGCGCTGATGATGGCTTCGACAAGCGATCTGCGTGCGTTTGACAATGTGGATGATGGGATGAACCACCCCTTGTCCAGCGCGATTGTCATGCTTGCCACCTCAAACGGCGTTTCACCCATCTTGGATAATTGCCGCTTGATGTTCTCGCTTTGGTCGGTCTTTGCAAGTTCTTTCGCGCACTCGAATGTGATTGCAGCCCTGTTGTCGTCTTCGTCTGTTGCGGATAGTGTGAAGCCGAAAGCGTTGTCTTGCAGGCAGATGCTCAAGGCGATTCTCCGCTCGGCACTTGCCCTTGACAATGTTTTGTTGAAGATTGAGTCGTTGTTGCGGTAGAGCTTGTCGCCCTTGGCAACCTTGGGCATTTCGAGCGGATGGATTGTCTTGCCATCCACCCTGTTGACTCTGAATCCCTTGAGTGCGCCATGGCTGTCGATGAAGCATAGCCCGTCGCCGTTGTTGACCGGTGTGCGGCCGTCGATTGTGAAACTGTTTTTGCCGACGCTCTCAACCTTGCCGATGCATTCACCTAATGATTTTGGCGTGTCAAAAGACCAAATCCCGTCTTTGCTCCCATCGGGAAAATAATTGGTGAAGCCCCTGTTGAAGCTTTTATTCAAATCAGGATTGAATGTCAAGCGGATGTTTCCAGAGGATGATTTGCTGTATTCCGGACGGCGAGCGAATATTTCATCGAGCTTCTGGCGGTAAAAGGCGGTGACATTCTTGACATAATTGGCATCTTTGAGCCTCCCTTCTATCTTCAGCGACCTTGCCCCTGCATCGAGCAAAGCCTCAAGGTCATTGCTGCGGTTCATGTCCTTGAGCGAGAGGAGGTGCTTGTCTTTCACTATCACTTTCCCGTCGCAGTCTGTCAATGTGAGTGGCAGGCGGCAGAATTGGGCGCATTCGCCCCGGTTTGCGCTCCGTGCGAAACATTTCTGGCTGATGTAGCATTGCCCGCTGTAACTGACACAGAGCGCACCATGCACGAATACCTCGATTGGCACGTTGACCTGGCTGGCTATTTCAGCTATTTGGCCGATGCCGAGTTCGCGTGCAACGACGATTTGGCTGAACCCTGATTGTTCGAGGAACTTTGCTTTTGCCGCCGTCCTCGTGTCCGCCTGCGTGCTGGCGTGCATGGCGATGGGCGGCAGATCCATCTCCATGATGCCCATGTCCTGCACGATCAATGCGTCCACCCCTGCGTGGTAGAGGTCGCATATCATCCTGCGCGTCGCATCAAGCTCGTTGTCGTAGATTATGGTGTTGACCGTCACATAGACCTTTGCATTGTAGATGTGAGCAAACTCGGTCAATTCCCTAATATCCTCTATCGGATTGGCAGCCGAGGCACGCGCCCCGTGCGCAGGTGCTCCGATGTAGACGGCATCCGCACCGTGGAGGATGGCTTCTTTGCCGCACGCCAAGTCTCTGGCGGGTGCGAGCAGTTCTATCTTTATTGGCTTGTCCATGTGGTAATCAGAGGAGATAGTATTTCACCCAATTGCTGAACATCAGTGCCGCGTGCGCCCTCCATCTCACGACTGGCGGATTGGCGGGGTTGTCGTCGCGGTAGTAGTTGACGGGCATCGCAATGTCAAGGCCTTTGGCGATGTCCCTTTTGTATTCGTTGTCCAAAGTCAGTGGTGAATATTCGATGTGTCCCGTCACGTAAATCTCTTTGCCTCCGCTGCCGACAATCATATACGGGCCTGCGTCATCCGACTCAAGCGTTATGTCCAGGCTTTCGCATTTCCGCAAAGCATCGGTGTCGATTGTCGTATGCCTGCTGTGAGGAATCCAAACGACATCGTCAAAACCGCGCGTGATGGCATGGCGTGTGTCTGTCAGTCGGTGTGGGAAGATGCCAAACTTCTTGTTGTCAAGCTTATGCTTGCTTATCGAGCAGTTGTAGTATAGGCCTGCTTGCGCAGCCCAGCATATATAAATGGTGGATTTGACAGACGGTTTTGCCCATTCGAACAGCCCGGTCAGCTCCTTCCAATAGGTCACGTCCTCGAAATCAATCAACTCCACTGGTGCGCCAGTGATTATGAGACCGTCGAACCTGCGTTCCTGCATCTTGCGTGAGTCGATGTAGAAGCGTGACAGATGCTCGGCAGGCGTGTGCTTGGGTGTGTGACCGTGGATGTTCACCAGCCACAATTTGACGTTGGGACTGGAGTGGTAGAGGGCGCGTGCGATGTCCCTTTCCGTTTCGACCTTTGTCGGCATTAGGTTCAAGAGGGCAATGTCCACACTTTTCCCTGCGGGCAGGTCGTCGTAGGTGTATGCAGTAATGTTTTCCTCCTCCAGCAATTTGATTGCGGGCAGTCCTTTTGGCAAGAATATAGGCATGGTTTCGTCCTTTGTGTGGCTGCAAAGATACGATATGGAGGGGTGATGGCGCAAATATGCTGTGATGATGATGAATTTGGTTACATTGGCAGTGCGTTTGCTTCTCAATTCCTTTCTGTTGGCATAAGTGGTTGCAAATGGGTTGTGTGAAAGCTGTTTAAGAGGAATTAGGGGATGTGGTGGAAAACGATGATTATGCAGTTTTTTCATCCTATGGCAATTCACTAAAACATAAATTACTACTTTTGCATAGAATGTAGGTTGTGTAAATAAAGAGTATTATAAATATGTGATTTATGGGATATAAGATTATCGTGCTTGCTAAGCAAGTGCCTGACACACGAAATGTCGGCAAAGATGCGATGAATGCCGATGGCACAATCAACCGTGCTGCTCTGCCGGCAATCTTCAACCCCGAGGATTTGAATGCGTTGGAGCTTGCTCTACGCATCAAAGACCAATTTGAGGGGTCAGTCGTAACCCTTTTGACCATGGGGCCTCCGCGAGCTTCGGAAATAATCAGGGAAGGTCTTTTCCGTGGAGCAGACAATGGCTATTTGCTGACTGACAGGGCTTTTGCCGGGGCTGATACTTTGGCTACGTCTTATGCTTTGGCTACGGCAATAAAGAAAATCGGTGGCTATGACTTGATAGTTTCTGGTCGTCAGGCAATCGATGGTGACACGGCACAGGTTGGACCTCAGGTCGCTGAGAAGCTTGGTCTGCCGCAAATCACTTACAGTGAGGAAGTGCTTTCGCTTGACGGTGACAAAATCGTCGTCAGACGGCACATTGACGGCGGTATCGAGATTGTCGGGGGACGTTTGCCGATGCTCCTGACTGTCAACAACTCGGCAGCGCAGTGCCGCCCGCGCAATGCGAAGCTCGTGCAAAAGTATAAATACGCACAGAGCAAGAGCGAGTCTGACCCGATGGCGGAGCGTTATGCCGAGATGACCAAAGGCCGCGATTACTTGACAATCACTGAATGGGGCGTAGCCGATGTCGATGGTGACACGACCCAATGCGGATTGTCCGGCTCACCCACGAAAGTGAAAAAGGTGGAGAACATCGTTTTCCAGGCAAAAGAAAGCAAGACCATGAGCGGCAGCGATGAAGATGTCGAGAATTTGATTGTCGAACTGTTAAACAACCACACAATAGGCTAACACTATGAACAACGTATTCGTATATTGTGAATTTGAGGGCAAAGCCGTTGCAGAGGTGAGCCTCGAACTGTTGACCAAGGGCAGGTCTTTGGCCGACAAATTGAATTGCAAACTGGAAGCCGTCGTCATAGGTTCTGGCCTTGACGAAGTGGGCAATCAGGTGTTCCCTTATGGCGTTGACGTGCTTCACACGTTTGACGACAAAAGGTTGTTCCCTTACACATCGCTTCCCCATGCCGCTATCATCATAAAGTTATTCAAGGAAGAGAAACCGCAGGTGTGCCTCATGGGCGCGACCGTCATCGGACGCGACCTCGGTCCACGTGTGTCTTCTTCGCTCCACAGCGGTTTGACAGCCGACTGCACGCAGCTTGAAATAGGCAGCCATGAGGATAAAAAGGCTGGCAAAGTCTACGAGAACTTGCTGTATCAAATCCGCCCGGCATTCGGAGGCAACATTGTCGCCACCATCGTCAACCCCGAGCACCGTCCGCAGATGGCGACTGTCAGGGAGGGTGTCATGAAGAAAGAAATCCTTTCCCCCGACTACAAGGGCGAGACAGTCAAGCACAACGTCAATGACTATGTGTCTGACACTGATTTCGTCGTGAGTGTCATCGAGCGTCATGTCGAGAAAGCGAAGCACAATCTCAAAGGCTCTCCAATCGTCATCGCTGGTGGCTACGGGATGGGCTCAAAGGAAAACTTCGATATGCTTTATGAATTGGCCAAGGAATTGCATGGCGAGGTGGGAGCAAGCCGCGCCGCTGTCGATGCGGGCTTTTGTGAGCACGACAGGCAGATAGGCCAGACTGGCTTGACCGTACATCCCAAGCTCTACATCGCTTGTGGCATATCAGGGCAAATCCAGCATATCGCCGGGATGCAGGATGCAGGCATCATCATCTCCATCAACAACGACCCCAACGCGCCGATTAACACCATCGCAGACTATGTGATAAACGGCAATGTCGAGGAAGTCGTTCCCAAAATGATCAAGTTCTACAAGAAAAACAGCAAGTAGGACAAGAGGTTAATCGAATAATAAACTAACGAATCATGGCAAACTTTTATTTAGATACACCAGCCTTGAGGCATCACCTCAACCACCCATTGATGAAAAGGATAGTTGAACTCAAGGAACGAAACTATGCCGACAAGGATAAATACGACTACGCGCCTTTCGACTTTGAGGACGCGATGGACAGCTATGACCGCGTGCTTCAGATAATAGGTGAGATTTGCGGTGAAACAATTGCTGCCAACGCAGAGGATGTCGATCACGAAGGTCCTGTCTGCAAGGGTGGCCGTGTGACTTACGCCGCCGGCACGAAGGCCAATCTCGAAGCTGTCACCAAGGCAGGGCTCATGGGTGTGGCAATGCCCAGACGCTTTGGCGGATTGAACTTCCCCAATGTCCCCTACATGATGGCTGCCGACATGGTGAGCCGTGCTGATGCGGGCTTTGAGAACCTGTGGGGATTGCAGGACTGTGCCGAGACACTCTATGAATTCGGCAACGAAGACCAGAGGATGCGCTACATCACCCGTGTCTGCAATGGTGAAACCATGTCAATGGACTTGACCGAACCCGATGCCGGCTCAGACCTCCAGTCGGTTATGCTCAAGGCCACTTACAGCGAGGCTGACGGTTGCTGGTATCTGAATGGTGTGAAACGTTTCATCACCAACGGCGATGCCGACATCCACCTCGTGCTTGCCCGCTCCGAGGAAGGGACGCACGACGGCCGTGGTCTCTCCATGTTTATCTATGACAAGCGCAACGGGGGTGTCAACGTCCGAAGGATTGAGAATAAAATGGGCATCAAAGGTTCTCCGACCTGCGAGCTCGTCTTCAAGAATGCCAAAGCCGAGCTGTGCGGCGACCGCAAGCTGGGTCTGATCAAATACGTCATGGCACTCATGAATGGCGCACGTCTCGGCATAGCGGCGCAATCCGTCGGCCTTTCACAGGCGGCCTACAACGAGGCCATCGCCTATGCACGCGACCGCAAGCAGTTTGGCAAGGCCATTGTCGAGTTCCCCGCAGTCTACGAGATGTTGTCATTGATGAAAGCAAAGCTTGACGCGTCGAGGTCATTGCTCTACGAGACGACGAGGTTCGTTGACATCTACAAGGCTCTCGACGACATATCCAAGGAGAGGAAGCTCACTCCCGAGGAACGTCAGGAACAGAAACGTTTTGCCAAGCTTGCCGACAGCTTTACCCCGTTGGCCAAGGGGCTGGGCAGCGAGTTCGCCAACCAGAATGCTTACGACTGCATCCAGGTGCACGGCGGTTCCGGTTTCATGAAGGACTACACCTGCGAGCGTCTCTACCGTGACGCGCGCATCACTTCAATCTATGAGGGCACGACACAGTTGCAAGTCGTGGCTGCGATAAGGTATGTCACCACAGGCGCGTACCTCGCCCGCATTAAGGAGTACGAGGCTATGCCGGTTGACGACAGCCTCAAGGGCTTGCGAGACGAGTTGGTGGCCATGGCCGAGCAGTATGCCGCAGCCGTCGCCCACGTCACCGAGGCCAAAGACCAGGAACTCCTTGACATCTGTGCCAGGAAGCTGGTCGAGATGGCAGGCTACATCGTCATGGCGCATCTCCTGCTCCAGGATGCGACCATCTCACCCGATCTGTTCAAGGACTCGGCATTCGTCTTTGTGAGGTACGTCAAAGGAGAGGTGGAGAAGAATGTCTCCTACGTCATGGGCTTCACCGCCGACGATTTGGCTCATTACAAGAAGTGAATCCTCACTGCATAGCTGCCGGTGCCGCCATGTCCTGTCATGGCGGCACCGCTTTTTTATGCCCGTATGCTTCGTCGTGCCAGCAATGGCATCCGACCTTTTGCTGGAAATCATGCGATGGTAATGGCAAAAACATACAATGGTAATGGCAAAATCATGCGATGGTAATGGTAAAAACATACTATGGTAATGGCAAAATCATGCGGTGCTGCCTCCCCGGCATCCGTTTCCGGCACTGATTGCGGCCTGTGACGAAGCAAATAATCCGGCAAGTTTGCACAATTGGCATTAAATCACTACTTTCGCGCCGTCGATACGAGTTATCGATTTGTTCTAATCATTCATTAAACTAAAACAAACAATGGCAACAAGAATCAGATTGCAAAGACATGGACGTAAAGGCTACGCCTTCTACCACATTGTTGTTGCAGACAGTAGGGCACCACGTGATGGCAGATTCGTAGAGAAGATTGGCACGTACAATCCCAACACGAATCCTTCTACTGTGAACTTGAACTTTGACAGGGCTCTCTACTGGGTGATGGTCGGCGCACAGCCGTCGGACACCGTGCGCAGCCTTTTGTCCAAAGAGGGAGTGTACATGAAGAAACACCTCCTTGGCGGCGTGAAGAAAGGTGCATTCGGAGAGGCAGAGGCCGAGGCTAAGTTCAACGCATGGAAGAACGACAGGCAGAGAGGGTTGGACAACCTGAAGAAAGCACTCGCTGACAAAGCGAAGGCCGCAGCAGACCAACGCCTCGAGGCAGAAAAGAAATTCAACGAAGAAAAGGCGAAAGCCATTGCTGAAAAGAAAGCCGCGCTGGCAGCCGCTGCCGCCGAGGCTGCAGCAACCGCTGAAGCTGAAGCAGCTCCCGCCGATGGCGCAGCTGAAGCTCCTGCGGCTGAATAAAAATTCTCTCAGGCTCGATTTGCAAGTCCCCGTCCATTCGACAGAAAGGGCGGGGACTTTTGTTGGCATGAGTTGTATGTTCGCTTGTCGCGGATGTGTGATGCGGCTCGGCATATCTGGCATGAAAGTGCCATTTCCTGCCAGTTGTGCCCCGTCTTTCACTATCTTTGCCAGCGGGCGGGCTTGCCCGTGACTAAAACATTGGATTTGAGATGGAACAATATCTGGACTTGATGCGCAAAGTCGTCGAGCAGGGTGCATACAAGGGCGACAGGACAGGGACCGGCACTTACAGCATCTTCGGACACCAAATGAGGTTCAACCTCCAGGACGGTTTCCCCTTGTTGACGACAAAGAAGATACACTTGAAATCGGTCATCCACGAACTGCTGTGGTTCTTGCGCGGCGACACCAACGTCAAGTATTTGCAGGACAACGGTGTGAGAATCTGGAACGAATGGGCGGACTCCGACGGCAGCCTCGGGCACATCTATGGCTACCAGTGGCGGTCATGGCCCGATTATGACGGAGGGCACATCGACCAGATAAGGACGGTAGTCGAGCAGATAAGGACCAACCCCGACTCGCGCCGCCTGATCGTGAGCGCGTGGAACGTTGCCGACCTCGACAAGATGAACCTGCCACCGTGCCACATCCTGTTCCAGTTCTACGTCAACGAGGGCAAGCTGAGTTTGCAGCTCTACCAGCGCAGCGCGGACATCTTCCTTGGTGTGCCGTTCAACATAGCCTCCTATGCGTTGCTCCTGATGATGGTGGCGCAGGTCACGCACCTTGAGCCGTGGGAGTTTGTCCACACGCTCGGCGATGCCCACATCTACACCAACCACATCGAGCAAGCCCGCATCCAGTTGCAACGCCAGCCGCGCCAATTGCCCGTGATGAGGCTCAACCCTGCGGTGGATGACATCTTTGCGTTCACCTACGATGATTTCACATTGACCGGTTACGACCCGCATCCGCACATCGCGGGTGTCGTGGCCGTGTGATTTATGGATGGAGGAGGATTCATGGTTTCCATAATAGTAGCTTACACGACAGACATGGCAATAGGTCGCGACAACGGCCTGCTGTTCCATTTGTCTGGTGACTTGAAGCGGTTCAAGGCTTTGACGACAGGCAACGTCATCGTCATGGGGCGCAAGACATTCGAGTCGTTGCCCAAGGGGGCGTTGCCCGACCGGGAGAATGTGGTGGTCTCGACGACGAGGGATGATTTCCCGCGAGCCGTGGCGTTCAAGTCTCTTGATGAGGCTCTGGCACGCTATGCGGACGATGCCCGCGAGGTGTTTGTCATCGGTGGAGGCAGCATCTACCGCCAGGCAATCGGGATGGCGGACAGGATATATGCGACCGAGATTCTTTGCGAGTCAGGCGGGGCGGACACATTCTTCCCGCACATTGACAGTGACGTGTGGGTTGCCGAAGAGGCGGGCGAGGTGGTGCATGACGAGAGGTGC
The DNA here is from genome assembly GCA_939800445.1 of uncultured Bacteroidaceae bacterium. Classification (GTDB taxonomy): domain Bacteria; phylum Bacteroidota; class Bacteroidia; order Bacteroidales; family Bacteroidaceae; genus Avibacteroides; species Avibacteroides faecavium. The sequence goes on along the minus strand of CALNGU010000015.1, from coordinate 19,942 downwards.
GGTGTCGATTACCGTTTCGTCAACTATCGCCGCCGCTGACGCTTGGTCTCGTTTTGCCAAAGGTGTGTCGGTGCGCGATGTGGCGTGCCTCCTTTTTCATTTGACGGAATAGGGGGTTTGATTTTATTTATTACTTTTGCACATAATACATTAGACAGATAAACGATTTGACGATGAACATACTGAATCTGAGTGAGCAGGAAATCGTGAGGCGCAACAGCCTTAATGAGTTGAAGGCTATGGGCATCAACCCGTACCCGGCCGAGGAATATCCGACAAATGCATTCTCAACTGAAATAAAAGAGGAGTTTGACGAGACGGCGACGCGCGAAGTGTGCATTGCCGGGCGAATGATGAGCCGCAGGGTCATGGGCAAAGCCTCGTTCATCGAGTTGCAGGACTCAAAAGGCAGGATACAGGTCTACATCACCAGGGACGACATTTGCCCTGGGGAGGACAAAGACTTGTACAACGTCGTGTTCAAGAAGTTGCTTGACATAGGTGATTTCGTCGGGATAAAAGGATTCGTGTTCAGGACACAGATGGGTGAAATCAGTGTCCACGCCAAAGAATTGAAGTTGCTTTCGAAATCAATAAAGCCGTTGCCGATAGTCAAGTACAAGGACGGCGTTGCCTACGACAAATTTGACGACCCCGAGTTGCGTTACCGCCGCAGGTATGTTGACCTCGTTGTTAATGATGGCATAAAGGACATCTTTATAAAAAGGAATAAAGTGTACGCCTCCATGCGTGAGTATTTCGACTCCAAAGGCTACATGGAGGTGGAGACACCAATACTGCAACCCATCCCAGGAGGCGCGGCTGCACGCCCGTTTATCACGCATCACAATGCCTTGGACATCCCGTTGTACCTCCGCATCGCCGACGAACTGTATCTGAAGCGGCTCATCGTAGGAGGATTCGAGGGTGTCTATGAATTCAGCAAGAACTTCCGTAACGAGGGGATGGACAGGACGCACAATCCGGAGTTCACGTGCATGGAAATCTATGTTTCCTACAAGGACTACAACTGGATGATGCAGTTCACCGAGAAGATGCTTGAGAAGATTTGCCTCGATGTCAACGGCACTACCGAGGTGAAAGTGGGAGACAATGTGATTTCGTTCAAAGCCCCGTTCAGGCGCGTCACGATGATTGATTCGATAAAGGAGCATACTGGCATCGACATATCCGGCATGGATGAAGCCCAGTTGCGCTCTGTCTGCCAGCAACTCGGCATAGAAGTCGACGAGACAATGGGCAAAGGCAAGCTGATAGACGAAATCTTCGGCGAGAAGTGTGAGGGCAACTACATCCAGCCTACGTTCATAACAGACTACCCAATCGAGATGTCGCCGCTTTGCAAGCGTCATCGCGACAATCCGGATTTGACCGAGCGTTTCGAACTCATGGTCAACGGCAAGGAGTTGTGCAATGCCTATTCTGAATTGAATGACCCGATTGACCAGCTTGAGCGTTTCCAGGAGCAGTTGAGGCTGAGCGAAAAGGGGGATGACGAGGCAATGTTCATCGACATGGACTTCGTGCGTGCCCTTGAGTACGGGATGCCGCCGACATCAGGCATGGGCATAGGCATGGACAGGCTGGTGATGCTCATGACCGGGCAGACGACCATTCAGGAAGTATTGTTCTTCCCGCAGATGCGTCCCGAGAAGAAAGAAGACCGTGACGACGAATCCAAATATCTGGATGCGGGCGTCCCAAAACTATTCGTCCCGCTCATACAAAAGGCAGGTTACTACACCGTCGATGCGATGAAAGGTGCCAAACCGCAAAAGTTGCATCAGGAAATCTGTGAGATTAACAAGAAATACAAATTAGGTCTTACCAACCCGACGGTGGATGAGGTGACGCAATGGCTTCAATAAGACTGTGGCAATGGCGATGTGTGTCTTGACACCATCAGCCATTGCTTTTTGCAATATATAGGATAGCAATGAAACTACCTGGCAAAATACTGATTATCGGTGGAGGCAGTTGGGCGACGGCGATAGCCAAGATTGTCCTCAACAAGACAAACCACATAAATTGGTATATGCGGAGGGATGACCGTATCGAGGATTTCAAGCGGCTGGGGCACAATCCTGCCTATCTGACGAGTGTCAAGTTTGATTTGGACAAAATCACTTTCTATTCCAACATCAACGATGCGGTCAAGGCTTCGGATACATTGTTCTTTGTCACCCCGTCACCCTACCTGAAAAGCCATCTCAAGAAGCTCAAGATAAAGATAAAGGATAAATTTGTCGTTACGGCAATCAAAGGCATTGTGCCGGAGGAGAACCTCATCATTTCCGAGTACTTCTCAAAATTCTATGATGTGCCGTCGTCGAGCATCGCGGCAATAGCAGGTCCGTGCCACGCGGAGGAAGTCGCGCTTGAACGCCTCTCATATTTGACCGTCGCGTGTCAGGACATGGACAAGGCACGTGAGATTTCGCAGGTCATCTCAAACAACTACATCAAGACATCAATCAGCGATGATGTGGCCGGCATAGAGTACAGCTCAGTCCTCAAGAATGTCTATGCCATTGCGGCAGGCATATGCAGCGGTCTGAAGTACGGGGACAATTTCCAAGCGGTGCTCATTTCCAATGCCATCCAGGAGATGAACCGCTTCATAAACACGGTGCACCCGATAGGAAGAAACGTCTATGATTCCGTTTATCTTGGTGATCTGCTCGTCACGTCCTATTCAAACTTCAGCCGCAACAGGACATTCGGGGCGATGATAGGCAAAGGCTATTCCGTCAAGAGCGCGCAAATCGAGATGGAGATGATAGCCGAGGGCTACTATGGTACGAAGTGCATCAAGGAAATCAATAAGTTTTACCACGTCAATATGCCTATCCTCGATGCCGTGTACAACATCCTTTATGAGAGGATTTCACCCACGATTGAAATAAAACTATTAACCGATTCATTTAGGTAATAAGATATGGACAACATTAAACTGACTATCGAAAACGCATTCCCTTTCATCGATGAGAATGTTTACAATGGCTTCCTTGCAAAGGTCGGCCATTTGTCAGAAGAGTTGGAAAACGCGACTTGCGCAGGTGCGGACTTCCTCGGGTGGCTTCATTTGCCTTCATCGTTGACAAAGGAATTCCTTGCCGACATCAATGCCACGGCCGAGGCGATGCGTCGTGAGTGCGAGGTCGTTGTGGTCGCTGGCATCGGCGGCAGCTACCTTGGCGCGAAAGCCGTGTTGGAAGCATTGAGCAACACCTTCGGAGGCCTCAGGGCAGGGGAGGGATGCCCTCGTGTTGTCTTCGCAGGCAACAACATCAGTGAAGACTACCTGTCTGAATTGAAGGACTACCTCACTGGCAAGAAGTTTGGCATAATCAACATTTCCAAGTCTGGCACGACGACCGAGACCGCCATCTCGTTCCGTTTGCTCAAAGACCTCTGCGAGACATCACTTGGCAAAGACTTCGCGAGGAGGAACATCGTGGCCGTCACCGACGCGCGCCGTGGGGCGGCACGTCAGATGGCTGACAAGGAAGGTTACAAGACATACGTGATACCAGACAACGTAGGCGGCCGTTTTTCCGTCCTCACGCCGGTAGGGTTGCTCCCTGTTGCCGTGGCGGGCTTTGACATAGCGCAATTGGTTGCAGGCGCCGCCGAGATGGAGAGGTGTTGCGCTGCTGATGTCCCGGCGGGTGACAACATGGCGGCGGTTTATGCAGCCATGAGGAACGCCCTTTACGCTGCGGGCAAGAAGATCGAAATCCTTGTCAACTACAATCCCAAGCTCCACTATGTGATGGAGTGGTGGAAACAGCTCTATGGCGAGTCAGAGGGCAAGGACGGCAAGGGCATTTTCCCCGCATCCGTCGATTTCTCCACCGACCTTCATTCCATGGGGCAATGGATACAGCAGGGTGAACGCACGATATTCGAGACTGTCGTCTCTGTTGCCAAGGTCAACCATGAGTTGAGGATACCTGCCGATGCCGAGAACCTTGACGGTCTCAACTACATAGCCGGCAAGCGCATAGATGAGGTCAACAAGATGGCGGAACTCGGCACGCGCCTCGCCCATGTCGATGGCGGTGTCCCCAACATGAGGATCGAGATGCCGCAGGTCAACGAGTACTACATCGGGCAACTCTTCTACTTCTTCGAGAAAGCGTGCGCCTTGAGCGGTCTCATGCTGGGTGTCAACCCTTTCAACCAACCGGGAGTGGAAGATTATAAGCGTAATATGTTTTCATTGCTTGACAAACCAGGCTACGAGGCAGAGTCGCAGGCCATCCGCCAGCGGTTGCACTGATTGTCACACGCAGTGCCATGACGAGGGGACAGCCCCGGTCATGGCACTTCTTTTTATCCAGTCACCAGAGAATTTGAATGAAAAACTACTATTGGGCGGCGTTCATCATCACGGCTGTCGTGGTCGCGGCGTTGTTCCTGCTCGGACAGCTGCCCGACTTCCAAATGTTCGGCCGCAAGATGCGCCGTGTTGACCTCCTGTCAGACGTGCGTCCTGACAAGCCCGACACGGTGGCGGCCGCTGACACAGTGGTGCTTGAGGCGTTGGTCGAGCGTGATGTCGTCATCGACTATGCCGACACCTGCTGGGAGGGCACGACGTGCATCACCGACTATGCCGACACGACGATGAGCGGGATGGACCATTTCTATGCCATGCTCGACTCCATCGACCTCATCGACCGCCCGGTGAGGGTGGCGGTGTTTGGCGATTCGTTCATCGAGGGCGACATCTTCACCGCCGACCTGCGCGAGATGTTGCAGGACAGGTACGGCGGCTGCGGCGTAGGGTGGGTCAACATCACGTCGAATGTCGCCAACTTCCGCCCCACCGTCGTGCACCGTTTCGGCGGCTGGCGGACGCGCTCGGCGGTGGATTCCATCTATGACCGCAAGTTCCTGGGGCTGAACTCGTCGTACAGCCTGCCTGTCGCTGCCGAGTCATACGTCGAGCTGGAATGCACCTCGCGCTATGCCTCCCATGTCGGACGTGCCGAGGTGTCCCGTCTCTACTTCCGTGCCGACAGTGACACCGTGCGCCTCGCCTATTCGCTCAATGGCGGCGAACCCAATGCAATCGAGATGCGCGGGCAGGGGATGAAGGTGGCAACGGTCTCGGGCGACATCCATTCGGTCAAGTGGACTGTCGGCGGCACGCGTGCGCCGTTCTGGGGCGTGGCTCTTGAGGGGCGGCGCGGCATCGTCGTTGACAACCTGTCGTTGAGGGGCAGCTCGGGATTCAACTTCCTGAGCATACCGCAGGAGACGTTGCGCCAATTCGCCGCCAGGCGGGAATATGACTTGATAATCCTCCAGTACGGGCTCAACGTTGCCACTGCCGACAGGCGCGACTACAAGGGCTACAAGGACAACATGGTGCAGGTGGTCGGGCGGTTGCAGGAGTGCTTCCCCGGCACGTCCATCGTGCTTTTCAGCGTCGGCGACAGGATGAGCAAGGACGAGGACGGCGACCTCGTGACGATGCCCGGCATCGTCAACCTCGCCGGCTACCAACAAGCCGTGGCGGTCGATACGGGCGTGGCATGGTGGAGCCTGCTCGACGCGTTCAAGTCGTTGGGGGGTATCGCCGCGTTTGCCGAAGCCAAACCCGCGATGGCCAACCTCGACTACACCCACATCAACTTCCGTGGCGGGCGGCGGCTTGCCGAGGAATTTTTTGAAGCGTTGATGTGCGGCAAGGAAAACTATGACAACGCCCGCGCCGCCGCCCAAGGCCGTGAAATAAAAGCACAGCCGACGACCGAGGAGCGGCAGCTGGAGCAGTATTGATGTGATGATGCCCATTAGCAAGACAGACATTTTGCACCGCAGCACCGACAGGTTCATGACCGGATGCCTGAGGCTTTCCCACAGATGGCTTGCCCGTTTGCAGACGAGCGTCAGATGGCATCAGACGGGGCATCTGTCGGGGCTTGGAAAATCATGCAATGCTATTGCCAAAAACATAGTATGCAAGGAGCAAAAACATCTGATGTTTTTGCCGAAATCATCAGATGTTTTTGCCGGTCGCATACGGTGTTTTTCCCGCCCTCGCCTGATGGGACTGGCCGTTGCGGTTGCCGCATTGCTCATGCCCTGCCTTGGTGCTGCCGCGCAAGACGCGTCTTTGCCGCAGGCACATCCCGACATCCCGCTGGTGGTTGACGACGGCAGTGCGTTTGACCTCGGCGGTGTCGAGCTGCCCGAGGCGGGCGACGCGCTGACGCGCTATGACTTCGTAGGCGCGGGGGCGAATGTGATTGCCGACCCGTCGCATTCGCTTGCCCCGTTTGTCCGCAAGGTCGTCAGCCAGCTCAAGGCGGGCGACGAGGTGGTGCGCATCGTCCATGTCGGCGATTCGCACGTGCGGGGGCATTTCTTCCCCGGCGCGGTCAAGGGGCATCTGGAGCAGTTGCTCGGGGCTGACGCTGTGGTGAGGGACTACGAGGTGTTTGACTACGGCACGCCCGGCATCTCCAGGGAGACAGGGTGGGGCGGAGTCGTCTACCAGGTCTACGGCATCAACGGGGCGACTGCACAACGCTTCTCCGACGAGCGGCACGTCGATGAGATAGCCGCCTTGTCGCCCGACCTGCTCATCGTGTCTCTGGGGACGAATGAGAGTGTCGGGGCGAAATATGCCAGGATGCAACACAAGAATCAGCTGGACCAGCTGATGCGTATGCTCGCCGCCCGCTGCCCGTCAACGCCCGTGCTGTTGACGACGCCGCCGGGTGCCTACCGCCGGGTGAGGGGACGCTACCAGCCCAACGCCAATGTCCGCCTGGCGGCCGAGACGATAGCGGGTTATGCCGAGGAGAAAGGCTATGCGTGGTGGGACTTGTACAATGTGGCGGGCGGCGACCGCGCCTGCGTCAACTGGTGGGACAACGGGCTGATGCAGCGTGACCACCTGCATTTCACCAAGGAGGGCTACTGGCTCATGGGGGATTTGCTCTATTCGGCAATTGTCAATTTGATTAAGGAGTATGTTGAACATGGATTTTAGCAAGCTGGCGGAGGTTCTGACCTATGATGCCGCCGCGCCGATGATATTCAACAGTGGGTTGTTCGTGTGGCTTTTCCTCGGCTTCTCACTCGTCTACGCTCTGCTTCACAGGCGGGACACGTGGCGCATAGTGTTCGTGACGTTGTTTTCCTATTATTTCTATTACAAAAGCAGTGGTCTGTGTTTTGTGCTGCTTGCAGTGGTCACGACATCCGATTTCATCATCGCCCGCCTGCTGCACCGTGCCAAGGACAAGCGCCGGCGGCTGGCGTTGGTCACGGCGAGCCTGGTGGTCAACCTGGGGCTGTTGTGCTACTTCAAGTACACCAATTTCTTCATCAGCATAGCCAACGATGTGCTGCACGGTGACTTCCTGCCGCTGGACATAGTGCTGCCGGTGGGCATATCGTTCTTCACGTTCCAGTCGTTGAGCTACACCATCGATGTCTATCGTGGCAAGCTCCAGCCGCTGGGAAGGCTGCTGGACTATGCGTTCTACGTCTCGTTCTTCCCGCAGCTTGTGGCGGGGCCTATCGTCAGGGCTTCGGACTTCATCCCGCAGATACGCCGTCCGCTGCGCGTTGACCGCGAGATGCTGGGGCGCGGTGTGTTCCTGATAGTGTGCGGCCTGTTGAAGAAAGCGGTGGTGAGCGATTACATCAGCGTCAACTTTGTCGAGCGGGTGTTTGACAACCCGTCGCTCTACTCGGGGGTGGAAAACCTCTTTGCGGTCTACGGTTATGCCTTGCAGATCTATTGCGACTTCTCGGGCTACAGTGACATGGCCATAGGGCTGGCGTTGCTGTTGGGGTTCAGGTTTCCCGTCAACTTCAATTCGCCCTACAAATCCGTGTCCATCTCCGACTTCTGGCATCGGTGGCACATATCGCTCTCGACGTGGCTCAAGGACTATCTGTACATCTCGCTCGGTGGCAACCGCAAGGGCAAGCTGCGCACCTACGTCAACCTCATGCTGACGATGCTGCTGGGCGGGTTGTGGCATGGGGCTTCGTGGAACTTCGTTTTCTGGGGAGGCTTCCATGGCCTCTGCCTGGTGGTTGACAAAATCAGGATGAAGTCAAAGCTGACGCTGCCGCTCGGCAAGCTGGACAAGGTGGTGCGGGTTGTCGTGACGTTCCACCTCGTGTGCTTCGGGTGGATCTTCTTCCGCAACACCAGCTTTGACGGCTCGTTGGCGATGCTGAGGCAGATATTCACCGATTTTCATCCCGAGGTGTTCACGCAGATGGTGGCAGGCTATGCCGAGGTCTTCCTGCTGATGGCGGCCGGCTTCCTGATGCACTTCATCCCCGACCGTGTGTCCGACAAGGTGCAAGGTGTGTTTGTCCGCGCTCCGTTTGTCATGGCGGTCGTGGCGTTGACTGTGGCGATCTACATCGTCATACAGGTCAAGAGCATGGATGTGCAGCCGTTCATCTACTTCCAGTTCTGACGTGCGGCGGGGTGGGATGGTGCGGCTTGAAAAATAGCATACATCCGCTTTGTCTCCTTGTGATTTTGTGATACATTTGCCTTGTCTCCCGCAAGGGAGGCGGACATATCACGGAAAGGTGTTATTGAGATTATCTTCGGTTCTCAGATTCTCGCAAAATTTGTATAGCCCATGGAGATGATAGCAATGCATCCCCGTTGCCGATTGTACGCCCGTCTGGCCAGCCAGGCGCGGCGCATGATTGCGTGGGGGCAGCTGTTTCACTCATGGACTGGGCAATGCGAGAAGCCGGAGAACTGGGTAAGGCAGATAAAGCCCCCACCTTTTGTCTATGCATAACCCTCCGTTGGGGCAAGGAGGCAAAACTTAAAAAGCAATATGAAAAGACTGTTCTTGTCATTGTTCCTTGTCCTGTCGGCGTGCCTCGCTTTTCCGCAGAGTTCGAACCGCACGATTGGCGACGCTTGTCACACCCGTGGCTATCGCGGGTTCATCGATTTCGGCGGTGCGATAGGCACTGGTGGTGCCGACGGTGTGTTGTCGCTGACCACTTCGCACGGCTACCAGGTTGTGCCATACTTCTATGTCGGCGCGGGCCTTAGCCTTGATTATCATTTCATCTATGGCACTTTCCTGCCAATCTTCGCCAATGCCAGGATTAATTTCATCAACAATTACATAACACCGTTCTTTGATGTCAAGGTGGGCTATTCCCCGATAGGCAGCGGGGTGTATTTCTCGCCGACCATCGGTGTGGACTACTCGATGAATAGGAACATTGGTCTCACTTTCTCGCTTGGCTACCAGATGCAGGGCGCGGACATCGACCAGGAGACATGGTATTATTATGGCGGTTGGTACGGCGGCTACGGTGATTACAGCAGTTCGACTGTCAAGGAAAACCTTGGAGGTGTCGTGATGAAGTTCGGCGTCCACTTCTGACCCATATATTATAATGGTATAAAAACAACTCAGCCCTTGCGGACATTCCGCAAGGGCTGAGCCTTTTATTACCGCTCGGGTTGGATTACTTATTGAGTGCCGTAGCAGCATCCACCGCACAAGCGACGGTGCAACCTACCATCGGGTTGTTGCCGATGCCGAGGAATCCCATCATCTCGACGTGTGCAGGCACTGAAGACGAGCCGGCAAACTGAGCGTCAGAGTGCATACGGCCCATGGTGTCAGTCATGCCGTAGGATGCAGGGCCTGCTGCCATGTTGTCCGGGTGCAATGTGCGGCCCGTGCCACCGCCTGATGCGACTGAGAAGTAGGGTTTGCCAGCCAGCACGCGCTCCTTCTTGTAAGTGCCGGCAACGGGGTGCTGGAAGCGGGTCGGGTTGGTCGAGTTGCCGGTGATAGACACATCGACACCCTCTTTCCACATGATAGCCACGCCTTCGCGCACATCGTCAGCTCCGTAGCAACGCACCTTTGCACGAGGTCCGTCGGAATAAGCGATTTCCCTAACCACCTTGAGCTCGCCAGTGAAGTAGTCGAACTCTGTCTGTACGTAGGTGAAGCCGTTGATGCGGGAGATGATTTGCGCAGCGTCCTTGCCCAGACCGTTGAGGATGCAACGCAGCGGCTCCTTGCGCACCTTGTCAGCCTTGGCGGCAATCTTGATTGCGCCCTCTGCTGCGGCGAATGACTCGTGTCCGGCAAGGAACGCGAAGCACTTGGTCTCCTCGCGGAGCAACATTGCGGCGAGGTTGCCGTGCCCGAGACCGACCTTGCGGTCGTCAGCCACCGAACCCGGGATGCAGAACGACTGCAAGCCCACGCCGATTGCCTCTGCCGCCTCTGCCGCCGTCTTGCAACCTTTCTTCAGCGCGATGGCGGTGCCGACGACGTATGCCCACTTTGCATTCTCAAAGCAGATGGGTTGCGTCTCCTCGCAAGTCTTGTAGGGGTCGAGCCCGTATTGCTCGCAGATGGCGTTAGCCTCCTCGATGTCCTTGATGCCATATTGATTCAAGGCTGCCAATATCTGCTTGATTCGTCTGTCTTGACTTTCAAATTTCACTTCTCTAATCATAGTTGTAGTCTCCTCCTTTATTATTCTTGACGTGGGTCGATGTATTTGACTGCGCCTGCCTCGGGGGTGAAGCGGCCGTAAGTGCCAGTGACCTTCTTGAGGGCTTCGTTGGCGTCGGTGCCTTTCTTAATCTCTTCCATGAACTTGCCGAGGTGCACGAACTCGTAGCCGCAGATCTCGTCGTTCTTGTCCAGCGCGACGCGCTTGATGTAGCCCTCGGTCATCTCCAGGTAGCGCGGGCCTTTTGCCAGCGTGCCATAGAGCGTGCCGACCTGGCTGCGGAGGCCTTTGCCAAGGTCTTCGAGTCCTGCGCCGATCATCAACCCGCCTTCAGAGAACGCGGACTGAGTGCGGCCGTAGACGATTTGCAGGAAAAGCTCGCGCATCGCCGTGTTGATGGCATCGCACACCAAGTCGGTGTTCAACGCTTCGAGGATAGTCTTGCCTGGCAGGATTTCGGCTGCCATGGCTGCCGAGTGGGTCATGCCCGAGCAGCCCAGTGTCTCGACGAGGGCTTCCTGGATTACCCCTTCCTTGACGTTGAGTGTCAGCTTGCACGCACCCTGTTGCGGAGCGCACCAGCCCACACCGTGCGTCAGGCCCGAGATGTCCTTGATTTCTTTGGATTTGATCCACTTCCCCTCTTCCGGGATTGGAGCCGGTCCGTGGTTTGGACCTTTCTTTACAACACACATGTGTTCTACTTCGTGTGAATAGGTCATAATTGTATGGTAAATAAATGAAAGAAGAATAATTGTTGATGCAAAATTACCCTTTTTGCCATGATTGGCAAAACATGGCATGAGCTTTTTGCGCCAATCGCCGGACATGAAATCGGGGGACACGGGGCATGGACTTGCATTGTGTCAGGTGCAAACTTGCAGGAGGTCTGATGAAAAGTATATTCAGAAGTTTTGTTTATATATTCAAAACTTTTGTTTTAATAAACAAAACTTCTGTTTTTATATTCAAAAGTTTTGTTTCAACTTTATCTATGACCACTCGCAGGTTTGCGTCTGGCGATGCGTGGTTTTGTGCCCGAGGCGGGCCGGTTTTGTGCCTGTGCTTGCTGCCGCCGCCGTCCTCGCGCGGTGCGCCAGTGGCGGCGTGGCATGGTGCTTGCATAGTGGGAAATAGTTGCTACCTTTGCGCGACACAATCGTTTATATTAATATGGTAGTGGTCAATGATTGCGATTTGCGCGTTGCGGCCGGCGAGGGCGCGGCGGCTTTCCTCGATGTCGTCATCGGGGCGGTCAGGGATGCTGTCGGCGGCGAGCCGACTGCCGAGGCGATGGCCGGGTTGAACGGGTGGCAGAACACGTTGCTGGCCTATGCGACGTTGCGTGACGAGGTGATGGAGGGGGGCTTTGTGCAGCTGGTGCAGAATGGTTACGGGCCTTACATCTTCATGAACCCCTTTGCCAAGGCGGTGCGCATGATGGGCGTGCCGAGGCTCGCGGCGTTGGTCAACAAGGCTGGCAAGCTCTACCGCGCCAACCGCGAGGACTTGGAGCGGGAGAGGACGGACGAGGAGTTCATGGCTATGTACGAGCAGTATGAGCGGTTTGACGACATTCAGGACGAGTTCATCGACAGCGAGCCTGACTTTGCCGGGGCCATCGCGGCGTATGTCGATGCCAACATTGACCAATTCATTGACGAGATAAGATGAGTTACAAGTGGATGTACAAACGTTTCGTCTCCATCCTGCTGCGCCCGTCGCAGACGTGGGAGGAGATAGCCCGCGAGGACGAGGGGGTTGACGTGCTGTCGTCCTACTTCTACCCGCTAATGGGGCTTGCGGGGCTGGTGTCGTTCATCGCCTACTTCGTGGTGGGCTATGTGGGCGACGCTTCGCAGCCTTTCGCCTTGTTCAAGGATGCCATCATCGGCTGCTGCGTGACGTGCGTGCCAGTGTTCCTGTCGTTCTTCGTGTCGGCTTTCGTGCTTGGCAAGGTCGCCAGGTCGTTGTTTGGCGTGGTCGTGGCCCAGTCTGACATCTACCGGCTGTTGGGCTATTCGATGACGGTGCTGTTTGTCACCTACACGGTGCTTGCCTTCCCGATTGATTTCAAGATATTGGTCTGGCTTTGCCAGGTCTACACCATCTTCCTGGTCTGGGAGGGGTGCGGGCGGCTCTTCGACTTCGACGACAACCGCCGGTTGGTGTTCACGGTGATGGCGTTCCTGTCTGAGGTGGTGGTTGCCGGCGGCATCTATTACTTATTTTGCAAATTCATGTGAGAATGGCTTCCAAAGGATTATTCAAGGGAAACAACATAAACATCAAGAACCGCAGGGCGAGCTTCGACTACGAGTTCATCGACCAGTATACGGCCGGCATCGTCCTGACGGGGACTGAAATCAAGTCCATCCGCCTCGGCAAGGCCAGCCTGGTGGACACTTTCTGCTACTTCGTCAAGGGCGAGCTGTGGGTGAAGAATATGAATGTGTCGGAGTACTTCTATGGCTCCTACAACAACCACGCCAGCCGCCGCGACCGCAAACTGCTGTTGGAGAAGAAAGAACTCATCAAGCTGGAGCGTGCGGTCAAGGAGAGCGGCTTCACCATCGTGCCTGTCAGGCTGTTCATCAACGAGCGCGGCCTTGCCAAGCTGGTCATAGCGTTGGCCAAGGGCAAGAAGCAATATGACAAGCGTGAGGCCATCAAGGAGCGGGATGACAAGAGGTATATGGATCGGTTCTTCAAGAAATGATTTGATGATAGGTGACAAGATGACTTTGGCCGATGCAGTGCGCGGCCGTGTCCTCATCCTCGATGGTGCGATGGGGACTATGATTCAACAGTACGGGCTGTGCGAGGACGACTTCCGTGGCACGAGGTTCAAGGACCATCATTGCCAGTTGAAGGGCAACAACGACCTCCTGTGCCTGACGAAGCCCGAAGTGGTGGCGGACATCCACCGCAAATACCTTGACGCGGGGGCTGACATCATCGAGACCTGCACGTTCAACGCCAATCGTGTCTCCATGGCCGACTATGGGCTGGAGGACGTGGTGCGCGAGATGAATGCCGCAGCCGTCGGCATAGCCCGCAGGCTGGTGGACGAATATACCGCAGCTGACCCGTCAAAGCCCCGTTATGTCGTGGCTTCGGTCGGCCCCACCAATAAATCCTGCTCGATTTCCCCCGATGTTGAGAATCCTGCCGCCCGTGCGATAGACTTTGACACGCTGGCTGCCGCCTATGAGGAGCAGATGGCGGTGCTTGTGGCTGGCGGGGTGGATGCCCTGCTCATCGAGACCATATTTGACACGCTCAATGCCAAGGCGGCCGTCTATGCTGCCGACAAGGCCATGGCTGCCGTGGGGCGGAGAGTGCCGGTGATGCTGTCGGTCACATTGTCGGGCAACTCGGGGCGCACGCTCTCGGGGCAGACACTTGAGGCGTTTTGCGCTTCGATGTCGTGCCATGACATCTTCTCCATGGGGCTGAATTGTTCTTTCGGTGCCAAGCAGATGCAGCCGTTCATCAAGCAGTTGTCGGCGATTGCGCCGTGCTACATCAGTGTCTATCCCAACGCTGGGTTGCCCAATGAATTTGGGGAGTACGAACAGTCGCCTGACGACATGGCACGCGATATGCTTGAAGTGCTGTCCGGCGGCTATGTCAACATTGTCGGCGGCTGTTGCGGCACGACCGACGAGCACATCAGGAAATACTCGGATATAATAGGCTGCGCCAAAGTCCATGTGCCGTCAACCCCTACGCGCAATCTCGTCCTGTCGGGGATGGAGGCACTCGACGTGAAGCCGGAGTTCAACTTCGTCAACATAGGCGAGCGATGCAATGTCGCAGGTTCAAGGAAGTTCCTCAGGCTGATAAAGGAGAAGAATTATGACGAGGCCTTGCATATCGCTCGCGAGCAGGTTGAGAACGGGGCGCAAGTGCTCGACGTGAATATGGACGACGGGATGCTCGACGTGCGCGGCGAGATGGTCAATTTCCTCAACCTCATGGCTTCCGACCCGTCGATAGCCCGCGTGCCGGTGATGATAGACTCGTCGGAATGGGACGTGATTACCGCCGGTCTCAAGTGCTTGCAAGGGAAGTCAATCGTCAACTCCATATCCTTGAAAGAGGGTGAACGCATCTTCCTGGAAAGGGCAAGGGAGGTGAAAGCTTTGGGGGCGGCCGTCGTCGTCATGGCTTTTGACGAAAAAGGGCAGGCCGACACTTTTGAACGGAAAATAGAGATATGTAGCCGAGCCTATGGCCTGTTGGTGGACAAGGCTGGTATGAAACCGGAGGATATAATATTTGACCCCAACGTCCTGGCAATCGGCACCGGGATGAAGGAGCACGACCGCTATGCTTTGGATTTCATACGCTGTGTCGGTTGGATACATTCCCATCTGCCTGGCGTCAATGTCAGTGGCGGGGTAAGTAATTTGTCGTTTGCTTTCCGTGGCAACAATTTCGTGCGGGAAGCAATCCACGCAGTGTTCCTTAACCTTGCAATAAAGGAGGGGATGAATATGGGAATCGTCAACCCCTATTCCAAAGTCACCTATGCCGACCTGAGCGATGAGCAGGTCAGGGTGCTGGAGGATTTCATACTATTCCGCCGGGACGATGCACTCAATGATGTGCTTGCCCTGGCAGGTTCTGCGCCTGTCGGGACTGACAGTCATGGAATGCTCGGGTGGAGGTCATTGCCGCTTGACGAGAGGCTCGCCTATGCGTTGCAGCATGGTGTTGACGATTTCCTGCCCGAAGATTTGTCGGAGGCGTTGCAATCCTATCCTTCGCCAATCGCCATCATCGAGAAACCGTTGATGGACGGGATGGACAGAGTGGGGGAATTGTTCTCGTCAGGCAAGATGTTCCTGCCCCAGATAGTCAAGACGGCAAGGACGATGAAGAAAGCAGTCGAGATTTTGCAACCGTATATAGAAAAGGAGAAAGCGTCATCGGCTCATTACGCAGGCAAGATTCTCCTCGCAACGGTCAAAGGCGATGTGCATGACATCGGTAAAAACATCGTCTCGGTGGTGCTGTCATGCAACAATTATGAGGTGGTGGACCTCGGAGTCATGGTGCAAGCCGAGGACATAGTGCGTGCTGCCAAGGAAATGAACGTTGATGCCATCGGGTTGAGCGGGCTGATAACCCCGTCGCTCGCCGAGATGGTCAATGTCGTAAAGCTCATGGAGGCCGAAGGCTTGCAAATCCCCGTGATGATAGGTGGGGCGACTACTTCGTTGAAGCACACGGCCATTAAGATAGCTCCAAACTATTCGGGCATCGTCGTCCATGTCAAGGATGCCTCACAAAACGTGCCGGCATTGAAAAAACTGCTCGACCCAGTGTCTTGTGCGGCATATAAGGAAGAATTGCGCGGCGAATATGAGAAAATAAGGGCAGAACACGGCAAGACACATCAGGAACTCCTATCTTTGGAGGAGGCAAGAAAACGGAAACCAGATTATTTCAGCAATTAAAAAACATAAAGTGATATGCAAGACGTAAAAGAACAGTTGGCAAAAGAATTGTTGGCCATCAAAGCCATAAAGTTGCAACCGGCCAACCCATTCACTTGGGCTTCGGGTTGGAAATCTCCATTCTATTGCGACAACAGGAAAACCCTTTCCTATCCCGCATTGCGGACATACATCAAAAATGAATTTGCAAAACTCATAAAAGCGAACTTCCCGGAAGTCGAGGTCATCGCAGGTGTCGCCACAGGAGCAATAGCCCAAGGTGCGTTGGTTGCCGACCTGCTTGAGTTGCCATTCGTCTACGTGCGTTCAGCACCGAAAGACCATGGCCTTGAGAACCTTGTCGAAGGTTATTTGCCAGAAGGGGCGAAAGTCGTGGTCGTTGAAGACTTGATTTCGACTGGCGGCAGCAGCCTCAAGGCAGTCAATGCCCTGCGCAACATGAACAGCAAAGTCATCGGCATGGTCGCATCCTACACCTACGGCTTCCCTGTAGCGAAAGAAGCATTTGAAAAGGCTGACGTGAAATTGTTGACCCTGACCGACTATGAGGCAGTGGTCGAGACGGCTTTGAAAACCGGGTATATCTCAGAAGGCCAGATTGAGACTTTGCATGAGTGGAGGAAAAACCCGTCGGAATGGGGGAAGTGAGCATGGATAAATTTGAAAGCAGCATAAAGGTCATCCCTTATCCGCAAGAGAAAGTCTATGCCTTGGTCTCTGACTTGAACAATCTTGAGCGTGTCAAGGACAAGATTCCAGAGGACAAGGTGCAGTCACTCACCTATGACAGTGACAATGTGACCGTCACGGTCGCCCCCGTTGGCAAGGTGACATTGAGCATTGTTGAGCGTGAGCCGTGCAAGACCGTCAAATTCGGTTCGCCCGACTCCCCGATAGCATTCAATCTGTGGATTCAAATCGTGCCTATCGATGCGCAGACATCCAAGATGAGAGTGACAGTGAAGATAAATCTCAATATCCTCACCCGCAATCTCATGAAAGGAAAGATTGAGGAAGCTGTGGAAAAACTTGCCGAGATGTTGTCACAGGTCAACTATGATTAGGCTCGCGTCATGCTTGTTGCTGCTCTTGTCGCTGCTTGTCTCATGCCAGAAGGCTGAGACCACGATTCCTGGCATGACGTTCAGGTCGGTTGATTGTGATATGCGGCAGGCGGCATACATCGGCTTGCAGACCCCGGGGTACTTTATGGAAATGAAGACATTTCCCAACACGAATGCACCAATCGGCTATGCTGGTCTTTTGGTCGGGAGTTCCCTGCTTGACAATCAGTATTATGCCTATGACAGTGCCTGCCCTGTTGAGGCTAACCGCAAGGTGGCTGTGGAATTGGTGGACGACAATTTTTCTGGCAAGGCGGCTTGTCCAATGTGCGGTGCACAGTACAACCTTTGGAACGGTGGCGCGCCAATCTCAGGCAGTGAGTATTTCTTGAAGCGTTACACTGTCGTGCGTGTCAGCGAGTATGTCATCCGCATAATCAGTGATTGACACCTATGAAACGATGCCTGGCTGCCATAATAGCTCTGTTGCTCGTCTCCCTCAGCATTCATCCGCAAAAGGTCGGTCTCGTGTTGAGTGGTGGAGGGGCAAAGGGCTTGGCGCACATTGGCATCATAAAAGCTCTTGAGGAAAATGACATCCCCATCGACTACATCACCGGCACGTCGATGGGGGCAATCGTCGGTGCGCTCTATGCCATGGGGTATACGCCCGAGGAGATGGAGCATCTCGTGAAATCTGATGATTTCAAAAAGTGGTATACAGGGCAAATAGACGATAAGTACATCTATTATTTCAAGCGTGACCGCCATACTCCGGATTTTTTCAATCTGAAGATTTCGTTCAAGGATTCGACATCGCGCAAGCAGCATTTCCTGCCCACGAGCCTTGTCAACCCGGTGCAGATGAACATTGCCTTCTTGCAAGTCTTCACGGCTGCGACCGCACAGTGCCGGGGGAACTTTGACGATTTATTTGTACCGTTTCGCAGCGTGGCTTCGGACGTTTACCATAAGCGTGAAATCATATACCGCAATGGCGACCTCGGTGATGCCGTGAGGGCATCAATGACTTTCCCGCTGGTGTTCAAGCCTATCATGAACGATTCCACCCTTGTCTACGACGGTGGCATCTACAACAATTTCCCGGCAGATGTGATGGATGAGGATTTTGCTCCCGACATCATCATCGGCAGTGTCGTCGCCTCCAATCCCAAGAAGCCGGACGAGAGGGACATCATCGGGCAAGTCGAAAATATGATAATGCAGAAGAGCGACTATTCGTTGCCTGACAGCATGGACATACTCATGCGTTTCTACTTTACCGATGTGAGTCTTTTGGATTTTGATAAGGTGGAAAAGATATCGCAAATAGGCTACGACCGCGCCATATCCATGATGGACACCATCAAGAGCCGTATCACACGCAGGGTAGGCAAGGCTGAGATGGATTTGCGTCGCGAGTTGTACAAGAAATCCCTGCCTGCGCTTGTCTTCAAGGACATCCATGTCAACGGGGCGACACCGAGGCAGAGCTATTACATCAGGAGGGAAATCTACAACACCAGCAAGACAAAAGGGACATTCACTTTCGACGACTTCAAGACAAGCTACTTTAAGTTGCTGACTGACGGTATAATTTCCGAGATAATCCCCCATGCAGTCTATGACGAGGCGGACGGGTGTTACGACCTGTATCTTGATGTGAAGATGGGCACTCCGTTCTCAATAAAATTGGGAGGCCACATTTCCAACACTTCAAACCAGGTTTACGTCGGGGTGTCCTACAAGGACCTTAACTACTACTCCAAAGAGTTCACGCTCGACGGGCAACTTGGCAAGGTGTACAACAACCTGCAATTGTCGGCCAAGATTGATCTTGCTACCGCCATACCGACATCCTACAGGGTCATAGCTTCCTACAACTCTTTCGACTATTTCCAGCGCGATGAGATGTTTTTCAAGCGTGGCACACCTTCCATAAACCGTAAGACGGAGACTTTCATCAAGGTGAAGGTGGCGTTTCCTTTCATGCTCAACAAGAAGACCGAAATCAGCTTCGGCGTTGCCAGCCAAAAGGACACCTACTTGCAGTCGAGTGTCGTTGACTTTGAGAAGATGGACAGGGACAAGAGTTCCTATGACCTGCTCGGCGGCTCGCTCTTCTTTGGTGGCAACACGCTCAACACTAAACAGTTTGCAACGCAAGGCAGCCGCGATGAGCTCGTCGCGCAGGTCTATGCCGGCCGCGAGAGGTTCCGTTCAGCTTACAGCGGGAATGAATATGACTTCCAGGACAAGATAGCGTGGCTGCAACTGTCGTACAAGAACGAGTCCTACTTCCCGCTGACATCCCACTGGGTGCTCGGGACGTATGTCGAGGGCTATTATTCCTCGCGCAACTTTTCACACAACTACACGGCGACGATGTTGGCTGCCGGCGAGTTTGCGCCAGTTGCGCAACTGAAGCTGACTTACAACGAAGATTTCAGGGCAAATCAATACCTTGCCGCAGGGTTGAAGCCTATCTATAAATTCAACGATATGTTTCATGTGCGCGGCGAGGTCTATTATTTCCAGCCTATATTCCCGATCGAGAGGAACAACCTCGGCAATGCGCAGTATGGCAAACTGTTTTCCAAGTACAACTGTTTCGCGCAGCTGTCAGGCGTGTGCGTGCTGCCGTTTGCGGCGATTTCGGCATACGTCAATTACACCCGTTTCCCGGCGAATTCGTGGAGTTTCGGCATCACTCTCGGGTGGCAAATCTTCAATGAATCATTCTTTGAGTGAAAAAACTCGGTGAGATACTTCGTATTCTCAATTTTATCTCTATCTTTGCATCCGATTTGAGAACGGAGGTCCCGTAGCTTAACTGAATAGAGCATCTGACTACGGATCAGAAGGTTACAGGTTTGAATCCTGTCG
>CALNGU010000014.1 GCA_939800445.1 uncultured Bacteroidaceae bacterium | reverse complement strand
AAGCCGAGATGCCAAACCTCGAGGGCATCATCCTCATCAACGACTACAGCCTGCTCGTCTCACGCTCAGAGCGGCTCACCCATGCCCGCGAGCACCTCAATGAGATGTTCGGCCGCCGCTATCCCCGCCAATTCCGCCGCGAGATGATAAGCTACCACCAGGACAGCCCCGACGAACTGGCGATGATCAACTACACGTCGGGCACGACAAGCTACTCAAAGGGAGTGATGGTGCCCTACCGCGCCCTGTGGTCCAACACCCGCTTCGCCTACGAAGTGCTGTCGCTCGAGCCCGGCGACAAGGTGGTGTCGATGTTGCCCATGGCTCATATGTACGGCATGGCATTCGAGTTCATCTACGAGTTTTGCTGCGGCTGCCACATCTATTACCTCACCCGCGTGCCGAGCCCGAAAATCATCTTCCAAGCCTTCAACGAAGTCAAGCCGCGCATCATCATAGCCGTGCCGCTCATCATCGAGAAGATTATCAAGAAGAGCGTCATGCCCCGCCTCGAGACGACGACGATGAAGTTCCTAATGCGACTGCCGTTCATCAACGACAAGATCAGGAACACCGTGCGGCAGCAAGTCATCGACGCACTGGGCGGCAACTTCAAGGAAGTCATCATCGGCGGCGCAGCGTTCAACCAGGAGGTCGAGGCATTCCTGCACAGCATCCACTTCCCCTACACCGTCGGCTACGGCATGACCGAGTGCGCCCCGATAATCTCCTATGAGGACTGGACACGCTTCGCACAAGGCTCGTGCGGCAAGGCGGCACCGCGCATGGAGGTGCGCATCGACTCGCCCGACCCGCGCAACGTCGTCGGCGAAATCGTCTGCCGTGGCATGAACGTCATGCTCGGCTACTACAAGAACGACGAGGCCACCCGCCAGGCCATCGACCCCGACGGCTGGCTGCACACGGGCGACCTCGGCGTGATGGACGACGACGGCAACATCTACATCAAGGGGCGCAGCAAGAATATGCTGCTCGGCCCGTCGGGGCAAAACATCTACCCAGAGGAAATCGAGGACAAGCTCAACAACCTCCCCTACGTCGCCGAGTCGATCGTCATACAGAAGGAGGACAAGCTCGTCGCCCTCATCTACCCCGACTTCGACCAAGCCTTCAAGGACGGCGTGGCCGACAGCCAAATCCCCGCCATCATGGAGCAAAACCGCACGCAGCTCAACACGCAGCTCCCCGCCTACTCGCAGGTGGCATCGGTCAAAATCTACAACGAGGAGTTTGAAAAGACACCGAAGAAGAGCATCAAACGCTTCCTCTACCAGTAGCCACCACCACCCACGGGCGGACTGACAACTGCGGCGGACGGTGCAAGGGACAACATCCCCCACCGTCCGCCGCCTTTGCCTGCACCCGCCACGCCACCACCACAAGGCACAAACCACGCATCCTTTTTGGAAAACCCCTGCCGGGTCAGGCATAAAGTTCGCTTGCCCCGTACATAAAGTAAAAACAAAAGTTTTGAACGAATAAACAAAACTTTTGTTTTAATATTCAGAACTTTTGAATATATAAACAAAACTTCTGAATATACTTTTCCCTTAGGGACAACCAACTTCATGCCTGGGGCAAAGGAAGTTTATGCCTGACGCAAGGCGATTTCATGCAGGGGGCAAAGCCTCATCAGTGGCTACCATGCCTGCCGGCGCATAAAACGAAAGGCATCCCACAGCGGGATGCCTTTGTCATGTCAAAGCGTGCCGAGGTCACTTAGTCCTCTTGATGGTGTGGATGACGTTGCCGTCCTTGTCCATCATGTAGAGGTCTATCTCGCGCTTGTCAACGGTGATGAGCGAGAATCCCGTGGCATCGCTGCAAAAGACTGTGCCGTCCGTCGGCTTGACTTCGCGGGAGAGCGAGCCCGAGGTGTTGACCACATAGTCTATGTCCGAGCCTTCCTTGCGTATGTGCTGGAAGTTGTGGATGTGGCCGCAGAGGTAGAAATCGACATTGCCGTGCTTGCGTAGGATGGTGTCAAGCCGGCGTTGCAGATCGGTGCGCTCCGACTCGCTCTTGTCAGTGTAGGCATAGATGGGGTGATGCCCCACGACGAGCACCCAATCCTCATGGGCGGCCGTCAGCACCGAGTCTACCCATGCGAGTTGCGCATTCATGTCCTGGGCGGCAGCGTCGGGATACTTGTCGGTGTCCTTGCGGTACTTGTCAAGCAGCGGCGAGGTGTCCAGCATGACAAGGCGGAGGGTCGCCCCGTCTTCCTCCATGACTTTGGTGTAGTAGCGTGACGGCATCTGCCAACGTGCGCTGACGTTGCTGTAGTCGATGACTGCCTGCGTGTTGCCACGGTACTCGTGGTTGCCGCAGATGGGATACCAAGGCAGCATGAGGTCGGGGTGGCTGTAGATGAGCTCGTAGTTGGTCATCCACAGGGGGTCGTCGACGCTGCGGACTCCCTCGAAGTGATGCACGTCGCCGGCGGCCACGACAAACTCGATGTCGATCGCCTCGGCCATCCTGCCCATGAGTTCGGCTATGGGCTTCTGGTCATAGTAGCCGTTCCGTCCGAGGTCGTTGACGAGGTAGAAGTTCAATGGTTTCTCCAGCTTGTGCCATGCCTCGGCGTTCTGGGCATTGATTGCCACAGTGACAAACGTCACCATGACGATGAGGAGGAGTTGTTTGATTCTGAACATTTGCTGATGTTTTTTTATGTGATGGTTATTAATGGATGGTCAATCAGAGCCAGACCGAGCATCATGCGCACGACCTGGCTCTGTGTCTCAATTGTCCTGTTGCGGAGGTATCGGCATATTATTCACCAAACGCACCGTAACGAGCTTCAACGGCAGGTGAATTGTAGGTTGTGCCGTAGACTTCAAGCCCTTCGGTCTGGAAGTAAGGCATCATAGCCGCATCGTTGCCGCTGTAAGCACCGCTCAGCACGGGCGAATCGCTCTGCACGTGGAAATCCCAGTCCTCATCGAATGCGTAGCTTGTCAAAGGCACTGCATTGATGTCAAAGTTGACGAACTTCGGGTCTTTGGAGTCTGTCTCGGTAGCTATGGTGCTGTGCGCATCAACTACGCCTTGGTTGTAGTCCTCGTGTGCATAGTTGTAGCCCTCCCAAGCAAAGGCAACGCCTGACTCATCGGCAAAGACGATGTCGCTGCGCTGGCTTCCCGACGCGTAGTAGTTATAATCGATGACCGAGCTGTTGTCATATCCCTCTTCAGGATTGTTGGGGATTGTGAAGCTCGGTGTCATCGCGCGGAACTTGCAGTTGACAATGAGGTTGTTGAAGACATTGGCCAGGGCGTTCTTCTCTACGTAAACGCATCCACCCTTCTCGCCGTCACGACGCCATCCTGAGTTGATGATGGTGTTGTTGTAGGCTTGGATGAGGGCTTGTCCCCTCACCTCGCTTTGTCCGGAGCTTGAGAGTTTCAGGCCGTTGGTGTTGGGGCTGAACATGACGTTCTGCGCGACATCGACCTTGCAGCCAGCTTTCACGTTGACAGCTTCCGCGCCGTCGAAACCATTGGCATAGAATGTGTTGTTTGCGATGATGCCGTTGCCGCCCATCATGTATATGCCGTCCGACCAGCCATAACGGAGGACTGAGTTGGTGATGACATAGCGTCCATCCTTGTTGTAAGTTGTGATTTGCGGGTAAGCATCATCGTCAGCCGTGTAGATGCCCGCTGTCGCAGCCGGTGAACCGATGGTCACGCCGCCGCCAGTATATTCTATTATGGTGTGGTCGATGAGCATCTCTTCGCAAGTCTCAGTGGCAACGATGCCGCCCCACAATCCGGCGAGTTGGTTTTCCTCTGTCCTCATTGACGGGTCTACGGAGAAGAGGATTGGCTTCTCCTCTGTTCCTTGGCAGATGAGGTTGCCGTTGACGGTGAACTCCACAGGCACGGCGTTTGCACCGACACCGTCAGTGCTTGCGATGATTTGCACGCCTTCCTTAATCACGAGTGTCGTTCCCTCGGGGACTGTGTAGTGGTCATTCAGGTTGACGACCGTGTCAGCAGGCCACACGACAACACCTTCGGGGAGTTGTTGTGTCTCATCTTCTACTGTGGTGGTTGTCTCTTCGTCGTCACAAGCTGTCAGGAATCCCATTGACAGCAAAGCGGCGGTTGCAAAAAGAAAATGTTTTGTTCTCATAATGCTATAATAACTGTTTGATTCGTTTTACTCTATATTCTGTGTTATTTGCGTGAAGCCAGTTTGTATCTGAATCCTATCATGAACGATTGCCCGTGCCACTCCTTACGCTCGATGACGTTGCCCTTTATCCTCTCGTATGGGACATCGTCAGTGAACGAACTCTTGTGGACATAGCGCAGCAACGGCATATCAAGCAAATTGGATGCTTTTGCAAAGATGCTCACGCCTTTCTTGAACGACTTCTCTATCGAAGCGTCGAGCTGGGCATAGCCATCCTCCCAGATGTCGTTGTCGAGCCAGTGAGAAATCTCGCTCAGACGCTTGCCAGTATAGCTTCCCGAGATTTGCGCCTCAAGCCCGTGCTTGGTGCTCTTGAACAGGAGGGTGAGATTGACCACGTGAGCCGCCTGGCCATAAAGCGGGCGCGACTGCTTGACTGGACGGACATCGGAGCCATCCATTATGCGCTTGTCCGCCATTATCTTGGAATGGGTGTAGGTGTAATTTGCCTTGACACCAAACCAATTGAAGTACTTCATCACATCCACCTCGACTCCCATATTACGCGCCGTCCCGAGATTGGCGGGCTGGAAGCAGACTGCCTGTCCGACCTGGACGAGCGAATACTCTATCGGGTTCTTCAAGTTCTTATAAAACAGCCCGACCATGAATTGCTCGGATGACGAAGGGAAATACTCATAGCGCAAATCGACGTTGTCAGCCACCGTGTGCTTCAAGTCAGGATTGCCGAGTTCCGGGTAGTCCTCGTTGATGATGCTGTAAGGCACAATCTCAAAGAAACTGGGACGGTTGATGGAACGTCCGTAGGAGAAGCGCAGGTTGGCGTTCTCATGCACATTCATCTTCACATGGACGCTTGGCAGCACGTCGGTGTACTTTTGCCGTCCCTCGGGCTTGGCATCACCGACTACGTACTTGAGCTTGTAACCCTGGTTGGTGTGCTCGACCCTCACGCCGGCAATCAGTTCCCACATCGGCATGGAATACTTGACCATGGCGTACGCAGCCCCGATTTGCTCGGTCGCGTCATAGTTCAACGGGTCGCCGATGTTGCCGTTGGGACGCTTGGTCGTGAATTGGATTTGGTCATAGTTCGTCCAATCCTCCCCATAGTCCTGCGGGTTGGAAGTGCCCGTCGCCGAGTTGAACCAATATTCGTTGAAGAAACTGTCACGCTTCTTGTCCCTGAACATACCTCCCACTGAGAAATCGAAGTAGGTCTTGTCTGCCAAAGTCAGCTTATAGTCCAAATCGACATAACCGGCCTTGTCGCGGTCGGAATTGTGTTCCCACCGCCTCCTCGCCGCGTCGGTTGACTGGACGTGGTTGCCGAGGATGTATATCTCGGTGTTGTCAGGTGTCTCGCTGTAGGCCTTTGACAATGTTGCAGTCCAGCTCAGCCTCAACTGCCCCTGGTCAAGGAAAGCGTGCTCTCCCTTGAGCGTGGTGTTGACGATGTACTGTCTGTTCCACTTCATCCTGACACTTCCCTCCTGGTCGTCGCTGCCGTCACGGACCTCGGCCTCCCTCATGTCCATGTAGCCGTTGTACCATGTCAGTTTGTTGCGCGAGTTGATGTTATAGTCAAACTTGGCATGAGCCCCGATGCGCGTCTGCTGCGACGAATAGAGGCGATGCTCGATGCCATGGTGTGAAGAGCCCGGCTGGTAGTAGAGGTCGCTCTCCTTGCCCCTGTACGTATTAAGGAAACTGCCGGCCAGCATCACTCCCAGCTTGTCCCCGAAGAAACGGTCGCCGTAGGACAACCCCGCGATGATGTCGGGCATCGGTTTAGCCCACTTCATCTTCATGTTGCCGTTGGTGAAGTCGTCCATCGTCACCCTGTTGACCTTAGGCTCGGGCATGGCCTCGTATGGCGACTCCATCATGATGTCTTTCTTGGCGAATGACTGGAAATCCCTGCCGAAGTACATCGCATTGTAACCCGTCGAGACGTTGAACGTGAATTGCCTCTCCAGCGGCGCATCCTTCATCACCAGGTTGACCGCGCCGCCGATGCCGTCGCCCTCCATGTCGGCAGTGAGCGACTTGGTCACTTCGAGGCGGTCGAGCATCTCGCTGGGGAAGATGTCAAGAGGGACAAAACGGTTCTTGTTGTCCGGACTGGGTATCTTGATGCCGTTGACAAGGGTGTAATTGTAGCGTTTGTCCATGCCGCGCAGTATGGCATACTGCCCCTCTCCGCTGGCATTGCGCTCGACCGTCACACCGCTCATGCGCTGGATGACATTGGCCACGGTGATGTCAGGCGACAGCTCCATGGCTTTTGCGCTCATGACATTGACGACATTCATCGAGTGACGCTCGATGCCGCGCGCGCCGGCCTCGGTCCTGCCAGGATTGGTGGCAGTGACCGTCACGCCTTCAAGCAGCACCTCGTTGGTCATGAGATGAATCTCAATCTCGTCATGCAGGTCATCGACCTCGATCACATAGTCCTTGTAGCCGAGGTAGGAGCAGACGAGCGTGTACTTTGATTTGTCAACCGACAGCTGGAAACTGCCGTCAAGCCCCGTCATCGTGCCATGCTCGGGTGCTTCCTTGACGGTGATGGATGCTCCGATAATCTCCTCACCCGTCTTCGCGTCCCTCACTTTTCCCCTGATGTCCCTCGCGCTGGCGACGATTGCGGCAAGGGTGAAAACGGCGAGCAATAACAATTTTTGCATCTTTTATACTTCTCTTCTGATTTTGCCGCAAAAGTATCCTCGTCGTATTTCAAGATTAATCCAAGGTTGTTACGAATGTGAGTCAGGAAAGCAACATTGTTGTAACAACGGGCAACGCCAGCCACGCCGCAACACCGACTGCACAGCCCGGCAGCATAAGGCACAAACCTCGTGACGATAGGCATAAACTTCCCTTGCCCGCCGAGAAAAGTTCCTTTTCTCGGCGGGCAAGGGAAGTTTATGCCTATCGTCACGCGATTTATCCCCTGCCGGGCATGATTGAAAGGCGGGACGCAGCTTACAGAGAGGCATGACGTGTGTCGCCTCCACATCCCACGCTCGCTACAACAATGCGCCGCCCGTCGGGGAGAGGCATATTGTGCGTCTATACATCCATATGGATAAGTTTCCAACTATCAACAGTGCGTTGTCGCAGAGAGGCGTGATGTGCGTCCCCAAGACAACCTGCACATCCGCCCGCCACAATGGACAACCTGCCAGAAAGCACCAAATGGCAATATACCATATATATAATGGATGCCTCCAGCCGGTGTGACGGATGTCGGGAAATGAAAAAGCCTCCCTGCCGTCGTGGCGGGGAGGCTTGATGGATGGGATTGAGGGGACGAGTCAGAGTGTCGCCTTGACCTCGACCTCCTCGTAGGTCTCGATGATGTCGCCGACCTTGATGTCGTTGTAGTTGGTCAGGCTCAGGCCGCACTCGTAGTTGACGGCAACCTCCTTGACATCGTCCTTGAACCTCTTAAGGGCGTTGATCGAGCCTGTGTAGACGACGATGCCGTCGCGGATGAGGCGGGCCTTGTCGGTGCGTTTGACCTTGCCCTCCTTGACCATGCCGCCTGCGACCGTGCCGACCTTGGAGATGCGGAAGACCTCGAGCACCTCGACGGTGGCGGTGACTTGCTCCTTGACCTCGGGAGCGAGCATTCCTGCCATGGCGTCCTTGACCTGCTCTATCGCGTCATAGATGATGGAGTAGAGGCGTATGTCCACACCCTCCTGCTCGGCAAATTTGCGTGCCGATGCCGACGGGCGCACCTGGAAACCGATGATGATGGCGTTGGATGCTGCGGCGAGCGAGACATCCGACTCCGAAATCTGGCCGACTGCCTTGTGTATGACGTTGACCTGTATCTTCTCGGTCGAGAGTTTTATCAATGAGTCGGAAAGTGCCTCGATTGAGCCATCGACATCGCCCTTGACGATGATGTTCAACTCCTGGAATCCGCCGAGTGCTATGCGTCGTCCCACCTCGTCGAGCGTGAGGAGCTTCTGGGTGCGTATGCCTTGCTCGCGTTGGAGCTGCTCGCGCTTCGAAGCGATTTCGCGTGCTTCCTGCTCGGTGGCAATGACGTGGAATGTGTCTCCTGCCGTCGGCGCACCGTTGAGGCCGAGAATCAAGGCAGGTTCGGACGGGCCGGCCTGCTTGATGCGCTGGTTGCGCTCATTGAACATGGCTTTGATCTTGCCGTAATGGATGCCGGCCAGCACTATGTCGCCCACCTTGAGCGTGCCGTTTGAGACGAGTACCGTGGCCACATAGCCGCGCCCCTTGTCGAGGGTGGACTCGATGATCGAGCCTGTCGCCTTGCGGTCGGGGTTGGCCTTGAGTTCGAGCATTTCCGCTTCGAGGAGCACCTTTTCCATGAGTTCGTTGACCCCGATGCCTTTCTTGGCGGATATGTCCTGGGACTGGTATTTGCCGCCCCACTCCTCGACGAGGTAGTTCATGTTGGCCAGTTCCTCCTTGATTTTGTCGGGGTTGGCTGCGGGCTTGTCTATCTTATTTATGGCAAAGACGATAGGCACACCTGCCGCCGATGCGTGGTTGATGGCTTCCTTGGTCTGTGGCATCACATCGTCATCGGCTGCGACGATGATGATGGCGATGTCTGTCACCTTAGCTCCCCTGGCACGCATGGCGGTGAACGCTTCGTGACCTGGGGTGTCGAGGAAGGTTATGCGACGACCGTCCTCGAGCTTGACGTTGTAGGCACCGATGTGCTGGGTGATGCCGCCGGCCTCGCCTGCGATGACGTTTGACTTGCGGATGTAGTCGAGGAGCGATGTCTTTCCGTGGTCGACGTGTCCCATCACCGTGACGATTGGCGGACGGGGGACGAGGTCTTCCTCTCTGTCAGCCTCCTCGGCGACGGCTTGCGCCACAGACGCGCTGACAAACTCGGTCTGGAAACCGAATTCCTCAGCCACCAGGTTGATGGTCTCGGCATCGAGCCTCTGGTTGATGGACACCATTATGCCGACGCTCATACAGGTGGCGATGACTTGGTTGACCGAGACGTTCATCATGCTTGCCAATTCGTTGGCGGTGACGAACTCGGTCAGCTTGAGCACCTTGCTCTCCTCGAGCTCACGGTTCTCTATCTCCATTTGGCGGGAATGAGCGAGCTCGCGCTTCTCCTTCCTGTACTTGGCAGCCTTGTTCTTGCCCTTGGAAGTGAGGCGGGCAAGCGTCTCTTTCACCTGCTTTGCGACATCCTCGTCGTTGATTTCGGGTTTGACGGGCGCGTTCTTTCTTCCTTTAGCCTGGGCATTCTTCGACTGCTGCTTGCCTTGCTGCGACTGTTGAGACGGACGCTTTGACCTGTCGCCCTGCTGATGGAGGTTGTCGATGTCGATGCGCTCCTTGTTTATCCTGCTACGCTTCTTCTTGCGGGTGTCGTCATCACCTTTCTTGGCATCCAAAGAGGATGAGGAAGCATCGCCGGGACGTATTTCTTTCATTATAGCGTCTTTCATCTTCTTGCGTTGTTCGAGACGCTGTTTTTCCTTGTCTTCCCTCTCTTTGCGCTTTTCTTCCTTGGATTTCTTCTTGGGGCGCGTCGATTGGTTTAGGGTGCTGAGGTCGATTTGCCCGACCACGTTGATTCTGGAAGCCAAGCCCTCGGTCTTGAGTCTGAACACTCCATCGTCTGGTTTGGGAGTGGCAGCTGGTTCTTCCGGTTTTGCAGGCTCTGCGGCAGGAGTTGCGGGTTCTTCCTTCACGACCTCGGGCACTATCTCTGGTTGCGACGCAGGTGCGGGTTCTTCCGCTTTCGTTTCTACTTCTGCTGCTACTGGTTGTTGCGGTTGCTGTACCGGGGCGGAAGGCTCCTGTGCGGTTTCCTGGGGTTTGGACTTTTCTTCGGCAGACTTGCCCTTCTTGGGCCTATTCAATTCATCCAAGTCTATTTTCCCGACTGGCTTGAACTTCGGCCGTTGTTCTTCTGGGACAACTGTCTTGATGTCCACTTTGTTATCTTCTGGTCTATACCCTTCTATCGCGACAGTCTGCGCCTTGTTCCTGTCTTTATTTTGCCTTTCTTGGCTGATTTTTTCCGACTCCAACTTCAGGTTCTTGTCTTTGCTGAACTCCTTGACGAGCAATTCATACTGCTCATCGGTAATCTTCGCATTCAAACCACCCTCGATTTCGAAGCCTTTCTTTTGCAGGAATTCTATAGCGGTAGAGCTGCTTATATTCAGATTTGCAATTACTTTGTTTAACCTTATTGCCATATTGTCTTTTGGTGTGATAGTATTTGTAGTAGGAAATGGTCTTTACTCAAAGCGAGAATTGCAGTCGCGGCCGGTATGACCTTCTCCTGACTACAATTCTCAAATCCCGAGGCTAATCATCTTCGAATTCAGCTTTCAGAATCCTGATGACATCATCGACGGTGTTTTCTTCGAGGTCAGCCTTTTCGATGAGCATCTCCCTGGGGGCATTGAGGACTCCTTTGGCGGTGTCGATGCCGAGTTTCTTGATGGCGTCGATCACCCATTCGTCTATTTCATCCTTGAACTCGTCGAGGTAGATGTCATCCTCCTCATAAGCTTGGTCAAGCTCACGGAAGACATCGATGGTGTATTCGGTCAACATACTTGCGAGCTTGATGTTCATTCCGTTCTTACCGATGGCCAACGACACTTCCTCGGGTTTGAGATAGACCTCGGCTTTCCTCTTCTCTTCGTCAAGGCGGATTGATGAAATCTTGGCAGGGCTTATTGCACGTTGGATGAACAGTGATGTGTTGGTGGTGTAGTTGATGACATCGATGTTCTCATTCCTCAATTCCCTGACGATGCCGTGGATACGCGAGCCTTTGACACCGACGCACGCTCCGACAGGGTCGATGCGGTCGTCATAGGATTCGACGGCAATCTTGGCTCTCTCGCCGGGGATGCGGGCTATTTTCTTTATCGTTATGAGTCCATCGGCTATTTCTGGCACTTCGAGTTCAAACAAACGTTGCAGGAACAGAGGTGAAGTGCGTGAAAGTATAATCTTGGGATTGTTGTTTTTGTTCTCGACACGCGCGACCACCGCCTTTGCAGTCTCGCCCTTGCGATAGAAATCGCTCGGGATTTGCTCTGTTTTCGGCAGGAGCAGTTCGTTGCCTTCCTCATCAAGCAAGAGGATTTCTTTTTTCCAGACCTGGTAGACCTCGGCAGTGATTATCGTGCCGACCATTTCCGAATATTTGGCATAGAGGCTGTCTTTCTGCAACTCCAGAATCTTGGAGGCCAATGTCTGTCTCAGGTTGAGGATAGCCCTACGGCCGAACTGCAAGAAATCCACCTTGTCAGTCACGTCCTCGCCAATCTCATACGATTCATCTATCTTCTGAGCCTCGCTGAGCGCGATCTGGCTGTTCGGGTTGGTGACTTCGTCATCGGCGACGACTTCCCTGTTCCTATATATCTCAAAGTCCCCTTTATCCGGGTTTACGATAACATCATAGTTGTCATCCGTGCCGAACATTTTGGCAATCACGCTTCTGAAAGATTCCTCCAGCACACTGACCATTGTCGTGCGGTCAATGTTCTTAAGGTCTTTGAATTCTGAGAATGTTTCGACAAGATTGACAGCTTCTGCTTTTTTAGCCATAACTCAATTGAAACTTATTAAATATTTAGTGTATTTTACTTCGTTGTAACCAAAAGCCAAATCCCTGTCCACCATCACGGGACGCTTGGCACCCTCGGGCCTTACCTTTTCCTTTATGGTGATGGTGAAGTTGTCATCGGCCGCCTCCTTGAGTATCCCGGTCAGTTTCTTGCCTTCTCCGGTCATCACCTCGACCTCATCACCGACATGGATTTGGTACTGGCGTGGAATTTTAAACGGCTGTCCGATGCCTGCCGAGCCGACTTCCAGCTCATAATCCTCTTCGTCACGGTTGAGCCTTGCCTCGATGAAGCGGCTCAAGTCCACACAATCCTCAATCCACACACCATCGGCGTGGTCGATTTCCACGACGATTTTGTCGTCGGGAGTGATGCTGATGTCCACCAAGAAGTAATCTTTGCCATCGAGCCATTCATCGACGATGCCTTTAACTTTGGTTTTGTCTATCATTTACGGGAAATTAGAATAAAAAAAGGGCTTGCTCGCCCCCACATTTCATCATTCTCACCGCAAAGGTACTACTTTGCGTCTAATCCACAACATTCTTACTAAAAAAAGGTTGCCCAGACACTCCTTGAGGCATATCACCCCCACACCGACGCGGAATGACGGCGCAACTCGGCCTCGCACTCGGCCATGCGCCCGCCGCAACAGTGATCCAAGAGACGTTTGAACGCACCACCATGATCAAGATGCACCGTGTGGCACAATTCGTGCAAGATGACAAACTCGACCAGATGCCGTGGCAGCAACATCAGCGAGGCGGACAGATTGATGGACTTGCGGTTTGAGCAACTGCCCCACCTGCCCTTGCTCGTGGTTATTCTCAACGATGCGTAGGTGAACCCCCACCGTTGCGCCAGGCTGTCCACCATCCCAGGCAGCACATCATGCGCCCTGTGCTTGAGGCAGACCGTCACTGCACCGCCAGTCACGGCATCATCGATGCCAGCCGGCCGCGTGACGACATAGCTGCACCCAGTCCTCGCGACCACGACACGGCGCACATCAGCCGTGCGCACCTCGACCGACATCCAACAGCTCTCGACGACCACTCCATCAGTCAGGGACGCACGAGGCGACCGCTCCAGCATCCTGGCGAGTTTGTCGCGATTGGCATCGACAAGGCGCACGACCGCATCAAGAGGGACACCGAGCGGAACGACAGCCTCAACCCGCCCGTCACGCACCTTGACCGTCACCCTCACGGCACGCCAATGCTGTTTGACAGCTATGTCGCCAAACTGTTTGTCACGGATTACCGCCATCAATGCCTCCTGCCAACTTTCATAGACGCAAAAATAAACGATGCGGTCCTTTTCACAAAGAACCGCACCGCAACATACGTTAATATCAAAATGAAGTATTTGCCATTCAACAAGCTCCCTTGTCTCAGTAAACGAATTTTTATTAACCTCTGCGTCAAAGATACAGGCATTTTCCACAAACACCAAATAAAATGACATAAATTTTATCGTTTATATTACACTTTGTCAATATGCTATTTATTAGACAAAAATACACCATATCGCAAGCATAAGGTATGCTCAAAACATCAGATTTACCCGTTTTTACTTTCTTTTTGCTCAGACAAAATCTCAATATGGCAAGAAGATGAATACTTTTGTTAAGTGAATATTTTAGCAAACCACGGCTTTCAATCAAAAAACGCCCCTATACTCGGAGATTGCAAGACCTGGAGGTGAGGCACGGACACCACGACTAGATGCCGAAACACCGTATGCCACAGCCGACAGCATTGCATGACAACGCCGCTTGCATCGTATGCCAATGGCATTTGCATACAATGAAAAACCCCGCTTCACCAGATGCTGGCGGAGCGGGGCCGTGTGGTACAAAGGCGATGTCAGAACGACGCCTTGAGTTCCTCCAGCCGGCAAATGTACTTGCCGAGGATGTCAAACTCAAGATTCACGACCGTTCCGACCTCGATGGCGTGGAAATTCGTGTTTGCCATCGTGTAGGGTATGATTGCGACTGTGAACTCATCGGCCGACGGGTCGCACACCGTCAGGCTGACACCGTTGACTGTCACCGAACCCTTATCGACTGTGAAATAGCCGCGCCTGACCATCTCGCGGTCGGCCTCATACTTGAAGCGGAAATAGGTGCTGCCATCGGCATCCTCGCGTGAGATGCAAACGGCGGTCTGGTCAACGTGTCCCTGCACGATGTGCCCGTCCAGGCGGCCGTTCATCTGCATGGAACGCTCGACGTTGACCAAATCCCCGGGCTTGAGCAAGCCGAGGTTCGAGCGCAGCAACGTTTCCTTCATCGCCGTCACCGTATACTGGTCGCCGTCAATCTTGACGACGGTGAGGCAGACTCCGTTGTGCGACACGCTTTGGTCTATCCCAAGTTCCCCGACAAATGAGCAAGTCAGGGTGATGTCCACATTCTCGCGGTCGCGGACAATGCCCGTGACACGCGCACACTCTTCTACAATTCCTGAAAACATAATATATCAAATAATTTTTCCTTTACTCAAACAATTTATGCCACACGAGGGAGTCCTGCAACAGGTCGTATATTAAATACAAAAGCCAGGCAATTATGCCAAGCAGCACCGTGCACACGAACAAACATCCAGTAATGATTGGATGCGAAGATTTTACCTCTAAAGGCTCATGGTTAGAAGCCGCAGTGTCTTCCAATCCATCTTTCTCTTCGTCCAATTTAACCTCCTCTAAACTCATATATCAATCAATTTATACAGATGAACAGTCCAAAAACAAAATGCCCACACCCAACATCAAAGGGCTCTCAAGCATGGGAAATAAAAGACAGCAAACCCATCGTTCAATCCTTGCTTGTAACCCCTGACACCATGTCAATCATTATGTCACGCTCGGTGCTTCCCACGCCGCCACGCTCAAGGATGGCGGCATCGGCGGCGAATGTCTTTACCAACCAGTCCAGCCCCTTGATGTCGGCGGCAACCGAATAGTGTGCAAAAGCATCCCTGCCACGCCCGTTCACCCACAAGGCATGACCCGTGTTGGCATGGTCGTCGGCGGTCAGGTTGTCTGACGCTGATGCAAGGCGCATATACTGTTCCAATGCCCCGCCCTTGTCGCCAGTGTCGAGCAAGCACCACCCAAGCATCCGCACCACCTGCGGATTGTCAGGGTTGAGGAAGTCAATCTTGCGGAGTTTTTCCAATGCTTTTCCACATTCATCCATTCGTATCAGGCATTTGCACACCTGCAACGAAGCCGTAATGTCAGACGGGTCAAGCAGTTCCAACAGGCGATAGTGCTCAAGGGCCTCATCCGTCTTGCCGCCAAGGACAAGGCACGAGGCAATGTGCGACAAGATCCATTTATTGTTAGGCACGATGGCATCGGCACGCGAATAGAGAGCAACGGCCTCGTCGAAACGGCCTTCGCGCTGGGCACAATAAGCCGCCTTCTGCCAAGTCTGTCCGTCATTGCACTGGACAATGCTGAAATAACGGTTGAAGTAGCGCAGTGCCAACTGATAGCGTTCACGCTTGAACATCGTTTCAGCCACTGCCAACAGCCCATCGGCCGTGTCAATCACGTGGTCGATCCTTGTGACATCGAGGATTGTGACCAATGCGGCAAACGGATTGGTGAACTGTGACCGCTGCGGATGCAAGGTGTAAAAGCGGTAAAGGTCCTGCACATACAGATTGGCCTCGGATGCAAAGCGGGCGGCATCGTCAGCCTTCGCATCAACCATTCCCTCCAAATCACCGACAGGAGCGGAGAGCATCGAGCGTTGTGACGGTGGCACAGTGCCAAGCATCAGGCAAAACGAATATTTGTCGGAGTTGCACAGGGTGTCGGAATCAAGTATAACGTCCATCACCGTCTTGCCCCCGCCGCCAGAGGCCAGGACACGGCGCACCTCGGCATTGGCGGTGTCAAAGGGGAGAAACCAATTGGACAGTTCACCAAAGAACGTAAAGTTCTTCATCTTAGAGAATGCGCGGAGATATATGTCATAGCCCTCCTGTTGGAGTTCGCCTATTTCTTTCAATTTGTCAGCCATGCCCGACTTTTCAATCTCAAGCTGCCACTCGGGCTTGCGTTCATTGAAGCTTTTCATGTCGATGAAATCACTCCCGAATCTGTCCCTCAGCCGTGATTGGGTCTTGAACAGACCGGGGATAATCTCCTTGTTGAATTTATCATCAATCCTTTCCGTCTCCAATGTCTTGAGCAGTTGCAGCAACGCGGTCAGCAATCCGGCACGGCAATCAGGCTCATCGACAAGCAAATCAAACGCCTTGCCGACCTCGGGGAACAAGCCCAGCAACCTGTCATGCTCATGGATGACGAGCAAGACAACGACACTGGCACGCGCCCGCAACGCAGGCTCGGCATCACGGCACAAGGTGACGAGGGTGAGAAACTTGCGTGCATCGAGAGCCTCCATCAGCGACAAATGCAAGGCAGACACCATCAAGAGCTTGTCAACAACTGGCACTGACGGTGATGAGAAGAAAGCCTCCACCCGCCCACGGTCATCGTCAGACCACTCACCACTGACCCACAGCAACGAAAACAGGTCACGGCGGTCGCCGTCATGCTTGATGCAAAGGCGGTCGAGGACGGACGCATCACCCAACAGCTTCTGGACTGCGAAGTCCCCGCCAAAGGCCTCGACTGCCGCGACGAGCGACGGGACAGTCAGCGACGGCAAAGCACGGCAAGTGCGCATCCGCTGGAAAAACAATTCCCCGCCTGATGCCACCCCATCCTCCACGCGCAGCCTGTTCAAGATGCCATAGGCCTTGGCAAGCAGGTCATCAAACAATCGCGTGCGGAGAGTGTCCTCCGTGCCATCGAGCATATAGTCTTTCATATATTGGTATGTGACCTCGAGGCTTTCGAGTTCGCCTGCAAACTTCCCGCCCGACGATGCCTTGAGTTCCGTCAACGCGCGTCCGAGACGGCGCGACAGCAACAAATCCTTGATTTTGCCGTATTCCATAAGTGGAGCATAAGTACCTGCAAATATAATGGTTCGCTGCATCAACGGCAAACACGGTGCGGCACAAAGGGCGTTTCCCACACTGCCCCAGATTCGACATCATGTGCCTTTGCCCTACGGCAGGCCACGTGTGCGCGACATTGCAGGCTGATGCCGACAGCATCAGATGCTGACGGGAAAAACATCGTATGCTAACGGCAAAAACATTGCATGGTAATGGGGAAAACATCGTATGCTTTTGGTCCAAACACCGTATGCCGCACAAAAGCCATGCAATCCACCCGCCGGCACGGTGAAATGGCAGCATTACGGGAAAAAATGATAACTTTGCAACTACTTAACAGTTAAAACGATTGCGGACGATGGCTAAGGAACACCTATTCGGTCTCACGCTGGAGGCACTCGGTCAAGTGGCGGCGGAGATGGGGATGCCCCGCTTTGCGGCACGGCAGCTGGCGGCGTGGCTCTACGTCAAACGGGTCACTGAGATAGATGAAATGACCGACATATCCCTTAAGAACCGCGAGCTGCTCAAGAGCCGCTACGACGTGGGACGGACACCGCCCGCCAAACGTGCGGTCTCGGCGGACGGGACAATCAAATATCTCTTCGCGGCAGGCGACGATGCCTACGTCGAGTCGGTATACATCCCCGACGGTGAACGGGCGACCCTGTGCGTCTCGTCGCAGGTGGGGTGCAAGATGGCTTGCCGCTTCTGCATGACAGGCCGCCAGGGATTCGGCGGAAACCTAACGGCGGGGATGATACTCAACCAAGTGTTCTCCATCCCCGAGGCGAGGCAACTGACCAACATCGTGTATATGGGCATGGGAGAACCGATGGACAACATCGACGCCGTGCTTGATTCGCTCAAAATCATGACATCCGCCTGGGGAGTGGGTTGGAGTCCGAAACGGATTACGGTCTCCACCGCAGGCGTGAGGAAAGGGCTTGAGCGATTCATCAACGAGAGTGAATGCCACCTGGCCATAAGCCTGCACGCCCCGCTCCCGCCCCAACGACGCGAATTGATGCCTGCCGAGCGCGCATGGTCCATCGTTGACATCGTGGAGATGCTGCGCCACCACGACTTCTCGGGACAAAGGCGGCTGTCATTCGAGTACATCGTGTTCAAAGGCATCAATGACACCGAGCGCGATGCCAAGAACATTGTCAAGCTGCTCCGCGGGCTGGATTGCAGGATAAACCTCATCCGATTCCACGCCATCCCCGACTCGCCGTTCCAGGGTGCTGACGAGGCGACGATGACGGCCATACGTGACTACCTGACACGGCACGGCATCCACACCACCATCAGGGCTTCGCGCGGCGAAGACATCGAGGCGGCGTGCGGAATGCTCTCCACCAAGGAGAAAGCACAGCAGGCCGCGACACACAACCAAGGATAAAGACACATCAACCAACAACACATAACCATGACAAGAAGCAAAATCAGAATAGGAATCACCCAAGGCGACATCAACGGGATAGGATATGAAGTCATACTGAAAACGTTCTCAACGCCCGAGATGTTCGAGCTCTGCACGCCGATCATCTACGGTTCAGCCAAGGTGGCCTCCTATCACCGCAAGGCACTGTCGTTGCCGAGCATCAATTACTCAAGCATAAGCACGGCCGAGGAGGCATCACAAGACAAACTCAACATAGTCAACTGCACTGACGATGAGGTGAAAGTGGAACTGTCAAACCCCACTCCCGAGTCGGGCAAGGCGGCACTCGACTCGCTGCTCAGGGCGATCGAGGACTACAAGAACGGGCTTATCGACGCAATCGTCACCGCCCCCATCGACAAGCATAACATCCAGAGCGACTCATTCAGGTTCACAGGACACACAGAGTTCTTAGAAGAGACCCTCGGCGACGGAGCAAAATCGCTGATGGTCCTGGCCAAGGACGGGCTGAGGGTCGCCATCGCCACCAACCACTTGCCACTCTCACAGGTGCCAGGTGCAATCACCAAGGAGGAATTGAAGCAGAAATTGCTCATCTTCAACGCATCATTGCGCAACGACTTCGGCGTGAGCCGTCCGAGGATTGCCGTCCTCGCACTCAATCCCCACGCAAGTGACAACGGGCTGATTGGCACGGAAGAGGCCGAGACAATCACACCCGTCATCGAGGAACTGAAACAAAACAAGCTGTTGTGCTACGGGCCATTCCCGGCAGACGGTTTCTTCGGGTCGGGCAACTTCAAGCATTTCGACGGCGTGATGGCAATGTACCACGACCAAGGTCTCATCCCGTTCAAGCTGCTGGCTGACGGCGGAGGCGTGAACTTCACTGCCGGGCTACCGGTCGTCAGGACTTCGCCGGCGCATGGCACGGCATTCGACCTGGCAGGCAAGGGGGTAGCGTCGGAAGACTCTTTCCGTGAAGCCGTCTATATGGCAATCGACATCTTCCACTACCGCTCGTCGGAGAAATCACTCCGCGCCAACCCACTCCGCAAA
Organism: uncultured Bacteroidaceae bacterium; assembly: GCA_939800445.1. GTDB lineage: Bacteria > Bacteroidota > Bacteroidia > Bacteroidales > Bacteroidaceae > Avibacteroides > Avibacteroides faecavium. Next base: position 18,894 of record CALNGU010000014.1, on the reverse strand, counting down.
CAGTACCATGAGAAACGCGACGACAGCGACAAGCTCAACCTGCAAGCCGCCGAGATAAAGGAGCAATAGAACCAGACACCAACAACAACCGACAAACCTCTGCCGACATGGACAAAAAGACACTCGCGGCAATCGCTGCCGCAATATTGATTTCCGCATCATTCACCCCCGAAGCCAGTGCTTGCACGGGCATAACCCTGCACTCGGCCGACAGTTGCACAGTGTTTGCCCGCACAATAGAATGGGGAGGGTCGTCACTGAACAGCGGATACGTCCTCGTGCCGCGCGGCCATGTCCAACAATCCATGCTGCCCGGAGGCAAACCGGGCGGGATGACATTCACGGCCAAGTACGGGTATGTAGGGCTGACGGTCGAACAAAAAGAATTCGTCACCGAGGGATTGAACGAGGCAGGCCTGTCGGCAGGGCTGTTCTATTTCCCTGGTTACGGCAGTTACGCCGAGTATGACCCGGCTGACGACGCACGCACAATCGCCGACTTCCAGCTGGTGTCGTGGCTGTTGTCCAGTTTCGCCACAGTTGACGAAGTGCGCAATGCCATCGACGGCGTGACAATCGTCGGCATAGATCCGAGGTCATCGACGGTGCATTGGCGCGTCGGCGACAAGGCCGGCAATGAAATCGTCATCGAGATAGTGGACGGCAAGGCTGGCATCCATGACAACACCGTCGGCGTGCTGACCAACTCGCCTGGCTTCGAATGGCAGGCGACCAACCTCAACAACTACGTCAACCTGCGTCCCGGCACATCGCCGCAAGGACGCATGGGCGACGTGGCGACATCTTCTTTCGGAGCAGGGAGCGCGTTTCTCGGACTGCCCGGGGACGTTACCCCTCCGTCGCGCTTCGTGAGGGCGGCGTTCTACAAGGCGACCGCGCCGCAACGGCCTACGGCGTGGGAGACGGTGAAAGAGGCGTTCCACATACTCAATAACTTCGACATCCCCATCGGGGCTGAACACGCCGACGGCAGCATCCCCGACGACCTGCCCAGTGCTACGCAGTGGACGACTTGCACCGACGTTGTAGGCGGCAAGATATACTACCGCACGGCATGGAACTCCACAATCCGCTGCCTCGACATCTCACGAGTCAACTTCAGCAAAGCGGCCTACACCTATGCCCCTCTCGACAAGGAGCAAGAGGAACAGATGGTGCGGGTGAAACTCTGAGGCAATCGCCCCCCGCCACCCGCCCATCCGTTCAACGGGCACCCATGCCTTTCTCGGCAAGCCAGGAGGAAAGCAGGTCGGCAACCTCCACATTGTTCTATACACCCTGAACACCTCTTCGCTCACCTCCACTGTCCCAGTCTTGCCCTACAACGTAATCCCTTGTCATCGTCAGACACACGCCCCTCGGGGAGAGGTATGCCGCCATCAGGCTCATAGGAAACCATACCTTTATATTATCCGTCTTCAGCAAAGTCATCCTCCCGACCGCCCCGCCATGCACAGCCGCAAGGCACGGCGGCGAAACTTGATGCAAATGTAGGAGGCAAGCTGCCTGGCGGGAATAACAATATCAAGGCAAATCCTACCTTTATTACCGCTCACGCCACCCGTCCCCGGAGCAACGGCACGGGGATGTCCGGCGGCAGGTCAGCGAGCCGCGCGAATGACCTGCCTTGTTAGTCGCAATAACAAGCTTTGTTAGTGCCATTAACAAGGCTTGTTATAGCGACTAACAACTGACCTCTTTTCCGAAAAGGTCAGACCCTTCCGCCAGCACCGTCTGACGGCCTCTGCCACAGCATCCGACGCAGCAGGCGACGAGCCCAGCGGGGACGTGCTGGCACACAAGGAGACATTCATGGACGACTACTACGAGGAGGTCAACTACCTCAGCGACCTGCCCAGGAGGAAGCCGGACTGACTCCGCTCCGCCCGCCCCGAGCACATCGGGAAAGCACAAAATGAGCCGTCCCCCGCAGCCGTGCAGCCTCGATGGCGCACGGCGCGGGGGACGGCTCGCGTCATGTGGCGGTGAACGACGGTCATTGCTTGCCGCCGACCTCTATCTTTTTGATGAAACGGGCAGGGTTGCCGCCGACCACGGTCATGGGCGGCAGATCGCGGGTCACGACGCTGTTGGCAACCGAGGGGTCTATCTCACACCCCGTTCGTTATGTGTGAGAGGTAGCCGCGCACCTCGTCCGGGATGTGATTAGGATGTGCGCCGTGGCGCGGCTATAACCTCAGTACTGATGTTTGTACCCTTTTTACCTATTCAACGCGCCTTGTTGGCTGGATTGAACTGTTTGTCATAGTTCAAGAGGAAACGTGCCATCTCCGGGTCGTTGAAGTCTGCCGCGAGAGGCTTGCCCGTGTCCAGCCTGCGTATGGCCTCGCGCTCGTCATCGGTGAGCGTGAAATCGTCTATGTCCAGATTGGATGCCATGCGCTCGCGGTGTGTTGACTTGGGTATCACGATGATGCCCTCGTCGGTGAGAAACTTCAGGGCGACCTGGGCGTTTGTCTTGCCGTGCTTCTCGCCGATGCCGCGCAGGACGGGGTCGGTGAAGAAACCGTTCATGCCCTGCGCCAACGGTCCCCATGCCATGAGGCGGGTGCCGTAGGGGGCTACCAACTCGCGCATCCGTTTCTGCTGCGAGTAGACATGGGTCTCGAGTTGCACGACTGCAGGTTTGACCTCCATGCTCTCGGCCAAGTCCACGAACCGCGCGTCATAGAAGTTGCTCAGCCCGATGGCGCGGACTTTGCCGTCCTTGTAAGCCTGCTCCATCGCCCGCCATGTGCCGTAGTAGTCACCGAAGGGCTGATGTATGAGCAGGAGGTCTATGTAGTCCGTCCGCAGCTTGCGCAGCGACTCGTCGATGCTGCGCGCCGCACGTTCCTCACCAGCGTTTGAAATCCACACCTTGGTGGTGATGAACAGTTCCTGGCGTGACACGCCGCAATGGCTGATTGCCGCGCCGACGCCTTCCTCATTGTAGTATGCCTGCGCCGTGTCTATCGAGCGGTAGCCTACCTCGATTGCATCAGAGACGCAGCGTTCACACTCCTCGGGAGTTACTTGGAATACGCCGTAGCCCAGCATGGGCATCACGACGCCATTGTTCAAAGTGATTGTCTTCATTTGCTATACCTTTTATATTATATATCTCAATGCTATGCTTTTGACCTCCTGTATTGCCATGTGGGCCATGCCATCGGGAGTTCAGTCATGTATCCTGTGAGTGCCGATGTATCGGGTTGTAGCCAGGTCCATGTCGTCATATATCGGGCTGCGTCCCTCGTCCAAGGCGGCCATTGCCTGCATCTCTTCGTCCGTCAGGGTGAAGTCGAAGATGTCAAGGTTCTCCACCATCCGTTCCTTGCGGACGCTCTTTGGGATGACGACCACGCCGCGTTGGTTGAGCCAACGCAGGATGACGTTGCCGGCAGTCTTGTTGTGGCGGTCGGCAATCGCCTTGATGACGAGATTGTTGAAGATGTCTTTCTGTCCCTCGGCGAATGGTGCCCATGCCTCGTGCTGGATACCCTCGCGTTTCAGGAAGTCATTTGCCTCCTTTTGCTGGAAGAAAGGGTGCGTCTCCAGCTGGTTGACCATCGGTTTCACCTCATTGTGGAGGAAAAGGTCCTGCAACCTCTCGCTGGAGAAGCTGGTCACACCGATGGCACGTATGCGCCCATCTTTGTAGAGCCTCTCGACTGCACGCCACGCGGCATAATAGTTGCCATAGGGCTTATGCAGCAAATAGAGGTCGAGATAGTCCAATCCGAGCAGCTTCATCGAGCGGTCGAATGCGCGGAGTGCGTCATCGTACTCGTAGTCCTGCACCCACAGTTTAGTCGTGATGAAGAGTTCTTCACGCCGTATGCCACTGTTGCGGATGGCACTGCCGACCTCCGCTTCGTTGAAATAGGATGATGCCGTGTCAATCATCCTGTAACCCACCTCGAGTGCATCGCTGACGGCGCGCTCTGTGTCCTTTGGTTCGATTTGGAATACGCCGAAGCCGATGGCCGGCATCATGACCCCATTGTTAAGTCTGACGGTTTTCATGACTGTTGTTTCTTTTGTTACGTTGCAAAGTTAGCGTCAACTATGCACCAAGGCGTTACACTAATCGGCGGGACATTTTCACTTTTCGTGGTTTCTCCTAACTTTGCGGGCAAGGTCATCAGAAACATCCGGCATCATGGCAACAAGCATCAACGACGGTCTGGCGTTCATCGACGACATTGGCAACTTTGGTTTCGGCGACAGCACCGATGGAGTGTTGCATTTGCTCTGCCTGGCAGGGGGGATGAGCTTCATGTTCCAGGACGTGCGCTACAATGTCGTGCGCGGCGACTATGTCATCATGACCAACCCGGGGCTCGTGTGCGAGGTGTCAACATCGCATGATTTCAACGGCATCATCATGCGCCTGTCCGAAAGCTATGTCGCCACGCTGGCATTGCGCAGCAACTATGGGGTCACTGGACACCTGTCATTGTTGCAAAACCCGGTGATGCACCTCTCACGGCACGACTTCAAGGTTTGCCGGGAGGCGTTGGTCAATCTCCGGGCACGGCTGGCGGACGACGGGCACATCTTCCGCGAAGAGATGTTGCAGCACTTGCTCATGGCACACATACTTGACCTCTACGACATCCACGCCCGCAGCCACACCCACAGCCCAGTGCCAAAGCGTGCCGCCGAACTGATGGGACGGTTCATCCGTCTGCTCTATGACGGCGAGCACCTGCAAAGTCGCGACCTCACGCACTACGCCTCACGGCTGTGCATCACGCCGCACTACCTGACAGAGATAAGCAAAAAGGTCAGCGGCAAGCCGGCTACCTACTGGATAGACCGCTTCACGTTGCACGAGGTCACGAGGCTGCTCGCACGCAAGGAGTTGCCGCTGTCGGAAGTGGCGGAAGTGATGCATTTCTCCTCACTGTCCTACTTCAGCCGCTACGTGCAGCGTCATCTCGGGATGCCGCCGTCCGACTTCCGCAACCGCAAGTGACGCGCTGGCCACCAGGCGCAGCAACCGTCCACACCGCACCATCCGTCACTCGAAAAGCAATTCGACAAAGTCAAACATCGACCACACCGTGTCGTTGAGCTGCTTGAAGTTGTCTTTGTTCTCCCTCCTCGCGTGCCGTGCCGGCTTGGGAATGACATTGAGCGTCGAACTGCGCCGCCAGATATACTGATCGATGGGCGGCTCGTCAGGCAGGTTGCGTGCCACTTTGTCCCACCCCACCTTGGAACGCCCGCAGACGAAGCTGATGTTGACATAGCGTGCCACGAGCGTGATGGCGTAGTCCTGGAACCAGGCATAGTCATCCGTCCTGCGCCACGGCAGAAGACTGTTCTCCAGCATCAGGCGCACGACCACTCCGCCACGCGAATCAAGGAAACGGAGTGCCGCCTCGATGTCGGCATCATAGCGGATGCGGCCATGGGCAGCGGTTGCCGTCCCGTCGTCACCCCGCCTCACACGGAAGTCAAACAGACGCACGCCGAGTGCATACTGCCCCTCAATGTCAAGAGTCTGGCAACGGTTGCGCCTGTCAACCACCCTCGGCGACCCGTTGAGCGGTGACGCATAGGTCAGGCTGTTGTGCGATGCCAACTTGACAGGGACGGCACGCACGGTGTCAACCCTTGCAGCCCTGGCACGGATGCGCCCCAGCCGCTTGGGACGCGGTGACACAGTGTCGGCACTGCAAGGCACGGCACAAACGTCCGTGCCAGCTGACGACGGCATTGACACAAAGAAAGCGAAAAGCAGCAAGAACAATATTTTTGATTTCATCTGAGCCATGATTGCATCATTTATTTCATTTCATGCGGTGCAATGTAAGCATTTCAACATTCATGCCAAGTTAAGAAAGCATATAAACTGTTGCATTTGCCTACCCGGCACAATGCGAGGAAGAGCTGATGCCACGGCGGAAAGGAGACGATGTGGGAACAATAAAATCCCCCCGCAACATCCCTGACGGGGCGATGCGAGGGGAATCCATTTCCATTGAAAGTCATTTCAACCTACATAATCGTCAAGCGAGTCATCTTGAGCAAGACAACTCACTATCATTACTTTATTTGTAAATGTAATGTTGATAACGGTTAAAGGTCATGACTTTAAACATCTCACGTTTTTATTTCAATGGGTTACAATTGATTTACGCCGCAAAATTAATGATTGCCCGGCATTCGCCACCACTCCGTTTGTCCCCAATTCTTCTACATATCAACCGAAAGGCTACAATCCCGTGGCGGCGCGATCACTCGCCAGCACGCAGAGCATCGGACAAGGCGGCGAAAAAGTCGTAGCCTATGATTTCAGACAACCGCCAGAGTGTGGCGGTGTCGATGGACGGGCGGTCAAACATCTTGTAGATGTTGGTGCGGCTGCACGGCATCTGCCGTGCGAGCCACGTGACGGTGAGGCCTTTTTCGGCGAGCTTGGCACGGATGAGGCTGCCGATGTGTAGTTTTTCCATACCTTAGATCGTTGTACTGCCGCTTCCCGCAGCAGGTGTGTCTTCCTTCATTAGCGGTCTCTGGACAGGACATGAAAAAGCGTGGGAAGCAGTCTTGCTTATCCCACCATTCAGGCTCTCGCACGCCCAACCCAGAGGATAAGCAACGCCGGTCAGCCCACGCCGTATGACTGCCACACACCCCGACAGCCAGGCACCGCCTGTAGCAGTGCCAAGCCTCGGGCGCGGGGAATAATCATACCCTACGCGGACGCTCTCGTTGCCCGACCTTCCATGGGTTTCAAACTTGCGAGATTCGAATGGAGGAAGAATCAGCATGAAAACGTCTTTTCATGTATGTCCGCCCATCAACCCACCCACGTGGGCCGACGGACGGTGGCAAAGTTAAGGATTTTTATGCCAACACCACCAACGCGGCTTGACGTTTTTGACAGGCGGCACGCCGCCGCACGCTGCCGGCGGTGCATGATGCGCCGTGAGGGGATGAAAAAACACCCGACGCCCCGTCACCGGGCATCGGGTGCACTGTGATTGCCAGAACGACCCACGGCGGCGCGGACTGCCGTCCTGCTCCCCGCGGGCTGGCGTGTGCGGCTGAAGGGACTCGAACCCCCACGACTCACGTCACCAGATCCTAAGTCTGGCGCGGCTACCAATTACGCCACAGCCGCTTCATCTTGTGAAGTGGCGCAAAGGTAGGCATTTATTGCCGAATTGCAAGTGCCCCCGCCCGTTTTTGCCCTCCAAGCCATGCCGCGCCGCCTGTTTGGCAACGGCCGCACGGACGGACGGGAAAGTGCCAGGGCGGGACGAAAAGTTTATTTTTAAGCTAAAAACATATAATTGCAGGTTAAGTTTATATATTTTAAGGTTGAAAATATATAGATTAAGGCTAAAAACAAACTTTTCATCCCACTCCGCCAGCTTTTTGCAGCAGGGTGGCACAAGCGGCTGCGGTGGTGGCGACGTGCGGGACGGACAGGAGTTTTCACCCGCCACCGCCGTTGTTTGCCCTTTTATCCATATCTTTGCCAGCAATTAATAGAAGTGCCGAACAATGAGAGAGTTTATCAAAGTCTTGCGGCGGTTTGTCCCGCCCTACAAGAAGTATTTATTCATGACAGTGCTTTTCAACATCCTGACGGCATTGCTGAACATTTTTTCGTTTTCCCTCATAATCCCCATCCTGCAAATCCTGTTCAAGCTGGACAACAGTGTCTATGTCTACATGGAGTACAGTGACGATGTGAGCCTCAAGGATTGGGCGATCAACAACTTCTACTACTTCGTCACGGGTCTCATCACCGACCATGGGCCGAGCTTGACGCTGTTGCTCCTGGGCGTTTTCCTCATTGTGATGACGTTCATGAAGACGGGCTGCTACTACTTTTCATCTGCCTGCCTGGTGCCGATGCGCACCGGCATCGTCAGGGATATGCGTGTCACGCTGTTTGACAAGATACTTTCGTTGCCGTTGAGCTTCTTCTCCAACGAGCGCAAGGGGGACATCGTGGCGAGGATAAGTGGTGACGTGCAGGAGGTGGAGAATTCCATCATGAGCTCGCTTGACATGTTGTTCAAGAATCCAATCCTCATCATCTCCTATTTCGCTACACTTATCGCGATCAGCTGGCAGCTTACGTTGTTCACCCTCGTCGTGCTTCCGTTCATGGGGTGGATTATGGGCAAGGTCGGCAGGCAGCTCAAGCGGTCGTCCCTTGAGGCGCAAGGACGCTGGAGCGACATCATGTCAGAGGTTGACGAGACACTTGGCGGGCTGCGGGTCATAATGGCTTTCAACGCTCAGCAGAAGATCAAGGACCGTTTTGTCGCGACCAACAACTCCTACCGCAGCATCATCGGGCGCGTTGCGATGCGCCAGCAGCTTGCCCACCCGGTGAGCGAATTCCTTGGCACGGTGCTCATCGTGGCGGTGCTCTGGTTTGGCGGCACGCTGATACTCAATGAGACGTCGATGGTCGATGCGAGTTCGTTCATCTTCTACCTTGTGATACTCTACAGCCTGATAAACCCTTTGAAGGAATTCACCAAGGCTGGCTACAACATCCCCAAGGGGCTTGCCTCCATGGAGCGCGTCGATGCCATCCTCAAGGCCGAGAACAACCTGACAGAGAAGGAGAATCCAGTCAAGCTGGACGGCTTCAATGACCGCATAGAGTTCCATGACGTTTCCTTCAGCTACGACACCCGCCCAGTGCTTGAAGGCATCAACCTGACCATCAGAAAGGGACAGACAATCGCCCTCGTCGGACAATCAGGGTCGGGCAAATCGACGCTGGTCGACCTGATACCGCGCTTCCGCGATGTCAACATCGGGTCTGTCACCATCGACGGGGTGGACGTGCGCGACGTGGCATTGCGTGACCTCCGCGCCCTGATGGGGAATGTCAACCAGGAGGCCATCCTGTTTAACGACACATTCTACAACAACATCACATTCGGGGTGGGAAGCGCGACGATGGAAGAGGTCGTGGCGGCGGCCAAGATAGCCAATGCCCACGAATTCATCATGGAGACCGAGCACGGCTACCAGACCTACATCGGCGACCGTGGCGGCAAGCTTTCAGGCGGGCAACGCCAGAGGATAAGCATAGCACGCGCCATCTTGAAGAATCCACCCATCCTGATCCTCGACGAGGCCACATCCGCCCTTGACACAGAATCGGAGCGGATGGTGCAGGACGCACTCGAAAAACTGATGAAGAGCAGGACGACCATCGCCATCGCCCACCGCTTGTCCACGATACGCAACGCCGACGAGATTTGCGTGCTGCATGAGGGACGCATTGTCGAGCGAGGCAAGCACGAGGAGCTCATCGCCCTGAACGGATACTACAAGAAGCTGTGCGATATGCAATCGTTCTGATGACAGACAACACACGACACAAAATATAAGATATGGAATCCATAAAGGAAATATACAAGATAGGCTATGGTCCGTCGAGCAGCCACACGATGGGACCGAGGCGTGCTGCCGAGATGTTCATGGCACGCCACCCCGAGTGCCACAACTTCGTGGTGACGCTTTACGGCAGCCTCGCGGCAACGGGCAAAGGACACTTGACCGACAAGGCCGTGCAGGAAGTGCTGTCACAAAAGGGAAGAGTGGCGATAGTGTGGAGTCCCGAGACCTTTTTGCCCTTTCACCCCAACGCGATGACCTTGAAGTCGCTCGACGAATCGGGCTTCGAGACCGACGCGTGGACAGTCTACAGCGTCGGCGGAGGGGCATTGTCAGACGGCAACGACTACTTGGATAAAAGCAATGCCAACTACCCCATGACCCACATGACCGACATCCTCCACTGGTGTGAACGCACGGGCAAGAGCTATTGGGAGTATGTCAAGGAGTGCGAGGATGACGATGTCTGGGACTACCTCAACGAAGTCTGGAAAGTGATGCGGGATTCCGTGCGCCGGGGACTTGACAACGAGGGCGTCCTCCCCGGGCCATTGAACCTGCGGCGCAAGGCGAGCACCTACTTCATAAAAGCCCGTGGCTACAAGCAGTCGCTGCAATCCAGGGGCTTGGTCTTCGCCTACGCCCTCGCCGTGAGCGAAGAAAACGCCTCGGGAGGCAAGATTGTCACCGCCCCCACCTGCGGCTCATGCGGAGTAGTCCCGTCGGTGCTCTACCATTTGCAGGAGACAAGGGAGTTTTCCGACTCACGCATCCTGCGCGCCCTTGCCACGGCAGGGCTGGTCGGGAACATCGCAAAGGCCAACGCCTCCATATCTGGTGCCGAGGCAGGCTGCCAGGCGGAGGTCGGAGTGGCGTGCGCCATGGCAGCAGCGGCCGCCAACCAGCTCTTCGGGGGCAGTCCAGCGCAGATCGAGTATGCCGCCGAGATGGGGCTTGAGCACCACCTCGGGATGACCTGCGACCCGGTGTGCGGCATGGTGCAAATCCCCTGCATCGAGCGGAACGCCTACGCTGCGGCAAGGGCATTGGATGCCAACATCTACTCATCGTTCACCGACGGTGGACACCGCGTGTCCTACGACAAGGTGCTCCAGGTGATGAAGGAGACAGGCAGCGACCTCCCATCGGTCTACAAGGAGACGAGCCAGGGCGGCCTTGCCAAGGACTACGAGCAGATGGAGTGAACAACGAGCCTTACACTTATACCTATTATATATGAACAACAGACGACTTACCCGCTCAAGCAACAGGATGATCGGCGGAGTGTGCAGCGGCCTGGCCGAATACCTCGGATGGGATCCCACGGCAGTCCGCGTGGCGTGGGTGCTGCTCACGTTCTTCACGGTCTTTTCGGGAGTGGTGGTCTACCTCATCTTCTGGCTCATCATGCCTGAGGACTGACCTTTGCCCGACAGCACATCCGGTGCGGCAGCAATAGCGCGGGACGTGGCGTGATAATAAAACCGCCCGTTCCGCGTTATATATTATTGTAACAGCAACCGTGACACGCATTATGGACAAATCAGGCAGCATGAAAATCATCATCGTCTGCATCGCAGTCGTCATCGCCCTCGCATCGTTGGTCGTGTCGCAATTCCTCATCGACGACATGAAGGAGGAAGAGCGCAAGAAGATGGAGATATGGGCCAGCGCGATGCAAATCATGAGCAACGCCGACTCAAACGCCGACATGACACTCGTCCTGAAAGTGTTGAACGGCAACAACACCATCCCGGTCGTCGTCCTCGACGACGAAGGCATGGTGCAGGACTGGCGCAACCTCGACCTCGGCCGCACCGACTCGCTCGCGTCGCTGCACCGCCAGGTCGCCAGGATATGCGCCGGCGGCAAGAACATCCGCTTCTACCTCAACGACAACGAGGGCAACGTCGATCACACACAGTTTGTCGATGTCTACTACGACGACTCCCTCCTGCTGCGCCGGCTGGCCATGTACCCCTACGTCCAGCTTGGCGTGGTCGTCATATTCGTGGTCATAGCCGCCCTGCTGCTCACCAACATGAAGAGAGCCGAGCAAAACCGCGTGTGGGTCGGCCTGTCCAAGGAGACGGCGCACCAGCTCGGCACACCCATCTCGTCGCTCATGGCATGGCACGACCTGCTGTCAGAGCAGCACCCGGGCGACGAGGCCGTCGCCGAGATGGGCAAAGACATCGAGGTGCTCAAGACGGTCGTCGGGCGGTTCTCGAAGATAGGGTCGGAACCCGAGCTCGAAGTCTGCGACATCACCGCCATCATCGCCGACCGCGCCGCCTACATCTCGCGCCGCGTGTCCAACAAAATAACCGTCGAGTGCGTCACCCCGCCGCACCACGTCAAGGCCTTGGTCAGCCATTCGCTCTTCGAATGGGTCATCGAGAACCTCTGCAAGAACGCCGCCGATGCCATGGACGGCTCGGGCAAGATAACCCTCACGCACGGCAAGGCCGACGGAAAGGTCTGGGTCGAGGTGGCAGACGAGGGGAAAGGCATCCCCAAATCAAAGTTCAAGACCGTCTTCAACCCCGGCTACACTACCAAAAAGCGGGGATGGGGCCTCGGCCTCTCGCTCTCGCGGCGCATCATCAAGGATTACCACAAAGGACGCATCTTCGTCAAATCCTCGGAGCTGGGCGTCGGCACGACCTTCCGCATCGAGCTCAAGGACGTGCGCGTCTGACGCATCCGTGGCACGCACTGCGGCACGGCACACGGCATCCAGGCAGCCACCTCGGCGAGCCGCGCGGATGACACGCCTTGTTAGTCGGACTAACAAGCTTTGTTAGTGCCACTAACAAGCATTGTTAATCGCACTAACAACTGGCCTCATTGCGGCAAGGGTGAACTACCCGCCACGGGGCATCGCATGAAAAAAGGCAGTGCACGTTGCACTGCCTTTCCTGTTGCCGTCTGCCACGGTCGCAGGTCACTCAGCCTTGATGAGCAACCATGCGCCCTGGAAGTCCTTGTTGTCGGGATAACGGTTCTTGAGCTGCTCCCTTGACGCTGTGGCCTCTTCCCTCGTTGCGAAAGTGGCGGTGATGACGCGGTACATGGCTATCTCGGGATTGAAGACGACAAGCGCATTGTAGCCGTCGGCGACCATCCTGTTCTTCAATGACTCGGCGTTGGCCTTCAGCCCGAAGCTGCCGCACACGACGCTGAATTTATTGAGCGTGCCGTTGCCGACCACTTCCACTTTCTCGTGCCTCTCGGGTGCCGTTGCCGCCGTCTGTTGCTGAGCAGGCTGGATGGGCGTGGCCTCGATTGTCTCGGGCTCGGTCGTCTCGATGACTGTCACGTCGTCGTCCTTTTGCAACTCGGCATCGGCGAGTTCCTGTTGTTTGGCTTTCTCGTAGGCCTTCTTGTATGCGCTTTCACTCGACTTGCATGATGTCATTGCCAGCGCGGCGCAGAGGGCTGCGCAGAGATAAACTGTCTTTTTCATTGCTTTATCGTTTTGTTAGTGTTTGGTCATGTGCATGATGGTGTCGCCCCTTTCCAGTTCGAGCGTAGAGGATGTGAGCGTCCTTATCCTGAATCTTTGCTTGAAGTCGTCCCCCCAGCCAAGGTAACGGTCAAAGTACTCCGCCCGCCTTGCAGCGTCGGTCTCGGCGTGCAGCTCCACCTCCATCGAGTCCGCCCAGAGGCGGTAGGCACCGTACATGGTGTAGTAGGGCGTGCTGCCGCAAGCGTAGATGACTGACGCGCTGCCCTTCATGAAGTTGAAGAACACGCTATCGACCTCCATCGTCCTGCCGTCGGCGAGTGAGTAGCGTTCCAGCTTCCACTTGTCGCGCAACTCATGGTCGGTGGATTTGCTGCAAGCCGACACCACGAGCAACATCGCCGCCATGGCTGCCGCCGCCGCAAACCTGAGTGTATGGAGTGTCATTGCCATCATCGTTTGTTAGCTGTTGCGTGCAAAGATAATGCAATCGGGGGGAATAAAAGTTTTTGTCTATCATTAATCAACATCAAACAATGAAAAAAACGTAGCGGTTTTCACGGTGTTATGATTAAATCCCTATATTTGCAAGCCACGTTCCGCATGAATATTAAATATTTATAAATACTGCCTATGAAGAAATTATTACTGTTCGGATTACTTTGCCTGCCGATGGCGGCGGAAGCGCAAGTGATTGAGACTTTTTACACCCAGGACTTCAAGTCGGATTTCCTGAGGAACGATATGTTCCGTGCCGACTACGACTACCTCACCATCAACGCTGCTGCCTACAGCAACGGTGCTTTTGCCATGGGGGCGGTGTCGGGCGCAAGCAGCAAAGGGTGGACGATATATTACAGCGAAGAGTGCGCTGTCGCCCCATCAAGATATACCAAAAGCGGGACGACTGACAACTGGCTCGTCACGCCGGCCATCGAGCTGCCCGATGTGGACAACCTGGCTTTCGTGTGGGATGCACGCTCGCTCAGCACCGAGACACCTGACGGCTACCGCATCATGGTCTCGACCACGGGACAGGACAAGGAGGATTTCACCGACGAACCTCTGGTGACAGTCGATGCCGAGGCAGGCTCATGGACGACGCACTACACCTCACTTGACGCTTACAGGGGGTGCACTGTGTATGTCGCGGTGCATCACAACACCGAGGGCCTTGCCATCCTGATAGACAACATCAGGGCGGTGCAGCTGGAACAGATGTCCGACGCAATCACGCTGGAGAACCTCACTCCACAGTTCGTTTCCGACAGGAACGACCAGCTCGTGCTTGAAGGGCGTTTGACCACCGAGTTCGGCACTGTCATCACGGATGCCGACATCGCGGTCGAGTACGACGGGGGCAATTGGGAGGGCAAAATCACCTCTTTTACCCCGAGCTCCGACGGAAAATCGGTGACGTTCCGCCAGCAAGTGCCGGTGACTGTGCCGTCGTCGGGCAAGCTCTCCTACTCCTACACCGTGACTGTGGGCGACATGGTCGCGACCTGCTCGGGCGAGGTCTACAACCCCGGGCCGTCGATATATGACCGCCGCATCGTCATCGAGGAACGCACCGGCACGTGGTGCGTAGCTTGCCCTCGTGGAATAGTCGCGATGGAGGAAGCTAAAAAGCGTTATTCGGAGAATTGCATTGGCATCGCCGTCCACAACAATGATGTGATGACCGATGAATATTACGACATGGCTATCAGTGCATACAGTAATAATGGTTTTCCGGGCGCAGTTATCAATCGTGTGAATCAGCTTCCAACAGTGAATACCCAAACGGTCTTTGACGGGATTTTAAATGGTCTGCGTGATTTGCCTGTTGCCGGTGTAGTTGTCAGGGCAGATTGGTCAAGCACAAAAAGTGAAATAAATGTCAATGTATACGCCAATTTCACTTTCAGCGCAAATGACGGACACTTCAATGTCGCGTTGGTGTTACTCGAACAGAACGTTCACCAACCCAATAACAATGCTTATGCACAGCAAAACGCTTATGCTAATGGCACGTTAGGTGCTATGGGCGGCTACGAAAAGTATGGCAACCCTATCCCTGCCTCCGCGATGTATTATCATGATGTTGCGAGGGGGATATTCCCCGACATAGACGGTGAGCAGGCTTTCGGGCAGTTCAAGGCCAACAGTCCTGCACTCTATTCATCAACAATCCAGTTGCCGAAATCAGTCATCGAGAAAGACAACATCGAGGTGGCCGCACTGTTGATTGACCCGGCCACAGGCGAAATTCTCAACGCAGCCCTTGTCGCCGCTGCCGACTTCGGCAACATGGACGACCCGGGACTGGGCGTAGAGGACGGGACGCAGGTCGCCAAAGCCGCAGCCTACTGCGCGGATGGCAACATCATCGTTGACCTCAGTGGATTGGACGGCGAGGTCGATGTGACAGTCTACGGTCTTGGCGGTCAGCAGCTCATGCACAAGACACTCCAGGGCGGCTCGCTGCATGACCTTGGCCAGCTGCAGGGCAGCGGACTGTGCGTCGTGGCTGTCAGGGGCGACGACTTCTTTGAGACGTATAAACTGATGTATTAATAAAAACATACAATTACTTTATGAACAAACTTACACTACTGTTGCCGGTTTTTGCCTTGTCTTTGGCGGCGGCAACGCAAGCCTACTCACAGTCGGCCACACCTCAAGCCCGGCAGCCCAAGCGGGTGATTCCGAAGCCTGAGATTCCCGATGACGACGTGATGCTGAGAATTTCGGCGACTGGTGAGACATTGCGCGTCGGCGACCTGACCCGCGGCTCGAAAGTGCGCAAAGCCCCCAAGGCTGATGAGCAGACTTCTTCGCTCAGGGAAGACTTCGACAAATTTACAGGCGGGTCGGAAACGACACCGGACAGAAACCACAGATTTGCCGGGACAATCCCTGCCGAATACACCAATGTTGAGGGATGGCAAGCGATGAGTGCCTACATGGCAGGCGGCTCATGCTACCTCCAGGACGGCTATATCCAGACACCCCAGGTCAACCTCTCCAAAGACGATGGCAACTTCACCGTCAAGTTCAGGGCCAAGAGTTTCTACCAGGGAGAGTCGGCATACATCTATCTGTATCACTCCACCAACGGCAATTTCGACTGGGACAACAACACCAAGGAAATAGAGGTGACGGACGAGTATGCCGAGTACACCTACACTTTCAGCGGCGGTTCGGCAACGAGCGCGCTGAGGTTTGACATGACCTACGGAGGCGAAGTGTTGATAGACTTCATCGACATCCTCCAGTCGGGCGAGGGTCTGCCTTCACCGACCCTTAATGCACCTTCCGACATCACCCAGACAGGCTTCACGGCTTCATGGACACCGGTGCCGGGTGCTGAGAAGTACGAACTGAACCTCTACCACAAGGTCGAAGATCCCGACAATCCGGTTGCCGAGGTGCTGGTCGAGGACTTCTCTGATCTGGAAATCATCGATGACAAATTCTGCGCCGTAGGCACAAGCAGCAAGGGCGACGAGGGTTATGTCCTGATGGGCACTAAACCAGGGTTTGAGATAGGCTTCGGCAAGAGCGGGACATACCGTCACTACTATTCAGACTCCAAGTACTATCAGTCCGCTCCTTACGCCGGCTGCATCGATGGCGACCTGGACTATTTCTATACTCCGGAGAACAATGAGAAGTACGTCTCCAACCTCAACTTCTGGGTCAAGTCCGAGGTGCTCGACGAGAACGACATGCTTTGGATACTTTTCAACCTTGACACATCTGGTGACAACACCACTTCCGAGACGATATACAGCTACCGTCTGACTGACTACTATGAAGAGGTAACGTCTGACGAGGGTGCCATCTTCGAGATTCCCTACGACTACATCCCCGAGGGGACTAATAAAGTCTACGTGCAGTGGGGCGGCGCTGACATTGCCCCGGCTCAGGGCTACCTCGCCATTGACGACATCACTGTCACCTACGGTGTCAATCCTCTGGTTCTCCCGGAATATGACTACGAGGGTCTCGAAGTCACCGGCACGAGCTACACTTTCACCGACCTTGATGCCGACGGCACTTACTACTACACCGTCACCGCTGTCGATGCTGCCGGCAACAGATCCACGCCGAGCCCCGAGCAGTCAGTCGTGTTGACATTCTACTCACTGGACACTCCTGTCGCCCACGAGATCACTGACCCGCTCGTCGAGGTCGGCAATGATGGCGTATACTACGAGTCGTTCAAGACCAACTGGGAGCAAGTCGATAACGCCGATGGCTACGAAATCTCGATTGACATCGTGCATGAGGCATTGCGTGACGAAGTCTACACGCTCGACGACGAGGATTTCTCGGGCATACCGTCAAATGCCGACCCGACCGACCCCGACACCTACAACACGGCACGTCTTGACCTGTCAACCTACTGCAACCGTGTCGGCTGGGCGGCATCGCTGCCTGTGCTTGCCACAAGCATGATTGGCGGGCAAAACGGTGTGTTCTCACCGCAGTTCGACCTGTCCAATGGCGACGGGACTTACAGCGTAGATGTCACATTCTACGGCAGTGTAGGCGATGTCATCACCGTCGAGGCCTATGACTATTCAGGTGCAGCCAACAACGAGACGCAGACCTACACCCTGACCTCCGCAAGCGAGGATGTCAGCTTCGAGTTCTCCAACGGGTCAAGCGCGGTGGGCTTCACGTTCACAAGCACCGGCTACTACGTGATGCTTGACAACTTCACCCTCGCCCAGGCACTCAATGCCGGTGACGAGACGAGGATGACCTACTTCTCGGCAAGGCAAAACGGCCAGTTCGGCAGTGCCATCACCTACGTTGTCAACCGCCAGGAGGGCGACTTCTACTACTACAAGGTGAGGGCATTCGCCACCAACGCGGCAGGCAGGGAAATCGTTTCCCCCTACTCCAACGAAGTCTTCATCGACCTCGGCGAAGTGCCTGATGTAGCTGTCGATGACGTGATGGCGGCAAACGCAGCCAAAGCGTATGTCTCAGCAAGCGAGTTGGTCGTGGAGGTTTCTGCCGAAGCGGAAGTCGAAGTGTTCACCACCGCAGGTGTCAAGGTTGCAGCATTCGATGCAGTGCCCGGCACAAACCGCATCGCACTGCCTGAAGGCGGAGTCTATGTGGTGAAAGTCGGAAGCGAAGTCTTCAAGGTTGTGAAATAACCCCCGTCCCACCCGGACAACTATTGGCAAGGCGGCTCGCCCACGAGGGGCGGGCCGCCTTTGTCATATCCTGATGCCACCCGCATAGGCAAAAAAGAGTGAGCGCACCGCCAAATGATGTGCCCCCTGTCAAACTATAATGCTTGCCCTATTGACAAAAAAGAAGGGGCGCACCGTCCAATGATGTGCCGCCCCTCAGACGATAATGCCACTCACAGAGACAAAAAAGAGGGGGCGCACCGCCGGTGCGCCCCCTCCCGAGGCATTCATTGTCCATCCGTCACCCCAGCCTGACGACAGAGGTGCAGAGTTGCGCTATCGTCTCGCGGTGCGTGATGAGGATGAGTGTCTTGCCCTGCACCTGGCAGGCGAGGCGTTGCAGCAGCATCGTCTCGGTGTCGGTGTCGAGGGACGAGGTGGGTTCGTCCAGCAGCAGCACCCCGCCGGGGCGGAGCAAGCCGCGTGCGATGGCTATGCGCTGCGCCTGCCCCTCGCTGAGCCCCGTGCCTTGCTCGCCGCACAACGTCTCCAGCCCGTCAGGCAAGGCGAACACGAAGTCCGCCGCCGCAGCATGGAGCGCGTCACGCAGTTCGTCCTCCGTCGCGGCAGGGTTGCCCATCAGCAGGTTGTCGCGCACCGTGCCGCTGACTAGGGTGTTGCCCTGCGGGACATAGGAGAGGTTGCAGCGCGTGAGCGGCGAGGCGACGACCCGCCTCCGTGTGTCATAGAGCGTCACCCTCCCCTCGTCGGGGCTGAACAGTGCCAGTATCAGCTTTATCAACGTGCTCTTGCCGACCCCCGTCTCACCCACTATGGCGGTCAGGCTGCCCGGTGCGAAGTCATGGCTGAAGC
>CALNGU010000013.1 GCA_939800445.1 uncultured Bacteroidaceae bacterium | reverse complement strand
CCTTCGCCGTGCCGCACGACCCGATGGGGCTCGCCAAGCTGATGGGGGGCAAGCGGGCGTATGTCGCCAACCTGCAACGCATCTTCGACGACGAGCATTTCGACATGGCCAATGAGCCAGACATCATCTATCCCTATCTATTCAGCCACTTCAAGGGCGAGGAGTGGAGGACGCAGAAGACCGTCCGCGAGCTGCTGTCCAAGCACTTCCGCAACGAGCCTGCCGGACTGCCAGGCAACGATGACACTGGCACGATGTCAACGTGGGCGATATTCAGCATGGCGGGCTTCTATCCCGATTGCCCGGGCGACCCCACCTACACTTTCACATCGCCGGTGTTTGACCGCGTGGAGGTCGAGCTTGACCCGCGCTACTGGGGCAATGACAAGGTGGTGCTCGAGGTGCAGCGTCCCGAGGGGGGCAGCTCGATTTACATCGACCACATACTCGTCGATGGCAAGCGTCACAAGGGCTACACCATCAGTCACGCCGATTTCGTCAAGGCAAGGCACATCACATTCGTCATGAAGGGCGAGTGACATCCCCGCCCCGAGTGGCGACGGCTGTTTGGATACCGTCCCGTGGAACGTCCACGGGGCGGTATTTTCGTTTCCCCCGCTTGCTCCCGGCGGCGACGGCGGGGCACCGGTGCGGGGGCATACGGTGGTGTTGCCGCCATCACCGTATGTCCTCGGCAAAGTCATCCCTTGTTAGTGGCTATAACAAGGCTTGTTATAAGCACTAACAAAGGATGACTTTCGTGGGGTCATTCCGCCCGCTTTTGGCGGCAGTGCGGGCAGCTTTGCTGGGAAGGTGTTGCTGGACGCGGATTTTTCCCTATCTTGCGGCCACGAGATTAAACTGATGGATATGGGACACATTGCCAAGACATTGTTTGCAGCCCTCGTGCTGCCTCTTGCCGCTGCTTGCGGGGGAGGCGACAAGGCTGCGTTGGAAGAGGACGTGGAGTTGCGCACGGGACGCTATGAGGGGCTGCTGCCGGCGGCCGACTGCCCCGGCATCGAGGTCGTGCTGGATGTGATGGAGGGTGACAGCTTCGTGGTCGAGATGCGCTACGTCGAGCGCGACACTTTCACCGTGCGCGGCAACTACCGCCTGTCGGGCAACGTGCTGGCGGCAATCGACGGTGAGAGCGGTGACACCACCTATTTCAAGGTCGCGGGTGATTCGCTGCGGATGCTGGACAGGAACAAGAGCTACATCACGTCGCCCTTTTCCGATATGTATGTGTTGAGGAGGAGGTGAGGGGAGCGTCGCTCCCCAATCGGGAGTCTCATAGCAGTCCTTGCGCCTCCATTTCGCGGGCGGCGGTGCACAGTTCGTCGTACCATTCCTGGCCGAACCTCCGCACGAGCGGCTCGCGGAGGAATTGGTAGACGCGCACTCCCTTGGCACGTCCCAGTGCGACGGCTGCCTTGCACACGTCCCAGCGATGGTAGTTCAGGGCTTTGTATGGCCCGTAATCACCCACCCTGACGGGGTAGAGATGGCAGGAGACGGGTTTGTAGAAGTCGGTGCGCCCCTCGCGGAAAGCCTTCTCGATGGCGCACAGGCAGTTGCCCGCCGCGTCGCGGCAGGTGAAGACACAATCCTTGCCGTCCACGATGGATGTGACGAAATCGCCGTCGGCATCGACATAGACTACTCCTTGACGGTCGATGACAGCCCGTGCGGCATCCGACAGGTCATCCCACACGACGGGCAGGACCTCCTCGAGGCGGGCTATCTCGTCCTCATTGACGGGTGCGCCTGCATCGCCCTCAATGCAGCACTCCCCTTTGCACGCCGCCACGTCGCACACGAAGCATTCGCGCAGGACATCCAGCGACACGACGACATCACCTATTTGCAGCATCTTTTTCTTCTGTTTCATTAAACGTTATGGTGAAAAAAGGGACATCCTCATGCCGGATGTCCCTTGCAGTTTTGTTAGTCCCGGCACCCTCACAGTCTCCACTCCGTGCCGTCCTTGGTGTCCTTGAGCGTGAATCCCAATTCTGACAAACGGTTGCGGATCTTGTCGGCGGTCGCCCAGTCCTTGTTGGCTTTGGCCTCCTGCCTGAGTTGCAGCAGCAGGTTGACTGCGCCCTCGAATGCTTCGCCGCCCGATGCGGCAGCCTCTTGCTCCTCTTCCCGCAGCCCGAGGATGTCGAAGGCGTAGGAATGGAACACCGACTTGAGCTCCGCCAGGTCGGAAGCATTGATTTTGGCTGTCCCTGCGTGGATGGAGTTGATTGCCTTGGCGGCTTCGAAGAGGTGGGAGATGACTATCGGCGAGTTCAGGTCGTCATCCATCGCCGCACGGCATTTGTCGCCGAGACCAGCGACATCGACGGTCGTGGTGTCCGACGGGGTGAGCTTGTCGAGGTTTGCCGCAGCTTCCATGAGGCGTTGCAATCCCTTTTCGGCTGCTTGCAGTGCCTCGTTGCTGAAGTCCACGGTGCTCCTGTAATGCGCCTGGAGGATGAAGAACCTGATGGTCATCGGTGAATAGGCCTGTGCAAGCAGGGCGTTTGACCCGGTGAAGAATTCCTCAAGGGTGATGAAATTGCCGAGCGACTTGCCCATCTTCGTGCCGTTGATGGTGATCATGTTGTTGTGCATCCAGTACTTCACCATGTCATCGCCTTGCGAAGCGACCGACTGGGCTATCTCGCATTCATGGTGGGGGAAGATGAGGTCCATGCCGCCACCGTGTATGTCGAAGTGCGCACCAAGGTATTTCCGTCCCATCGCCGTGCATTCGCAGTGCCATCCCGGGAAGCCGTCGCTCCACGGCGAAGGCCAGCGCATGATGTGCTCGGGCTGTGCGCATTTCCACAAGGCGAAGTCGGCGGGGTTGTGTTTCTCGTCCTGTCCGTCGAGTTCGCGTGTCGTGTTCAGCACGTCGTCGAGGTTTCGTCCCGACAGGCGGCCGTAGTGGTGGGCTTTGTCGTACTTCGCTACATCGAAGTAGACTGACCCGTGGCTGACGTAGGCATATCCGTTGGCCAGGATTTCCTCCACCAGCTTGATTTGCTCGATGATGTGGCCTGATGCAAGCGGCTCGATGCTCGGCGGCAAGACGTTCAACGCCTCCATTGCTTTGTGGTAGCGGTTGATGTAGTACTGTGCCACCTCCATCGGCTCCAGTTGCTCCAGGCGGGCTTTCTTGGCGATTTTGTCCTCGCCCTCGTCGGCATCGTGTTCCAGGTGGCCGACATCTGTGATGTTGCGCACGTAGCGGACCTTGTAGCCGAGCCACTTCAGATAGCGGAACAGCAAGTCAAACGTGATGGCAGGCCGTGCGTGCCCCAGATGGGGGTCGCCGTAGACGGTCGGACCGCAGACATACATCCCCACGTGCGGCGCGTGCAACGGCTCAAACACCTCCTTGCGGCGTGTCAGAGTGTTGTATATGGTCAATTTTGTATCCATGGCTTTCAATCGTTTTGGTTTGTTCGGCAAAGATATAAGATTTGCCGTTAAGGCAGGAAAATAGCAGGAAAAAGGGAAACAGCAGCTTCAGAACCGCCGATGCTTCACGAAGAAATAGACGAGAGCCTTGAGATGTCTCCATCCCATCGGCGTGAACAGACGCTTGTTGGTCATGCGCTGGTAGTCGTGGGTAAAGGAGCAGTAGGGCAGGTAGTAGATCTTCCACCCCTTTTTGCTCAACCTCAGGCAATAGTCAGCGTCCTCCGGCCCGTAAAAGATGCGCTCGTCCAGCAGTCCCGTCTCGCGTACAGCCTCGCTGCGCAGCAATTGGCAAGCTCCGATGACGTACTCCACCTCGAAAGGGTCGCTCGCGAGCATCTGCTGGTGGTAGTATTGCTTCTCGTTGCGCCTCATCGCCCAGTTGCCAAGCCGTTTGAACACTGGTGAGCGGCCGCACAACGACACGACGACATTCAGCAGCTTGTGCCTGACCGATGGCAGGCGGCGGCAGCTGTCCTGCACCTCGCCCGAGCGGCTCAGCAACTTGCATCCGCAGGCACCGCAATCGCCGTGCGTGTCCATGAATGACGACAGTCCCAGCCACGCGCCACGGTTGACCACCGTGTCTATGTCAAGCAGCCAGAGCAGTTTGCCGGTGGCCTTTTGCAGCCCCATGTTGCGCGCGGCGGCAACCCCAAGGTTCTTGTCGTTGCAATAAAGGCGCACGTCCGTCCCCGTGTACTGCCGCAGCAATGCGACAGTGCCGTCCGTTGAGCCGTTGTCCACCATGATGATTTCATAGTCCACGCCATCCAGCGCGGCAATCAACGCGTCAAGGCACGGCTTGGCATGGCGCATTGAGTTCCATGTGATCAATATGACGCTTAATGCTTTCACCCGATGTCAGCCGAACAGTTTTATCCACAATGCTTTTGCCGCCCCGCAGAACTCCTTGAAGGATGAAAACTTCCTTATGTTCCGCCAGATGAATGCAGGGGAAAGGAAGAACCGCAAGTTGTTGCGGAACAGCAACCTCTCCATGTCCTTTGACGAGAGGTTGGGATAGCTGAGGATGGAGTTGCGCTGCACGTCCGTCGGGACATACTCTCCTCCCTCAATCCATCCGTTCTCCTTGGCGAGGTCATAGAACTCGGTGGCGGGGAATGGCGACACGATGTTGAACATCACCTGGTCCACCTTCAAGGCTTTCGCCTTGCGGAGCGTGTCTTTTATGGTCTCCTTTGTCTCAAGGGGGCTTGTCCCGATCAGGATGTTCAGTTTGACAGGCACGCCATGCTCCTTGAGCAGTGCTATGGCACGGTGGATTTGCTCCTCGGTGATGCCCTTTTTGATATATCTGAGTATGTCGTCGTTGAACGATTCGACCCCGAGGTCCACGTATTGGCAACCATACTCCTTGAGCATCGCAGCCACGTTGTCCGTGATGGCATCGACACGTGCCTGGCATCCCCACGCGATGCCGTGGCGCAGCAAGGCCTCGCCAATGCCTTTCAACCTCTTCTCGGTGACGATGAAGTTGTCGTCCATGAATCCTATCGCCTTGTAGCCTTGCGCGGCGAGCTGGTCGATTTCCTCAACGACATTCTCCACCGAGCGGAAGCCCACGGGCGGCTTGCGTCCGTCGTGTTCCTTCTTGTACTCTATCTCGCGGGCGAATGTCAGCGAACTCGGCACGCAGTAGATGCAGTGGAACGGGCAGTTGCGCGAAGTGACCATTGCCATATAAAGCGTGACTTTCAACTTGGGGTTGAAAAACGTGTGGTCTTTGACAAAATGTATGGCCGGGAACGGCAAACTGTCCAAGTCCTTGATCAACGGGCGCGGCGGATTGCTGGCAATGCCGTCGCCGCTGCCATCGGGCAAATAGGATATGCCCTTCACCCCCCGCCAGTCGCCACCGTCACGCAGGAGCAGCATCAACTCATGCACCGTCTCCTCGGGTTCACCCCGCACCACCAACGAGCGGGGGTGGCTGAGCAGGGATGAGGTGAAATAGGTGCCGCCCGGTCCCAAAAAGATGCACCATGCGTCGGCGCGGTGCGAGTGGATGAATGCCTCGACCTGCCTGTCCGTCGGTATCGACAGGTTGACCGTCCAGAGGAAGTACACGTCACTGTCGTCCCCCTCAAGGAATGCGAAGCAATCGGCAGGCGATGCCTTGTCAAGGACGAAATTCTTGTAGCGCACGTCGAAACCATCCCTCTCCAGGAGTGCGGCGACCGTCAACTCATAGATATTCACCATGTCGTACACCACCCTCGTGCAACCGGCAGTGCGCTCGGCCGGCTTGTGCTTGTCCAGCGAGGGAGGTGTCAGGAACGTAACTTTCATATCCGTCAGCTTTTTCGCTTGATGTTTTGGACGGTAAAGTTACATCATTTTGTCTTTAGGCAAGCAGCCGCATTGCGCAATACCACGTCGTGAAGCCATCAGGATGCCGGATTTGATGCAAAGATCAATGTCAAAACCACAGCACCGCCGCCCATGCCGCCAGCCCCAAGGCGAATGCCGTCAACAGCACCGTGTGCGTCAACAGGTTGCCACGTCCATATTCCCTGCGGGCACGCAGCCCACGGCGGATGAGCAGGGACGAGCAGACTGCTATCAACAGGGCATCAAGCCCTGCTATTGCAAGGACGAACCGGTCAGGAGCCGAAGTTCCCATCGTGGGGATGTACATCGACAAGCAAGCAAACGCCACCATCAAGTCTGCATCAAGTATGACCAGTGCCGAGTGAGTGACCCGCTGCCCGTAGTAACGGGTGTCAAAATCACCGCCTAAGAAGAGGTCTGTCAGGTCGTAAAACATAACCAAAAGCTATAAAGAATGACACAAGCAGGAACTAAAACACTCCTACAAACATCTGCAAAACCAACACGACCGCCGCCGCAACATTGAAAGCAATCTGGAACAACGGTTCGTACATCTCCCTGCGCCGCAGCAACCGCAACGCCTTGCCCAGCATGGCAATGACCAGCACGACATCGGCAGCGGCAACGATAGCAATCAGGATCTGCAACGCCAGTCGCACACCCGGCACTGCGGCAAATAGCGTCATGCAATAGGCCATCCACCCCACCACGACACACGCATCCAATGCCAGCAGGCGGTCAATCACCACTTCGGCCTCGGTTATCTGCCGTGCATGGCCGTTTGCCGCGCCGTCTCCATTCCCTACATTACCTTTGTCCATATCACCAATTTGATTTAAGCCAACATTTATATCACCGTCACGAAACATTGTCCCAGCCATGGGAACACTTGATTTCCTACGTATGCCTCAAACATACGCAAAAAAAACAATCTCCAAGACCAGAGAACGGTAGATGCGAGAAATCAGGCATTTCGAGGCATAAATACTTACCATCAGGGCATAAAGTACCGTATTACACCAAAATCCCCCCCGCACGGCACACAAAGCCGACGGCACGGCATCCCTACTCTATTTTTAACCTGCAAATACATAATTGCAGGCTAAATCTATATATTTTCAACCTAAATCTATATATTTTTAGCTTAAAAATAGAGTTTGCGTGCGGTGACGGGAACTTTTCAAGGGAGTGGGAGGGCGGCATTGGCACGTGGCGGCGGCGCGAAACGGCGTTTGGCGGCGTGTGATGGAGCAAGTAATGGGAAAGTGTCGCTATCTTTGCCTGCGCTTGCCACCCCGCCACCCGCGCCGGATGCGATGCCGCAGGGCTTGCCGTCCCGCCCAAGGGGCTGTCGCGGGCGGCGGGCGCGAGAAAAAGGATTGATATGCTTGAAAAGATAAAGGACAAAGCCCTGACCGAGGAGGGTATCTCCTGGCAGGAAGCCCTCTGGCTGGCGACGGAAGCACCGCTTGACGAGCTGTGCGAGGCGGCGCATGAACTGACCTTGCAAGCTGCGCCGATGCGGTTTGATATGTGCTCAATCATCAATGCCAAGTCGGGACGCTGCCCCGAGGATTGCAAGTGGTGCGCCCAGTCGAGGCATCATGACACGGGCATCGACGAGTATCCCCTGCTGCCCGTCGGCGAGTGCCTGCGCCATGCACGGCACAACGAGGAGCAGGGGGTGGGACGATTTTCCATCGTCACCAGCGGCCGCAAGCCACGGCGCAACGAGCTGGAGGACATCTGCACGATAGCCCGCCGCATAAAGGAGGAGACCAGCCTGTCGGTGTGTGCATCGCTGGGGCTGCTCGACGGCGAGGAATTGGCGATGCTGCGCGATGCGGGCGTGACGCGCTATCACTGCAACCTGGAGACCGCGCCGAGCTATTTCCCGCGCCTATGCACCACCCACACGACGGAGCAGAAGGTCGCAACACTCCGCGCCGCACGCGAGGCGGGCATGGAGCTGTGCTGCGGGGGCATCATCGGCATGGGCGAGAGCGTGGGGCAGAGGGTCGAGTTTGCTTTCGTGCTGCGCGAGCTGGGGATTCGCTCCGTGCCAATCAACCTGCTCCAGCCCATCAAGGGCACACCGCTTGGAGGTGCTGCCCCGATGACCGCCGAGGAGGTGCTGCGGTGTGTGGCGATGATGCGCTTTGTGTTGCCCTATGCCTACCTGCGCTTCGCAGGCGGACGGTCGCAACTCGCGCCGCAGACGCTCAGGATGGCGTTGCACGCCGGCATAAACTCCGCCATCGTCGGCGACCTGCTCACGACCCTCGGCTCGAAAGTGGAAGATGACAAACGTTTGATAAAGGAGGCTGGATATGAATTGTGACAACCCAAACTACGACGACTTTGACCGCACGCACCTGTGGCATCCCTACACGTCGCTGATAGACCCGCTGCCCACGTATAAGGTGAAGAGTGCCGAGGGCGTGAGGCTCACCCTCGCCGACGGCACGCAGCTCATCGAGGGGATGTCGTCCTGGTGGTGCGCGCTGCACGGCTACCGCAATCCCGTGCTGGATGCCGCGATAAAGGAACAGCTGGGTAAGATGTCGCACGTGATGTTTGGCGGACTGACCCACGACCCCGCCATAGAACTGGGAAAACTGCTGATGAAGGTCACGCCACCGTCGCTCACAAGGATATTTTACGCCGACAGCGGCTCGGTCGCAGTCGAAGTGGCGATGAAGATGGCCGTGCAGTTCCAGGCCGCGAGGGGGTGTCCCGCACGCACGAATTTTGTTACCATACGCTCGGGCTACCATGGCGACACGTGGAACGCCATGTCGGTCTGCGACCCGGTCACGGGGATGCACTCGCTGTTCGGTGCGTTCCTGCCCGTGCGCTACTTCGTTCCGTCGCCGGCAAGCCGTTTCGACGGCGAGTGGGATGCGAGTGACATCGACCCGCTGCGCGAGACGCTGGAGTGGCATGGGGAGGAGATAGCCGCATTGATACTTGAACCCGTCGTGCAGGGTGCGGGCGGGATGCGTTTCTACCATCCCCAGTACCTGCGCGAGGCGGCGCAACTGTGCCGGCAGCACGGTGTCCTGCTCATCTTCGACGAGATTGCCACGGGCTTTGGCCGCACGGGCAAGCTCTTCGCATGGGAACACGCCGGCGTGGAACCCGACATCATGTGCGTGGGCAAGGCACTCACGGGCGGCTACATGACACTCTCGGCCGTCCTGGCCAGTGACCAGGTGGCGATGACAATATCGGCCGTGCCGCCACATTCGTTCATGCACGGGCCGACATTCATGGCCAACCCGCTGGCGTGCGCTGTCGCCCGCGCGTCAACCGGCCTCCTGCTGTCGTCACCTTGGGAAAGCCGTGTGAAGAGCATTGAAGCGCAACTCAAGAGGGAACTTGAACCGGCGCGCGCCCTGCCCCAGGTGGCGGATGTCCGCGTCCTCGGCGCGATAGGTGTGGTCGAGACCAAACAACCGGTGGACATGACCGTCATGCAGCGGCGACTTGTCGAGGAGGGGGTCTGGCTTCGTCCATTCGGACGTCTGGTCTACACGATGCCGCCCTATATAATATCGCCAGAAGACCTGACCACCCTGACCACTGCGCTCGTCAAAGTCGTGGGGGAGATGCCTGTATGAACACTGGAACATCGACACAAGACCACTTTGCGGACGAACTGCACCGCATCGACCAGGCAGGCAACCTCCGCACGCTCCGCACCGCCGTCCACGATGGCAAGCACATCATCGTGGACGGCAGGCGGATGTTGAACCTCTCATCCAACGACTATCTCGGGCTTGCGGCTGACGGAGGGATGTTCAGCACCTTCCTCTCCAGCCTGGATGACCGTGTGCCGGCGATGTCATCATCGTCGTCAAGGCTGCTGACGGGCAACTATCCGGAGTTCGACCATCTGGAGAGACAGCTGGCGGCATCCTACGGCAAGGAGGCGGCATTGACATTCAACAGCGGTTACAACATGAATATGGGCATACTGCCTGCCATCTCCGACACGTCAACACTCATCCTGGCCGACAAACTCGTCCATGCCAGCCTCATCGACGGTCTTAGGCTCTCGGCGGCAAAGTGCATCCGTTACCGCCACTTGGATTACCGCCAGTTGACGGATCTCGTTGAGAAATACGCATCGACATACCCCCGCATCATCATCGTCACCGAGAGCGTCTTCAGCATGGACGGCGACATAGCCGACCTTGCTCTGCTGGCAGACATAAAAAAGAAGCACAGCAACGTCCTCCTGTATGTGGACGAAGCGCACGCTGCCGGCGTTCGTGGGGCGCACGGCCTCGGGATTGCCGAGGAGCAGGGTTGCATCGACGACATCGATTTCCTCTGCGGCACGTTCGGCAAGGCACTGTGTTCCGTCGGGGCATACGTGGTGTGCAGCGCGATGACAAGGGAATATCTCATCAACAAGATGCGACCGTTCATCTTCACGACCGCATTGCCGCCGCTCAATGCAGCGTGGACAAGCTTCGTTTGGGAGCGGCTGCCCGACATGGACGACCGCAGGCGACACCTCGCCTCAATCAGCGAAAAGCTCAGGACGTGCATCGCCCGCAACGGTGAATGCCGCTCACAGAGCCACATCGTACCGCTCATCCTCGGCGCGAGCACCGATGCCACGGACAAAGCGGAGAGACTGCAAGCCAACGGCTTTTATGTCTTGCCGCTGCGCCCACCGACCGTGCCACAAGGAACATCGAGGCTGCGGTTGTCATTGACCGCCGCAATCGGCGATGATGACCTGTCACGACTGATTAAAGAACTGGAGAAATGAAACAAACCTACCTGCGCGACGGCGGCAATGACCGGCTGTTGCTGCTCTTTTCCGGCTGGGGCGGCGAACCTGCCCTGTTTGACGCGCCATCTGACGACGGGTGCGACTGCATGGTGTGCTGGGACTATTCGTCGCTGGACTTTGATGCCGCAGTGCTGGCAAGATATGCTTCCGTCCGTCTCCTCGCATGGTCGATGGGGGTGTGGGCGGCGGCGCAGACATTTGCAGGCGATGAATCGATGCTCGACATGAAGATTGCCGTCGGGGGAAGCGAGACCCCGATTGACGATGCGTGCGGCATACCCGAAGCCATCTTCCGTGGCACATTGGAACGGTTCTCCCCCGTGACGCTCGCCAAGTTCCGCCATCGGATGTGCGGCACGGCGGATGGTGTCAAGGACTTCCTTGCCCGCCACCCGCAGCGTACGGTCGAGGACCTGCACAGCGAGCTTGCCGCCATCGCCGGCATGGTGGCTTCGCGCCCGGTGCGACGCTTGCACTGGGACAAAAGTGTCATCGGCACGCGCGATAACATCTTCCCCGCCGCCAACCTGCACCGTGCGTGGAAGGGGACACCTGCGATAGAAGTTGATGCGGCACATTGGGACGCGGGCCTTTTCGCCGCACTCATCGACGGGAAGGAGGGTTTTTGGACAAAGATCTGATCAGACGACGCTTTGCGCGGGCGGCGGAGACCTATCTCTCCGAAGCGTCGGTACAACGAGACATCGCCGCACGCACCATGCGTTTGCTGCGCGGATACACCCCGGCATCAGCGCACCAGCGCGTCCTTGAGGTCGGATGCGGAACGGGCGCGTTCACGATGCAATACCTGGATGGCTACGCCCCCGACCGCCTGTGGCTCAACGACCTGTGCCCGGAGGTGGAGAGATGTTATGACGGCATACGTCCCCGCCCCGACTTCATCGCCGGCGATGCCGAGATAGTCGCCTTGCCCGGCGGGCTGACGATGGTCGTGTCGTGCTCGACGTTCCAGTGGTTCAACTCACAGGAGCGGTTCTTCAAGCGGTGCGTCCCGTTGCTCGACGACGGGGGGTGGCTCGTCTTCACCACATTCGGCAAAAGCAATATGCACGAGGTCTCATCCGCCACGGGACAGTCCCTGCCCTACCGCTCGATGGACGAGCTGCGCGAGGCGTTGCAAGAGGACTACGAGGTGCTGCATTGCAGCGAAAGCATCGAGACCATGCTCTTTGACACCCCGCTGGACGCATTGCGCCACCTGCGGCGGACGGGAGTCACAGGCACCGGCGGGCAGGCTTGGACGCGGGGAGACCTCAAGACATTCTGCGCACGCTACGACGGCGGGCGCAGGACAAGCGACGGGCGGGTCACACTGACCTACCACCCAATCTATTTCGTAACAAGGAAAAAACAGGAACAATGAACGACAACATCCTTTTCGTCAGCGGCATCGACACCGACGCCGGCAAGAGCTACGCCACAGGCTACATCGCACGCGAATGGAACAAGCAAGGCCGCCGCACCATCACCCAGAAGTTCATCCAGACGGGCAACCGCGACATCTCCGAGGACATCGAGACACACCGCCGCATCATGGGATGCGGGCTGCTCGACGTTGACAGGCAACGGCTGACGATGCCCGAGATTTTCACCTATCCATGCTCCCCTCATCTGGCCAGCGAGATAGACAAGCGGCCGATAGATTTCACCAAGATAGAGGCGGCTGCCGACCGTCTGGCGCAAACCTACGATGCCGTCCTCGTCGAGGGCGCGGGCGGGCTGATGGTGCCCCTGACGCGCACGCTGCTGACGATAGACTATGTGGCAGCAAAGGGTTGGCCTTTGGTCTTCGTGACCTCGGGGAAACTGGGCAGCATAAGCCACACACTGCTCTCGCTGGAGGCAATCCGCCGGCGCGGCATCAGACTGCACACCGTCGCCTACAATATGTACCCCGAGGGGACGGACAGTGTGATAGGGCGCGACACCCACGATTACATCCGCGACCTGCTGGCAAGGGACTTCCCCGAGACGGAGTTTGTCACCGTCCCGCTGCTCGGTTGAGCCGAAAACATCGTATGCAAACCCCGGAAACATCGTATGCAAGAGGCAAAAACATTGCATGGTGGTGGGGGAAACATTGTATGCTAATGCCCATAACACCGTATGCCGCGGCCGGCAGCAACGCATCGTGCGGCGGCAATGCACGTTGCCCATTACCCGTTTTTGCAATATCTTTGGCGGCGGCAAACTGACAAACACGTGACGGCATGGTTTTGAATTACATCTGGATAGCGTTTTTCCTCGTCGCATTCGTCGTGGCGGCGGTCAAGATGCTGTGCTTCGGCGACACGGGGGTGTTTGACGCGATAATCTCATCTACCTTTGATTCGGCGGAGTCGGCGTTCAAGCTCTCCATCGGGCTGACCGGCGTGCTGACACTCTGGATGGGGATAATGAAAGTGGGGGAGGCCGGTGGTGTCGTCAACGTGCTTGCACGGTGGCTCAGCCCGGTGTTCTCGCGGCTGTTCCCCGACTTGCCAAAGGGGCATCCGGTGAACGGGTCGATATTCATGAACCTTTCCGCCAATATGCTCGGGCTTGACAATGCCGCAACTCCGTTGGGACTGAAGGCGATGAGGGAGCTCCAGGAGCTGAACGGAGGGAGCGAGCGGGCTTCAAACTCGATGATAATGTTCCTCGTGTTGAACACTTCGGGGCTGACGATCATCCCCATCAGCATAATGATGTACCGCTCGCAGCTCGGGGCGGCGCAGCCGACGGACGTATTCGTGCCGATTCTCATCGCGACGTTCTGCTCCACGCTGGCGGGGCTGGTGGCGGTGTGCCTCTACCAACGGATAAACATCCTCAACCGCACGTTGCTGCTGTTCCTGCTGACGGTTACGCTGGTCGTTGCCGGCATCATCTGGCTGTTTGCGGGCATGGACAGGGCGGCGATGGACACATGGTCAACGCTGGTGGCCAACGTATTCCTGTTCACGGTAATCATCATTTTCATTGTCGCGGCGGTGGTGCGTCGCGTCAATGTCTACGAGGCGTTCATCGAGGGTGCTAAGGACGGGTTTTCGACGGCGGTCAAAATCATCCCCTACCTCGTTGCCATCCTCGTGGCGGTCGGTGTCTTCCGTGCCTCGGGTGCGATGGACTGGCTCATCGACGGCATTGCCGCGCTGGTGAGGGCGTGCGGCATCGATGACAGCTTCGTGCCTGCGCTCCCGACAGCTTTGATGAAGCCGCTCAGCGGCAGCGGTGCGCGGGGGCTGATGGTCGATGCCATGGAGACGTATGGTGCTGATTCCTTCGTCGGCCGCCTGGTGAGCGTGATGCAAGGCTCGACTGACACGACGTTCTACATCCTTGCCGTCTACTTCGGCAGCGTGGGTGTCAGGCAGACACGCCATGCCCTGCCGTGCGGGCTTATAGCCGATTTTGCGGGATTGACGGTTGCCGTGGTGGTGAGCTATCTGTTCTTTTTCTGAAACGCCTGGCCCGCGCGACCTGCACGTGCCATGCAGCGGCAGCCTCATCCTTGCTGCCAGTCGATGCGGTGCTGCCAGAACTGCCCCATCTCGGTCTGAAATTTATTCCACCCATGGCATCCGAATGGCAATCTCCCGCCATTCAATTCAAGACATAACGACGGATGCATATCAAAGGCAAATTGCAATGCCTCCCGCCACCCGGGGATACGTAGGCCTGCACCGTGCTTGTTGGCTCCTATGCTCCAAAAGATGTCCTCGTTGTAATATTTGATGCCGTTGTTGGCCAAGTAGGTCTCGACCACGGGGCGCAGCTCCACGGCCGTGCGGATTAATGACGACGTGCGCCGCAACGAGAGCCCCCCGTTGCCGACCTTGTACCAGAGACTGCGATAATCAGGCCTGCGGGCGGCAAGGTCATAGATGTGCTTGAGACAGTAGAATGCACGGTAGTAGGCCTTGCGGTACTTTGGCTTGGGAATCCATGGCGCGCCGACGTAATCATAGCCCCTGCCGCACCACTCCTCCAACTGGTCGCTGAAAACCCATGCGTCGGTCTGGTAGATGAGGATGTAATCGTATGCCTCAAACGCCTGATAAAACTCGGCCGACATCATCAAGCTGTTGTAGCCGGCAATGCCCTTGAAGTAGCCGTCATCAAACGGCACCACGCTGTCCACGGCATATTGCCGCGCGAGCTCCGCAACGTCCAGCGAGCGGGGTTTGACGATGCACCTGTGATAGCTGTGCAGGACATCCCGGCACTGGCGGAGCGCCGCCGCCTCGGCTACGGTGATGGAGGTGGAATATATGGGCGTGACGATGATTATCTTGCTTTTGTCCATGTCGCTCAGTCGTTTGTCAGTGAGATGAAATCGTTTGCGAAAGCCTGCCCCGTGAAACGTCCCTCGACCGAAGCCAGGGCGTTGCGCCGCATCTCGTCCAAGTCCCTGTGCCGCAGCATCATCATTTTCTCCGCCAGGTCGGCGGCATCGTCGCGGCAGAACAGCAAGCCGTTGCGGCCGTCATCCACCAGTTCGCGTCCAAACGGGGCATCCGGTACAAGAACAGGCAGACCGCACTTGAGGCACTCGACGATGACGCGGCCGAAAGTCTCAAACCTCGAACAGACGAGACCAATGTCTGCCTGCCGCAGCAAAGGATGCGGGTCGGGCGTGCGGTCGATGATTGTCACGTTGCCGTCCAACCCACAGGCGGAAATCGTCGCACGCAACTCATGGGCATATTTGCTGCCGTTGCCGCCTATGAGCAGCAAATGCGTGTCGGGACAGCTTGCCACCACCAGGCGCAATGCTTGCACGGCGATGTGCTGTCCTTTGTTGGGCTCGAAGTTGCCCAGCATCCCGATGGTCCACGGGCGGCCTGTTGCCTCGCGGGGAGCGGTCGTGACGTTGACCGATTGGTTTATTATCGCGATTTTCCCATGGCCTTTGATGAGGCTGGAGTAATAGTCCCTGGTGAAAGCCGAGGGGACAAGCACCTTCTGCGACAGGCGGTCCACCATCTCCAACGAATGCCTTTCGCCGAAAAGATAGGCCAGGTTGCCCGCCACCTCGGGTATCTCGTGGACGAACCACCAGTGCCGGCAGCCGGCAGCCCGTGAGCTTATCGCCCCGATGGGGGTTGCCAGTGTGTTGGTGACGGCGATGTCGGGGGCGATGCGCCTGATGTAGTTTGTCGTCTTGCGGATTGCAGCACCCGCTTTCATCCTGAACAGCAGCCGCTTCAAAAGGTTGTTTTTCCTGGGGCGCACCAGCCACCATGGCTGGCGGATGAACGCGCAGCCCGACAGGTAGGGGCGAAGCATCGCGGACAACTCGTCATCAGCGGGGAATGTGGCGTACAATTCCCATTCAGGGCGGGCTTGTTTCAGTGCCTTGACCAACTCCAGCAGGCATCTTTCCGCCCCGCCGTTGGCGCGTTTGCCGTGGGAAAAAAACAGTATCTTCATGCCCGGCTCACTTTAGTTTCCGTGTCAAGGCGTAGTACATCTTCATCAAACGTCCCCACCTTTCGCCCTTGGCATAGGCCATGAGCAGACTGCGCCAATGCCGGGCAGGGCGTTGGCGGAGCAATCCGGGGAACTGCCTTTCGATTTCCATAGCTCTCTTTGCCAGCCGTGGGGCATCCCCGAACCGCCGCTTGCTGAGCAGCAGGGCGATAGCCCCCAGCTCGATGTTGGCAAGAGCCTTCTCGACCTGCGGATAGGTGGGCTTGTCTTTGTAGAAGTCCCTGACAAGACGGGGGTAGGTCTCGATGTCCCGCGCCTTTTGGTCGGAGAATGTCCCGAAAGAGATGGAGTCGTTGCGGATGATGTAGTGCAGCAAAGGGTGGGAATCAATCACCACTATCTTCCTGGCAAAACAGGCAAGCTGCGACGTGAGGTAGACATCCTCGCCGTAGTTTATCCTCTCAAATGTCACTCCGTCATACAGTGAACGCCGGTGCATATGTGACCACGCCGCCCAGTAGTTGCGGCAGAACGCCGTGGAATAGATGAACGACACGGAATCGTACACACCCGTTGCCAGCTTCGTCGCCCTCCGTCTGTCCGGGTAGTCGAAGTAGAACGGGAAAGACACCATGTCGGCATCCTCCTCCACCGCCTTTGAGTACAGCACTTCGATTGCATCCGGCTCAAGGTAGTCGTCACCGTCGAGATGTTGCACGTACTCCCCCCGCGCCACTTGCAATCCCGAGCGGCGGGCATAGGCCAGTCCCTCGTTTTGCTTGTCCACTATGACTATGCGGCTGTCGGTGGCGGCATATCTTTTTATGACCTCCAGCGAGCCGTCAGTGCTCCCGTCGTTGACCACGATGATTTCCAGGTCGCGGAACGTCTGCCCCGTGACGGACTGGAGGCAAGTCCCCACGGATTCCTCAATGTTGTAAACGGGGATTATGACTGAGACTTTGGGTGGCATGGTCAGGATGTTTTGGCGTGTGATTGACTGCGGCGGGCGGCTTCCTCGCGGAGCAACGCCCTCGTGTTCCTGATGAAGTCGGTGACGTTGTGCGTCCGCTTGACGTATTCATGAGCGGCAACCGACAGTTCCTTCCTCCTGTCCTCGTCGGTCATAAGGGTCTTTATGGCGTTGACGAAGAGGTCTATCTTGTCGAATCCGTCCCCAAGCACCTGCCCCGTGTAGATGCCGAACTTTTCAGTCAGCCCCTCGGGGTTGCGGCAACTGACGAGCAGCGTCCCGTAGGCAAGTGCTTCGAGGAACGTGACGGGGAGTGCCTCGTGGATGGATGTGTTGACGAGGATTTTGGCATCGCGGATGTATCCGTTCTTCTCCTCACCCTCGACGTGTCCCACGAAGTGCAGGTTGGGGATGCCGTGGCGGTACTGCTCCATGATGCTGTCGTTTTGCGCCTTTTCCCTGAACGATTGGCCGAGCATGAAGAATTCGTACTCGGGCATCCTCTTGGCGATTTCGCAAAAGAGCCACCCGCGTTTGACCGACTCGATGCGGCCTATGAAGATGATGTGGTTCTTCTTCTCGTAACTTCCCACGTCGAAACGCGGGTCTATGTCCACTGGATTGGGCAGGAACATCATGGGCGTGTCGGGGTGCAGGCGGTAGAGGCACTTGGCTTTCTCGATGAGGAAGCGTCCTTGGGTGACAAATCTCACGCGGTTCTCCTCATACAGCCTGTGCACCAACTCATAGACCTCGGTGTTCCAGTAGCACGACTCGGGGAACAGCTTGACCGTCTCGATCTCCAGCCACTCGTCCCACGGGCGCGGGTCCTGCACCCACAGCAGCAGGCGTTTGTCCTGTGCCTTTTCATATTTAAGGAAAGAGGTGGTCAGCTCGATTGAGAAATACAAATCATAGTTCATCTTCCTGAACCACCTTGCCGCGTGCCGCCGCCCTGGCAGCCTGTAGACATCGACATTGTCAACCCTCGTCCTGACGGCTTTCCTCCTGCGGCTGCGCGGGTTCAACCCCAGCAGGACATCAATCTGGATGTCGTCGCAGGGCAGGTATTTGGCGATGTAGTGACGTGCGAGGAACCCGTAGCCGCCATAGGCTGTCCCCGCCCCGCCAAAGAACTCGTCGATGAGCAACGCCACACGCAACGGGCGTGCCGCCGCCTGCCTCTTGCGGAACGGTTTGCCGAGACATCGTGCCGCACCCGACGCGAACCTCTGCAATGCCGTCTTCCTGTAAGGCGTCATCGACAGGTAGTCGAAGTAGAGCCCCTTGAGCGGGTTGCCGCACCGCCTCTCGCCCCAAGGTTTCCTCTCCCCGGTGTAGTGGACGATGATTGCCCCGCCGGCGGCATCGGGATGCCTGAGCGCGTCCTCGCTCGTGAAGTTGAACTTCGCCGGCAGCTCTTTGATGCGCCCACGGCACACTATGTTGATGGCATCCTGGTCCTGGAAGCGTGCTTTGAACTGAGGCCGCGACGTGGCCTCGCACAGGGCGGCGAAAGTGCCTTCGTCCCTCATCATCCTCAGGTTGAGCAGCAGCACGCCGGCGTTGACGTACAGCTCGTCAAGCGGCAACCCTATCTCGGGCTTGTAGTGTATGCCCTCAATCCACAAGTCCCTCACCCCAGCGCAGAGGCATCCCGTCAGGTCGGTCTGCCACAGTTCCGCCAGCGGTCCGTTGACCACGAGGTCGCAGTCAAGGTAGAGGGCTTTGTCGAGGTCGGGGAAGAGCTCGGCTATCGCATAGCGGTAGTAGGTCTGCTTTGATATGTAGTCTATGTTGAGCGGGAGGCTGTCAAACACGCCACCGCCGACCGTCTCGTAATGGATGCTTGCATCGCCATGCCGCGCGGCGAGTCGCTCCAGCTTGCTCCTGTTGCCGTCGCTGATGCCGTCGGTCAGCAGGTGGAAGTGGATTGGCGTGTCCCCGTTGTTCGCCAGGATTGACGCCATCGCCGTGCAGCAATGCTGGCTGTAGCCGTCGTCGAGGGCGAAGAAGATGTGCATTCCTTCCTTTTGTCCCATGAGATTCTGTTGCCTTTTGTAATGAATTGATTGGCAAATATAAAGAAAGTTGCCGATTCCGGCACACCCCGCCGTGCGCTGCGGGCGGGGCAGTGCGGCGCGCACGCCAGTCCCCCAGTGTCGTCAGGTCAAGGAGGAAACCCGCCATCCCCCGTGGCAGACCCGCACCTCCCCAGATGGAAACCTCCATGTCCCCAAGGGAAAAGTAAAAACAAAACTTCTGAATATTAAAACAAAAGTTTTGTTTTAATAAACCAAAGTTTTGAATATATAAACAAAACTTTTGAATGAACTTTTCCCCTGGCCATGTGCAAGTTTTCCCTCACCCTCATGCAAGTTCCCGCCGGCCCGTTGCGTGTTTTGTGCCGGCGGCGGCATCCCTGGTGCGCCATCCCCGCCTGCCGTCCCGCCTTGGCGGCTGCGCGTGTCGGATTGTGGCGGGTGCGGTGGGCGTATGTGAAATTTTATTCCTACTTTTACCCTATCAAAACATCTTGAATTGGAAAACAAGTGATTAGTGAGTGATGGCAAGCAATGTGCATTATGATTATCTGATCGTCGGGTCTGGTTTGTTCGGTTCAACTTTCGCCTATCGTGCAAGAAACGAGGGCAAGAGATGCCTGGTGATAGACAGGCGTCCGCACCTCGGGGGGAATGTCTTTTGTGAGAATGTTGCTGGAATCAATGTGCATAAATACGGGGCGCATATTTTCCACACCTCGAACAGGAAAGTGTGGGACTTTGTGAACTCCATAGTGGAATTCAATCGTTACACCAACAGCCCGGTGGCGAATTACAAGGGGAGGCTTTTCAACCTGCCTTTCAACATGAACACTTTCCACCAGATGTGGGGTGTGGTTTCCCCAGGGGACGCGTATGCGAAGTTGCAGGAACAAAAGGCCGATGCTGTCCGCAGGCTCGGCGGGAGGCAGCCCTCCAATCTTGAGGAACAAGCTCTGGTCCTCGTTGGCAGGGATGTTTATGAGGCATTGATCAAAGGCTACACGGAGAAGCAGTGGGGGCGCAAGTGCGAGGACTTGCCGGCGTTCATAATCAAAAGGCTTCCAGTGCGTCTGGTCTTTGATAACAACTATTTCAATGACAGCTACCAGGGTGTGCCAATGGGTGGATACAACAGGCTCATCGAAGGGCTTCTTGAGGGGGTGGAGACCGTTACGGGTGTCGATTTTTTTGAAGACCGTGCGTATTGGGAGCATATTGCCGACAGGATAGTTTATACGGGAAAGGTGGACGAATTCTATGATTACCGCTACGGGAAGCTTGATTACAGGACTGTGCGTTTTGAGGAGGAGGTTGTCAATACCCCCAATTATCAAGGCAACGCGGTGGTCAACTATACGGACTCGGAAGTCCCGTTCACCCGCATAATAGAGCATAAGCACTTCGAGATGTTTGGCGATGCGGTCTATGATTGCCCCCAAAGCGTCATTTCCCGTGAATATAGTATGGAGTGGAAAGATGGGATGGAGCCATATTATCCAGTGAATGACTTGAAAAACAACGCTCTTTATGAGCGTTACAAGGCACTTGCCGAACGCGAGCCGATGGTGCTGTTTGGTGGAAGACTGGCTGAATACAAGTATTACGACATGGCTCCGATAATTGAAAAAGTATTTGGATTGACAATATTGTAGGCGAGTATGGCTTTTTGTCCTAAATGGTCCGGGGCGGCATGGTAACTGGAATTTTATTCCTACTTTTACCCCATCGAAACGACTTAAACATTTGAGCATATGAATCTTTTGAAACCTTTGGCGGCGGCCGGCATCCTGGCGTTGTGGGGATGCGCCCAACAAACGGTCGAGCAGTGCGAGGCTTACGAGCCGGTGGATTATGTCAACACGCTCATGGGGACGGACTCGAAGTTCCTCTTGTCAAACGGAAACACTTACCCTGCCGTGGCTCTGCCGTGGGGCATGAACTTCTGGACACCGCAGACGGGGCGAATGGGTGACGGGTGGGCTTACACCTATGCATCGGACAAGATTCGCGGTTTCAAGCAGACGCACCAGCCGAGCCCCTGGATCAACGACTACGGGCAATTCTCCATCATGCCTGTCACGGGCGGGATGAAGATCGGGGAGGACGAGCGTGCGTCGTGGTTCTCCCACAAGGCGGAGACGGCTACGCCCTACTACTACCAGGTCTACCTGGCTGAGCATGACGTGGTGGCCGAGATGTCGCCGACGGAGCGTTGCGCGGCGTTCCGCTTCACATTCCCCGAGAGTGAGGAATCATACGTGGTCATCGATGCTTTTGACAATGGTTCGCACGTCGAGGTGCTGCCCGACGGCCGCACGGTGGTGGGCTACACGACGAAGAACAGCGGGGGAGTGCCCGAGGGTTTCAAAAACTATTTCGTGGTGCAGTTTGACGAGCCATTCGCGTCAAGTGCCGTGTGGTCGGACAGCGTTGTGGCCAAAGGGCGCACCGCGCTTACGGGCGACCACGTGGGGGCTATTGTCGGCTTCCGCACGGAGAGGGGCGACAAAGTGAACGTCAAGGTCGCATCGTCGTTCATAAGCCCCGAGCAGGCTCTCCAGAACCTGAAGGAGGTCGAGGGCAAGGACTTCGACGCGGTCAAGGATGCCGCCCGCGACAGGTGGAACGATGTGCTCGGCCGCATCGTGGCCAGTGACGGCGACATCGACAGGTTGCGCACGTTCTACTCGTGCTTCTACCGCTCTGTCCTGTTCCCGAGGATGCTGCATGAGGTGACGGCCGACGGGCAAGTGATGC
Source organism: uncultured Bacteroidaceae bacterium (assembly GCA_939800445.1). Lineage (GTDB taxonomy): Bacteria > Bacteroidota > Bacteroidia > Bacteroidales > Bacteroidaceae > Avibacteroides > Avibacteroides faecavium. The sequence goes on along the minus strand of CALNGU010000013.1, from coordinate 16,829 downwards.
ACTACAGCCCCTACAACGGGCAGGTGCTGCCGGGCAGGATGTTCACCGACACGGGGTTCTGGGACACGTTCCGCTGCCTCTTCCCGTTCCTTAACCTTGTCTTCCCCGAGATGGCCGAGCAGATGCAGGAGGGGTTGCTCAACACCTACCTTGAGAGCGGTTTCTTCCCCGAGTGGGCAAGCCCGGGCCACAGGGGCTGCATGATAGGCAACAACTCCGCCTCGGTGGTGGCTGATGCCTACCTCAAGGGGTTGACCAAAGTCGATGCCGACAAGATGTTTGAGGGGCTGCTGCACGGGGCGAATGCCGTGCACCCGACGGTCAGCTCGACGGGCAGGTTGGGCTTCGACTACTACAACCGCCTTGGTTACGTCCCCTACAATGTGGGCATCAACGAGAACGCAGCACGCACTCTCGAATACGCCTACGACGACTGGTGCATATACCAGATGGGCAAGGCTCTCGGCCGCCCGGAAAGCGAGATTGCGGTCTACAAGGAGCGTGCAGCAAACTACAAGAACATTTTCAACCCCGTCACCAACCTCATGAGCGGGCGCAACGAGGACGGCACGTTCCCCGACCTCAATCCGTTGAAGTGGGGCGACGCGTTCACCGAGGGCAATGCTTGGCACTACTCGTGGTCGGTCTTCCATGATGTTGCCGGGCTGATGGAGCTGATGGGGGGCAAGGATGCATTCGTGACAATGCTTGACTCGGTGTTCAGCGTGCCGCCAGTGTTCGACGACAGCTACTATGGGTTCGTGATACATGAGATACGCGAGATGCAGATAGTCAACATGGGCAACTATGCACACGGCAACCAGCCCGTGCAGCACATGATCTACCTCTACGACTACGCAGGCCAGCCGTGGAAAGCGCAGAATCATCTGCGCGACGTGATGACCCGCCTCTACCGTCCCACGCCCGACGGCTATTGCGGCGACGAGGACAACGGGCAGACATCGGCGTGGTTTGTGTTCTCGGCCATGGGCTTCTATCCCGTATGTCCCGGCACTGACCAGTATGTCATCGGAGCACCGCTCTTCGACCACGTGCAAATCAACCTGCCCGGTGGCAAGACAGTCGAGATAAATGCCGAGGGCAACAGTGACACCAACCGCTACGTCAGCGGCATCAAGGTGAACGGCGAGGAGTACACCAAGAACTACTTCACCTATGGCGACCTGACATCGGGCGCGACAATTGACTTCACCATGTCTGCCACTCCCGACACCGAGCGCGGCATACGTCCCGAGGATATGCCCTACTCGATGAGCACCGCCGAGTGATCTGCCGGTGGAAAATGATAGGCCATGGGCCGCAACTCCGAGTTGCGGCCCATGGTGTTTTTGTGGGGTAACACACTGAGTCTGGTGCAAGAGGCGTATGTTATTTCTCCCTCCATATAATTATACGGCAATGGTGACTGTGGACGCGGAGACGGGTGCATTTTCGTGGCAGAGTTGAGGAGATAAACACTACCTTTGCGCCAAGGGACGATGAGGATGCGTCCCAGACATCAGCACAACCCATGACCGGAATGACAAAGACAGACCCGCAATCAGCAAACACCGTGGCCGATGAGGCTTTCATGCACCGTTGCATCCAATTGGCACGCAAAGGCTGCCTGCACGCTGCACCCAACCCGATGGTCGGGGCGGTCATCGTGCGCCGTGGGCGTGTCATAGGCGAGGGGTGGCACCGCTGTTGCGGCCAGGCCCATGCCGAGGTCAACGCCGTCAATTCGGTGGCCGACAGGGCGTTGCTCCGTGGCGCGACCATCTATGTCAGTCTTGAGCCGTGTTCGCACTGGGGCAAAACACCGCCATGTGCCAAGTTGCTCGTCGAGTGCGGTTTCTCGCGTGTCGTCGTCGGCTGTGTCGATCCATTCGCCAAAGTGCATGGCGCGGGCATAGCCATGCTCCGCGAGGCAGGCATAAGGGTGGACGTGGGCATTTGCGAGGACGAATGCAAGGAGCTCATCCGCCACTTCACCGTTTTTCATGAGGGGCAGAGGCCGTATGTCATCCTCAAATGGGCGCAGTCGGCAGACCGGCGCATTGACATCTGCCGTTCACAAGATGATGCCTTGCGCGGCATCCGCCCGGTCGTCCTGTCAACACCAGTGACAAGGATGCTCGTCCACAAGCTCCGCGCCGAGTGCCAGGCCATAGCCGTCGGTACACGCACGGCCCTGCTCGACGACCCGTCGCTGACAGTGCGGCATTGGGCTGGACCGAATCCCCTGCGCGTCGTCATCGACCGTGACGGCAAGCTCCCACGCCGCCTGCATCTCATGGACGGCACAGTGCCCACCATCGTCTACACCAACCACCCGTCAAACCTTGACATCCCCGGGCTTGAGGAAGTGCGGCTGCCTGATGCTGATGGCAACACGTTGCCTCACGCCATGCTCGCCGACCTCCACCGCCGTGGCATCCAGACCCTGCTCGTCGAGGGCGGGGCACGGACGCTGCAATCATTCATCGACATGGGACTGTGGGACGAAGCCCGCATCGAGACCAACCCCTCAATCACCATCGGCGACGGCGTGCCAGCACCGGGATTGCCGGACGCACGCCTCGCACACGCTGTGACGGTGGATGGCAATCTGCTTGAGGTGTGGGAGAACTCTATGCGCCGTTGACTTTGCATCGCACCAATCGGCAAAAATCATCGCACGCAAAAGCCGCCAGGGTCTGATGCTTTCTTGCTTAGCATCAGATGCTAATGCCTTTAGCATCTGATGGTGTGGGCGTAATTTAGTGTGCTGTCGTAAATCTTGTTAAATATTGAAGTTTTTATCGATAGTCTTGCTTGATTTCGTCTTTTATTCATCCTTGCAAGGGTAATCGAGGGGGTATTTTATCAAACTCCTTTGTGTGAATACGATTATTTAACGAATAGAAGAACCTTAAATAATATACGCTATGAAAGTAAAGACTCTATTCTCGGCAAGCTGTAGCATATTATATAGGGGAGTGTTCTTGTTGTTGCTTTCAGGAATGTCGATAGCGGTGCAAGCAATCCCGGCGTGTCAGCGTGCAATCGTTTACACACAGCCAGACGGCATCCCCATAACCCTCATCTTGACTGGTGACGAACATCAGCATTGCCATCGCACGGTTGACGGCGTGGCAGTGGTGCGTGGCGATGATGGATTCTTCAGGTACTTGGATAACCGTTTTGGGGTCAAAGCAGGCAACCTCATTGCACATGACCCGTGGCGACGCGCAACTCAAGAGGTTGAGTATGTCAACGAACTAAAGCTCAGTGGTATGTCAGAACCGTTGATGTCGCCGGGAATGAAAACGGCATCTGCAAGACAGTCACGTTCATTGGGCTTCCCCAATCATGGAGAGGTGCGTGGCCTCATCATCATGGCACAATATGCCGATGTCGCTTTTTCCGCCAAAGGGACAAGGGATGCTTTTCACGCACAGATGAATGCTGAAGGCTACTCCATCGACGGGGCGACAGGAAGTGCACGCGACTACTTCATCGACCAATCAGGTGGCGTGTTCCTACCCACATTCGATGTGGTAGGACCTGTGACGTTGCCGCGAGGCATGAGATATTATGGAGAAAATGATTTCTATGGCAATGATGTCAACATTGCAGCACTCATCATGGATGCCTGCAACGTGGCGCATGAGACGTGCGGTGTGGATTTCTCACGATACGACTATGATGATGACGGTTGTGTGGATTTGGTCTACGTCATCTATGCTGGCTATGCCGAGTCCAACAATGCTTCGGCCGAGACCGTCTGGCCGTCGGCCGGGTCGCTGGACGAGCTTGGCGAGACTCTCACGTTGGATGGCAAAAGGATTTCAACATTCGCCTGTTCATCCGAACTGAGCGGGACATCAGGTGAGAGGCTGAGCGGCATAGGCACGTTCTGTCATGAGTTCAGCCATTGTCTCGGATTGCCGGATTTGTACAATACCGCCTATGGCGACACTTTCGGCATGGGCAGTTGGAGCATCATGGACATGGGCAGCTACAACAACGACAGCAGGACGCCTGCAGGCTATTCGGCATTCGAGCGTTACAGTTGCGGGTGGCTGACGTTGGAGGAACTGTCAACGGCAACGCCTGACGTGGCACTGCCTCCAATCAATGAATCAAACAAGGCTTATGTCATCCGCTCGCCATATAATAGCAACGAATATTTTACCCTCGAGAACCGCCAACAGACAGGATGGGACGCGCACCTGCCCGGTCACGGATTGATGATTGTCCACATTGACTATGACAAGGAGGCTTGGGACAGCAACACCGTCAACAATACCGTGGGACATGAGAGGGTGCAGCTTGTGGCGGCCGATGGTGACTTCACCAACCCGGAGGGGGATTTGTATCCAGGCACTTCGTTCAACACGGCTTTTACCGATGCAAGCATTCCTGCTGCAAGGCTCTATCATGAGGGAGAGTTGGGGAAACCGGTCATTGAAATCATGGAAGAAGGCGGTGACATTTTCTTCCACTTCATGATTGACCCTTTGACGGCACCATCGGGACTGGATGCCACGCCAGTTGAGAACGGTTCTTTTACCGCCACATGGGATGATGACGGTGACGCAGACAGCTACACGCTCGTGTGGGCTGAGCAATATACCGACGGGACGGTGCTTGCTAATGAAACTTTCGAGGCATTTGCCGATGGAACATTCCTGATGCCCGACACGGTGGACATATCAAATGACCTTGACACCTACACCCATGAGGCCGGATGGACAGGCAGTGGCATCGGCCAATGCGGCGGTCGCTGTTACGTGAAAGCACGTGGACACATCACAACGCCGTTGCTTGACTTCAGTGGCAGCGGTACGTTTACACTGGAATTTGACGCACAGTCAAGCCGCAGCTATTATGACGGCATAAAGATAACAGTCAGCGAGACGGCGGACTTCTCGGGGCGCAACACTTCATTCACGCTGGACAGCCCGAGCAGGACACAACGCATCAGCCATACATTCGACGTTGCATTGGACAGTGGCTATGTCCGCATCGGGACGGTCTCATCCCTTGCCATCAGCAACCTGACGCTTTTTTCGGGGGATAGGACGGATGTTCCGAGGACAGAGATGACACGACGAAATCCTCCGGTGCTCATTGACGGCATCATTGACAATCAATGCACCATCAATGTGACAGACTGGCGACAGGGCTACATCTTCCGTGTGATGTCAAAGAATCAATACACATCTTCCCCTTGGTCATCCAAGTTTAAGGTCGGCAGTGTCTTGCCGGTCGGTGCGGTGAGTGTTCCAGCAAAGTTTGTCTCCATCGACGGGGATGTCATGTCCATTCACGGCAATCCAGGTGACAAGGTGACGGTGATTACCGTGGGTGGTCAAATCGTCATTGCTTGTGTAATGCACGAACCGCCGTTGCAATTGCACCTCCCAAGCGGAGCATACGTGGTGAGGATAGGCGAAAGCTCTCACAAAGTCATGATAGTATCAACCCTTTAAAAGGATGTCGTATGAAAAACTTACTGCTTCTTGGGGCATTGTTCCCAATGTTGCTTCCAGCGATGGCGGAGGCGCAAACGACTGTTCCCACCCCACAAAGGCGGACGGGCATCGAGGTTTATGAGACTTCAAGGAGAAGTCTGCGTGCAGAACTGGCAAGGACGATAAAGACATACGAACAGAAAGGACGCAAGATAGCCGTCAAGGAAACTTTGGACGGCAGACTGCGTTTCAAGACATTCGCAGACAAAACGGAAAGCATCGCTCCCGAATATTCAGCCTCCAAGACTGTTTATGATGACACCGGAGGTTTTTCGCTTGCGGAAGGCTTTGAGAGTTTCGCCGACCACATATATGATGCCGATGCGCTCGAATGGTTGCCGGACGGATGGACATCCATCAACACGCACCCGAATTATGATGACCCCGAAAGCCTGTGGTACAGCTGGTGCATCACTGAACCGAGCATCACCAAAGATGCACCCCTCAATCCGGAGAGCCGTTACATAGCCTACATCCAGTATGATGAATATGAGAACTCCGATGAGTGGCTGATAACAAAACCGGTGACTGTCAAGGCGGAAGACTACCTCTTTTTTGACTTGAGCTACATACCCTACTTCCTTTTCTACAACTTTGCCAACCTGGATGATGGCATCAATGCTACCCTCAAGGTGCACATCTCGACCGATGGCGGGGGGACATGGACAGAACTGCTCGACGTGTCACAGCTTGAGTACTCGCCTGAAGAGCTGGAGGCGGACAACTTCCGCCGTTTCAGGATTGACATCAGCGAATATGCGGGACAGACGGTGCTGATAGCATTCCAGTACGTAGGCGTTTATGGCGATTCGATGCAGCTCGATGACGTGTATGTCCGCCCGATGTTGCCCACGGCTCTCTACAACCGTCCTCAAGGGACATTCCTGTCGGGGGTGAACTATATGTGGGAGACATTTGCCACGCCAACGGTGTTCGTGCCGGCATTCAAACAATTGCAATGGGGCAATTATTCCAATGAAGCCTTGTCGTCATCGTGGCAAACCGAGAGCGGCGTACAAGACACCGACAACTTGGATGTGACTTACTCCGTCGGGCAATCGACAGTCCCAATCCTGACAGCCACGGCAGGGTCACGTGAGGACACCTATCAGTGGAATGGGACAGTGACGGCAGGGCAATCAATGAATGTGGGCAACCTTGACCAGAATTGCAGGCTGACAATCCTCACCTACAACGACGTGCCAGAGCCAAGTAACTTCGTGTTCGGCACGTGTGAGGCTGATGCCATGGGTTATCACGTCAGCACCACTGCCGTTTTCAATGTATTTGACCGACCAGCATCGCCGATGCTCATCTCAGGAGTCGATGTGCTGCTTGAGACTTGCCAGGCACCTGCAGATGCCGAGTTTAGCCTGCACGCCATTGCCATCACTGACGAAGGGGCTATGGGTGACACCCTCGCCGTAGCAACAATCACGGGTGCGGATGTGGTGGAGACAGACCTTGGCGGTTACATGGGCTATGGGATGCACTTTGAGTTCCAACAAGAGGCTGGAGGCACGGTGATGCCTGTGCGCTTGCTCATTGACCAGCCGATGGCTTATGTTCTCGATGGTCTTGACAGGGAGGGTGTGGTTGCCGGAGTTGTCTGCAACAGTGATTTGCAGGCATTCGATGCGGGTGCATGGGTTTGCCGCATCCTTTCCAAGGAGGGTGAGGATGACAAGGTGGATATGTCATCAATGGGCAACTATTCTTTGGCAATGTCATTGTGCGATGCCGTCATGCCGACCATCGGCGCAGAGCCGACAATTACTCTGCCTGGAACTGCCGGGACAAAAGAAATCATCGTGCAATCGACAATGTTCATGGCTGACGGCATCGACTGCACGGTTGCCGATGACGGCTCATGGCTGACGGTGGGAATGCCTGTGGACAGGGCTGATGGTGAGGTGGCTATCCCATTGACCTATGAAGCCTTGCCTGATGGAGTGGGGAACAGGAGCACGGCATTGACTGTTTCGACACCCTATGTTGACCCATTGTCCATTGAGGTTGTCCAGGATGCAAATGTCGTGGGGCTTGCCTCCGCATCGACAGCGGGAGGACTATGCGTCGTCATTTCGGCGGGTGGAATCGAGTTCCTCTATGCGGCAGGCATCCGGGGCGCGTTGACCATCTATGACACTGGAGGAACGAATGTCATCACCACTGCATTGTCATGTGACGGGCGGACGCTACTTCCTCACCAATCACTCGGTAAAGGAATCTATGTCGCCGTAGCGAGATATGAAGACGGCAGGAGCGAGGCAGTAAAATTCGTAGTGCAATAGTTGACAGCATCGCACGCAAAAGCCGCCAGGGTCTGATGCTCTGGCAGCTTTCATCTGATGCAGACACCTTTAGGGGTGTATGCCAAGGGAGGTTAGATGCGGTGTGTTTTCATTAGCATCCAGGTGTTGTGGGGTCAGATGTCAAAGTAGTTTTTTGACGCTTCCTTGAATTTCTTTTTCGCTTTCTTCCGCTCTTCGGGCGAGCTGCATCCGTCAGGTGCGATGCAGTATGAGATTTGTGCCGTGCGCTCAAACCATCTATTGCGGCTGCGTGCTTCGCGGGCGAACATTTCCTGCGTGCCTTTGTCGTCTTGTTGGAACTCGAGGGAGTTGTCGATGTTGAGGCTCGCAGCTGTCGCCTTGACATCGATGTTCGCGCCAATGAAGTTGAAGCTCCAGCCCTCTTCCTTGAGTGCGGCGATCATCTTGGCTACCTGGCGCAGGGTGTAGCGGCTCGACGCGTTCTCCATCCCGTCGGTGATGATGGTGACGTTGCCGATGGCCATTTCCTTTTCCCTGACCAGCGATTTGAGGTCAACGAGCGTCGAGCCTACTGCGTCGTAGAGGGGTGTCGCGCCCCACGGTTGGTAGAGTTCGCCGTTGATGTCCGACACCTCACGTGCCGGGGCGTTTTTGATGATGTAGCGTGACGGCCGCTTGCCATCGCTCTGGAAGGCGAAGATGCTGACATAGTGTTCCTGCGTGTCGGCGAATTTCTCTTGCGCCGAGCGGATGGTGTTGAGCGTCTCGTTGCAGCCGCTGATGGTCTGCCGCTTGACACAATCCATCGAGCCTGACTCGTCAAGGATGATGAGGTTGTAGATTTCTGTTTTCATGTCATTGAAATTGTTTAAGTGGGTCAGTGATTATAAATTGAATGGGTTGCGCCCTTTCGGGTCGGCAGCCTGTTGCTCGTCGTAGGCCTCTTCGTCAAAAGTGAAATAATTGAAGGCCCTGTTGGTGCCCTGCGGGCGGCTGCAACTCTTGGGCTGGAGGAGGCCTGTCGAGACCATCTTTTTGCGGAAGTTGCGGCGGTCGTAGGTCGTGCCGTTGATTGCCTCGTAGAGGCGTTGCAGCTCGTCCATCGTGAATTTGTAGTCCAACAACTTGAATGCTATGGGGCGTGTGTGCAACACTTCCTTGATATGCTCGCGGGCCATGCTGATGATGTCGTGGTGGTCGAATGCGAGAGGTGGCAGCTCGTCAACCTCAAACCAGCACGCCCGGGAGGCATCGTCGCCGGCGATGAGACGGAAGTCCGATTTCCTGACCATCGCGAGGAACGCCACCGTCACCACACGTTCCCTCGGGTCGCGTCCCACGCTGCTGAACGTGTGGAACTGCTCCAGATAGACATCCGTCACGCCCGTTTCCTCCATCAATTCGCGGGCGGCGCACTGCTCCACCGTCTCATCGATGCGCATGAACCCTCCTGGTAACGCCCAGCTGCCTTTGTAGGGCTCAAGCCCGCGTTCCACGAGGAGGAGGTGCAGCACTTTGCCGTCAAAACCGAACACCACGGCGTCAGCCGTGATGGCTGGGTGGGGGTATTTGTAGTGGTACTTCAATTCGTCCATGACCAATGTTTGCGTAAGAATTACGCAGCAAATATAATGCGTACTTCTTACGCAACAAAACATCTCGGCGTATTTTTTACGCAAAAAGATTTCCCATGCCTCACATGGCATCAATTAACCATGCTTAGCACTTGGTGAGGAGTCTATTCATTATATTCGCGCCATCTAAGACGAGAGAGACATATAAATACCTATGTATAAACATCAAAACAATTAATCACAATGAAAAAGAACTTTACTCTTTCACTTTTGCTGGCTGCGACCCTGGCTGGGATGTCGGGCGTGACGGCAAATGCGCAGGTGACACCCTTTGAAGGATGGGTCGAGCCGCAGTTGAGTACGGAGGAAGCTCCGCAGTGGTACGCAATCATGTCAACCAATCCCGCCGCAGGTGACGGCAGGGAGAGCCGTTTCATGAAGTACGACGGCCAGGAGTTGGTGACAGAACAGCATCTGTCCGGGTTGACAGAGGAAACTGTCAACGCGACACTGCTCTGGAGGCTTGAGGACGCAGGCAACGGCAACATCTACCTCGTCAGCTGCAACGGCGGATTGAGGGTCAACGTCGGCAGCGAAGTGGCCAATGGCAGTAATAAGCACATCACGATGTCTGAGGGTGGCACGACGTTGCACCTGATGACTTCCATCTCGACGGGAGTGGCAAACACCGTCGAGGGGCAGTACATCTTGCAAGATGTCAGGACTGGGTCCTACATGAATGCCATGAACTATACCGACAATTCCTATAAAGATGGTCTGTACCACATCACGTTGTGGAAAGGAGACGAGGCGACCAGCTCGGGTTGGTTCTTCTACCCCTTCACTTACGGTTCGGCAGAAAGCAACAAGACGGTGACTGTCGCTTCGGCTGACGACACCATGGGTTCTGTCTCAATCGAGGGGCAGAGCGGCACGACGGCTCAGGTTGACAAAGGCGTGGCGGTGACGCTCAACGCGACGGCAGCCGAGGGCTATATGTTCTACCGTTGGGTGTCAGCCGACGATGAGGAGACGGTGGTCAGCTACCGCAACCCCTACATCTACGACGGGCAGGATGACCTGAGCCTCGTGGCACAGTTCAAGGAATTGGACTATCCCGTCATGACACGCTACTACGAGGTCGGTTTGAGCCAGCAGAACCGCTATCTGAGCGAGGTCAGCACGAGCGGCGACAGGGTGACGACCATGACAATGTTCACCATAACCGACGAGGCCGAACTGCCATTCACCCCCTACACCACATTGCACGAGGTACAGGAGGAAGGTGCAGTCATCGACAAGACCGCGCTGCCCATCATGATGGACCAAGGCGTTGAGGCGTTCACGTTGAAGTTCAAAACCTACAACCAGAACATCATCTACGAGCACAGCGGCAGGACGGAGACTTGCGAACCGGAGCTCGTGTGGACACGCCAGGCAGCGTTCATCGACTGGAACAACGACTTCGACTTCGATGATGAGGGCGAGGTTTACGAGGGCGTAGGCAACGGCAACGGCGACAACAACTTTGGCGACCCCAACGGCAGCATCGAGGACGGCTGGTCGAGGACATTCTCAGTGCCCGATGGCACACAGCCCGGCTCTTACCGCATGAGGGTGGTCTACATGGCCCCCAACCCCTACTCTGACGACTGGGCATCAAAGGTCTTCAACGACCTGCACAGCGAGTTGAGGAACGGCATCGCCTACGACTTCAACATCATGATCTACCCCGTGAGCTATGGCATCAGCTACCAGGTCACTGGCGACGCTGCCGACCAGGTGGCAGTGACTGTCTCGACGGCTGACGGCGAGGTGGAGAGCGGCGCGCTGGTCAACATGGACACCGAGTACACCGTCAGCGTTGACATGGCCAACGCCACCGACCCGATCGAGCTGACCTTGACCATCAATGACCGCGAGCAGGAGCTCACACTCGACCCCGAGACGGGCAACTTCACCTACACCGGCACGGTCGAGGATGCCACCAGCATCGTCGTCAATGCCGACATCATCAACTACTACCCCTTGAGCTGGACAGTGACAGGCGACGGGGCTGAACTCGTGGATGTCTATGTCTTCACGGCCGATGAAGACCTCACAGGCGAGACCGACTTGAGGGAAGGCGAGGAATACCAAATCACAATCACCAACATCGACCCTGAAAACAACAACATCAAGGTCGGGCTCAGCGTCAACGACACCCCGGTCGAGCTGGAGCATGAGGACGGCGATGCCGACTACAACTACATCGGCGCAATCACCGAACCCACCGTGCTGACAGTCGAGGTCACTGATCTCTCGGACATCGAGGCTGTCGCCGGGGCGGCTGCCTACTATGACAGCGCGGCCGAGACACTCTACGCCGGCGATGCCGCAAGCGTCGAGATATATGATGTCAACGGCGTCCGCCTTGCACGCCTCGACGGCGTGTCGGCCGTGTCGGTGGCCGCATTGCCCGACGGCGTCTATGTCGCTAAGGTCGGCGGCAAGGACATCAAGTTTGTGAAGTAAGCACAAACGGCAGGCTTGGACCATCTTGGACCAAGCCCGGCGTGAACGAAAAGTCACGCCACGACTAACTTTGGGGGCGAAACCATAAACATTCGCGTATGAAACGTATCATCATCCCCCTGTTGGTCGTGGCGGGGCTTTTTTCGTGCAAACAGCAAGAGGAGGACTTGAGTGGGCAGGTGGCAGAGTTCTATAAGGCTTTAAGTGAAGCCTCTCTTGATAATAATGTGTGGGCGAGACAGGTGAAACCGGGTATAGTTCTGAAGAAGTATCTCACACCGGGATTAAATGAGAAACTTAACAGTACGGGATTTGATGCCCTCTTTGGTGGTGTACCGTATGATGCCCAATTACCAGAAAAGGTGGAAAATCTGGGTGGAGGATGGTATCGTACTGTATGGAATGACGGCCTTGGCGGAAAAGCGATTGCAAACTTAAAGGCAGAAATGGTGGATGAAAGTTTTAAGATTACCTACGTCTCCCCAGACGACCGCTGGGGCGACGAAATGATTGCGCCCAAGGATGAAGAAGTGCCGCAGGTTGACGACACAAGCTCGGCAAAGGAATTTGTGGAGACATTCTATGACGCATACCTCTATTGGTATTGCCAGTATCCTAAGGATCTTGAGTCCAAGTTGAGCGATTTGAGGAATAAATATTTGAGTGAATATGCACGCAGTCACTATGAGTACGTGTTAACATACACCGATGGGGTCATCAGTGGATATGACTTGCTTATCAGCGCTCGGGATTTCGAGTACATTTCACTTGAGACAGTGGAGGTGGAGCAACTCTCCGATGAAAACCAATTCCTCGTGACCTATCGCCCGAATGCCCCCGAAAACGATTGGCTTAATTTCACATATGTCGAAGTGGAGAAAAACAGCGATGGACGTTATGTCATATCTGGTTTTGTGTCTTCAGAATTCAATATGACCTTTTAATAGCCCACCCCCCAATCCTCCCACCGCCGGGACGCCTCCGCGTCCCGGCTTTCTTTTCCCCGCAGGCATGGCGCAACCCCGGGCGCGTCGGACGCTGATTTGCGCCCCGCCAGGCGTGAAGCCGCATTATGTCTGGGGAAAACTCTATTGTCGTCAGACGATAAGTAAAAACAAAAGTTTTGTTTTAATATTCAAAACTTCTGAATATATAAACAGAAGTTTTGTTTTTGTTTCTCGTCTGACCTCTTGCAAGTTTGTGCCTGGCGGGGTGCAAGTTTTGTGCGGGGTGGTGCGATTTTGTGCCCCTCCTGTTAGCGGCGTGCGGCTGTAAAAGTTATTTTTGCGGTATAGACATATAGCTTACGACGTATGGACCACAACAAGCAACCACACAGTCCCGTGCGCGGCATGACCGCAGGCGGGAGGCTGAGAATCACGGTCGCGGCGGCATTTGCGGCGATGGCCGCGCTCGTGTCGTGCGGCGGGGGGGACGACGACTTTGATGCCACTGGCACGTTTGAGGCGACGGAGGTGACGGTCTCGGCCGAGGCCAACGGCCGCCTGACCGCACTTGACATCGAGGAGGGCACGACCGTCCGTGCCGGTGAAGTCATCGGTGCGGTTGACACCGTGCAACTGCACTTGCGGAAGCTCCAGCTCATCGCCAGCGCGGAGTCGCTCGATGCGGGCAAAAACGACGTGGACAAGCAGATAGCGGCCACCAGGCAGCAGCTCGCCACGGCGCGGCACGAGTTGCAGAGGGTCGAGAGGTTGCTGGCCGACGACGCGGCGACGCAGAAGCAATTGGACGATGCCGCGTCGCTGGTCAACGTGCTTGAGGACCAGCTCGCCGCGCAGCTGTCGTCGCTGACGCGGGGCAACGCGAGCATCGACAACCAGTCGTCGTCCATCCGCCTGCAGGTGTTGCAGGTCGAGGACCAGATTGCCAAGTCCCTCATCGCCTCGCCTGTCAACGGCACGGTGCTGGAGCAGTATGCCGAATGCGGCGAGATGGCGACCGTCGGCAAGCCGCTTTTCAAGGTCGCCGACCTGACGGTGCTGGAGTTGCGTGCCTACCTCACCTCGGCGCAGCTCTTTGACGTGCAGCTGGGGGACAGCGTGCGTCTCTTCGCCGACTATGGCGACGGGCGTCGCAGGGAGTATGGCGGCCGCGTGTCGTGGATTTCGCAGCAGTCGGAGTTCACGCCCAAGACGATACTTACCGACGACGAGCGTGCCAACCTCGTCTATGCCGTCAAGGTGAGGGTGAGGAACGACGGCTACCTCAAGCTGGGGATGTTCGGCGAGGTGAAGTTCTGATGCTCTGGAGGCGGTGGTATGAGGCGTTTTCTGCAATTCGTCAAGAAGGAGTTCCTGCACATCCTGCGCGACAAGCGCACGATGCTGATACTGCTGGGCATACCCGTGCTGCAGATCATCCTTTTCGGCTTTGCCATATCCACCGATGTCAAGGACGTGCGTGTGGCCATCTTCAGCCCCACGGTGGACACGTCTGTCATGCGGCTCGCCGATGATGTCGATGCGAGCAGCTACTTTGATGTCGTGGCGTTCAGACGCTCGCACGCCGGGGTCGATGAGATGTTCGGCCGGGGCGAGACCGACATCGCCATCCTCCTGCCCGACCACTTCGCCGCACGCCTTGTCAAGGGCGACGCCTCGGCGCAAATCATAGCCGATGCCACCGACCCCAACGCCGCGTTGTCGCGTGCCGGCTATCTCTCGTCGGTGGTGTCGATGTCGCTTGCCGGCAAGACGGGGATTGCGCCCACGGCCGCTGCCGCCGACATCAAGGTCAAGATGCTGCACAACCCGCAGATGAAGAGCGCGTTCAACTTCGTGCCGGGCGTGATGGGCCTCATCCTGATGCTGCTGTGCGCGATGATGACATCCATCTCCATCGTGAGGGAGAAGGAGACCGGCACGATGGAACCCCTGCTTGCCTCGCCCGTGGGGACTGCCACCATACTGGTCGCCAAGGCCGTCCCCTACTTCATCCTGTCGTTTGTCAACCTGCTGACCATCCTTTTGCTGTCAGTCACCGTGCTCAAGGTGCCTGTCAACGGCAGCCTGTGGTTGTTGTTCGGTGTCTCGCTGGTGTTCATCCTCGTCACTTTGGCACTGGGGTTGCTCATCTCATGCCTGACATCGAGCCAGGTGGCGGCCATGCTCGTCTCGGGCATGGGGCTGATGATGCCCACGATGCTCCTGTCGGGGATGATATTCCCGTTGGAGAGTATGCCCGAGTTCCTGCAATGGATTTCGTGCATCATCCCTGCACGGTGGTACATCGATGCCGTGCGCCACGTCATGATCGAGGGTGCGGGGTTCGCCGTGGTGGCACGTGACTTCTTCATCCTGCTCGGCATGGCCGCTTTGCTCCTTGCCGCCAGCGGGAAATTGCTCAAACAACGTCTTGAATAGGGAGGGTGCGCCATGCTCAGATACCTGCTGGAAAAGGAATTCAAACAGATAGCGCGCAACGCTTTCATCCCGCGCCTCATCGTCATCTTCCCCTGTATGTTGCTGTTGCTCCTGCCGTGGGCGGCGACGATGGAGGTCACTGATGTCCGTGTCGAGGTGGTTGACAACGACTTCAGCACTCCCTCGCGGCGGCTGGTCGAGAGGATGGACGCGTCCGAATACTTCATCGTCACCGGCGACGGGCAGTCCTACTCGCAGGCACTCGCCGAGGTCGAGGCCGGGCGGGCTGACATGATCGTCGAGATTCCCCGTGGCTATGCATCCGCGCTTGCCGAGGGCGGCAGGCCTGGTCTCGCCATCACCGCCAACGCCACCGACGGGATGAAGGGGTCGCTCGGCGCATCCTACATGACGAGCCTTGTCATGGGTGACGCGGGGCCGGTGTCGGTCGTCTACAAATATAACCCCTACCTTGACTACAAGCAGTTCATGGTGCCCGCGCTCATCTCCATAATCCTCGTGCTCATCTGCGGTTTCCTGCCCTGCCTCAACATCGTGGGGGAGAAAGAGACCGGCACTATCGAGCAGATGAACGTCAGCCCCGTGCCGCGTGTCGTCTTCATCCTTGGGAAGCTCATCCCCTACTGGGTCATCGGGCTTCTCGAACTGACCATCGGCATGGCTCTCGCCTGGCTCGTCTATGGCATCGTGCCGGTCGGGAGCGTGGCGATGATCTATCTTGCCAGCATCATCTTCATCTTCCTCATGTCGGGTTTGGGGCTGATCATCTCCAACTATTCGGCGACGATGCAGCAATCAATGTTCGTCATGTTGTTTTTCATCCTCGTGCTGATTCTCATGAGCGGCCTGTTCACCCCCATCGCCAGTATGCCGGGGTGGGCGCAGGTCGTCACGATGTTCAACCCGTTCCGCTATTTCATAGAGGTGATGCGCACGGTCTATATGAAAGGTTCCGACTTCGCCTACCTGCTTCCCAACCTGCTGGTCATGATGGCATTCGCCGTTGTCTTCTATGCCTGGGCGATAGTGAGCTACAAGAAGACCAATTAGGCGGCGTGGCGCGGGCGGTGGCATACGATGGTGTTATAATAAGTTGAATTGCTTATGTCTGACCATTATAAGTCATTTAACTTATAAATCCCCTGACAGGTAGAAATATTATTTGTACTTTTGCGTTCATGGCAATCAATTAGAGTCAATCTATGTATGCAGCTATTTCTGCCGATATTGTTTCTTCCACATCTTTGTGCATAGAGGAAACCATTGCGTTAAAACAGAGAATAGAAGATTTATTTTCCATTCTTGAAAAGAGATTTCCCGGATTTTGGGGCAGACTAATAAAAGGGGATTATATGGAGTGCCTGTTGCCATCGACCAAGGATGGCTTTAGAGCTGCCCTAATTATCAAGAGTTGCATTAAGTCGTTCCCTGTCGCAGAATCAAAAAAGAAAAAACTATTCCAAACATATGGAATCCGTATGGCTATGGGAATAGGTGATATGCGCATTGTAGATAAGGAACACGGCATAATGGATG